>CAYMHP010000334.1:0-2629 GCA_964390225.1 uncultured Solibacteraceae bacterium
GTCAAGCGCATCGTGTTCAGCTCCACCGCCGCGCTCTACGGTGATACCGACCGCTTACCCATCAGCGAGGACGAGCCGACCCAGCCGACGAATCCGTATGGGGAGTCGAAGCTGATGGTCGAGCGCATGCTGCGCTGGATCGCGCCCGCGCACGGCCTGGCCGCGACCTCGCTGCGCTATTTCAACGCGGCGGGAGCAACTGAGCGCAACGGAGAGAGTCACGACCCGGAGACGCACCTGATCCCGCTGGTGCTCCGGGCGGCAGCCGACGGCTCGCCCGTCAAGATCTTCGGCACCGACTACCCCACCCGCGACGGCACAACCGTTCGCGATTACGTTCACGTCGTAGACCTCGCGCAGGCGCACCTGTTGGCGCTCACGCGCATCGAACCGGGGTTGCGTATCTACAACGTTGGCAATGGCAACGGCTACTCGGTGCGCGAGGTGGTCGAGGCGACGCGCGCCGTCACAGGCAAGCCGCTGTCCGTGCAAGAGCTACCGCGCCGCGAGGGCGATCAGGTGGCAACAGTCGCCGGCTCGCAGCGCATTCGGCAGGAGCTGGGCTGGTCGCCGCGCTACGCCGACCTGCGGGACATTTTAGGTAGCGCGTGGGAGTGGCGGCAGCGCCACCCGACCGGCTACGGCGAACAAGATAGCTGACCGGGAAGGCGCTACGATCCTGCGCCGGAACCACAATCTAGATAGTAGGGGCGGCTTCCGTCGCGGGGGTAGCCTGATGCCGGCGCACGGCGTCGAATACGACGCCGTGATCCGCGAAGCCACCCTCACGAAACATCGAGTGGACCAGCTCGCCATCCACAGTAACGTCGAACGAGCCCTCGTGCCAGGGGATCAGCTCAATCTCCGAGAGCTCGTCGCGGAACTGTTTCATCAGCGCCTCCGCCAGCGCGAGCGTCTGCGGCTCATACCCGCACTCGGCGCAGTACGCAATCGTCACCTTTACCAAATGTTTCGCCATAGCGTTGCTCATTCTCTCCGTCTCTCACCAGCATGGGGCCGACCGTGGCGCCACTGCCACGGCCCGGCCCCATGCGTATCCAGCTCGCGCCGCGCGGCGTTTATGCTCGCACGCCCGCGACGATCTCGCGCACCTCCCGCACGACGTCTGCGTTGTCGTCCGGCTTGGTCGCCTCGCGGGTGCCAGCCAGCGCCTCCATCAACTGAACGCGCATGTCCTCGGGAAGTTGGCTGATTGGCGTGTCTGGGGAGCCAAACTCCGGGTGCTGAGCGTGCAGTTCGCGTCGCTGCTCTGCGCGGCGCTCCGTCACACTCGCCGGGCGCTCGATGAAGTGGCCAATCTCGCGGAAGTCGTCGTCAAAGAAGACGAAGACAGGGATCGAGCGGAACTGCCCGTCCTTGAGGTACTGGTCCATGATGTCGAGGTTCTGATCCCGTAGGAAGATGCGCAGGTTGAGCTTTTCGCTCTCCGCGGCAATGCGGCCCAGGACGGGCAGATTGTCTATCACGTCGCCGCACCAGTCCTCTGCCAGCACCAACACGTTCAGCGAGCGAGGCAGCGCCAGGAACGCCTCCCTATCGGCGTCGTCGAGCGTGAACCCGCGCTCGTTGGCGGCGAATCGCTCTTGATTGCGCGTCATCTGCTCCTTGAAGGCGTCGTACGTCATCCCCTGGTCGAATCGCTCACGCGTAACCGCCATCGGTTCCTCCATGCATGAATGCTCCGCCGTCTCTTCGTCGCGCACGGCGAGTGACTATACAAAGCACAGCTACTATCTATACTGTAGCTGCCGTGTCAGGTTTCCGCAAGCGTGAGAGTTGCTCAACCGGCGACGTCGAGGCCCATTTGCGCGAGCGCGGCACGATACGGTTCGGCCGTGGATGCGAGCACGTGATGCGCGCGATCTTTGCCGATCAGGCTGGCGCTGCGCAGCTCGAAATTCGTCAACAGCGCGGCCATCGCTTCCGCCACATCCTCTGCTGCGTGGCTCGTCATCGCGGTTTCCCACGTCTCTTTCAGCCACCCATCGCTCTCGACTTCCAGGTCGTGCAGGAGCGGGTTGGAACGGGCGGCATGCGCTAGCGATTGCCGCAACAGCGACTCCGCCATTGCGGCGCCCGCGAGCTGGTCCACCTTCTCCACCATCTGTCTCACTACCAGCGCCACGAGCTGCCACTGCGGAGGAGTCAGGCGCGCTTGCTGGGCGAGCCCCGTCGGCGTATTCGGCGTATCGGCATGCGCCGCGACTGTCCGAGAGAGCGGCGGCAGCCCACCTGTACCTGCCGATTGGGGCTGTGATGAGCGACGCGGCCACGAGCCCGCTTGAGGCAACGGTGGCACGGGTGGCACGGGCGGTACCGGCGCCACTGGCGGCGCCGGTGCTTCGAATAGCAAGGCGCCAGAGCCTGGTGCTTCCACCACACCCCGTGCAGTCAGCGCCTGTAGTGCGGCATCCAGGGCGGCGTCGAGCCGGGGGTCAAACACGACCGTTTTGCCGGCAAATACCGCCGAATCCTGACGGATGTTGCCTTGTCGCCATGTGCCGAGGTCGCCAAGGCTGCGGACGGGGTCACCTATGTGACCTTCTACATGGATCAGCCGACCTTGCTCGAAATAGCGCATCAAAAAGCGCGTGCTGAGGTAGGCGGC
>CAYMHP010000334.1:2639-6214 GCA_964390225.1 uncultured Solibacteraceae bacterium
CGACGTGAATCAGATGGCCCTGCTCAAAATACAGATGCACCAGGCCGAACCGCTCGCTGTTGCGCACAACCAGCCGCGCCACAAGCCCGCGTCCACGGGTTGCGGTCACCATCTTCGCCAGCGCCGACAGTGGCGACTCCTGCTCCATTGCTTCCCCTCCGCGGAGCTCACTCACCAAGCTCCTGCGCCATGATACACCATCGTATCGAGCGAGCGGCGGCAGGTAGTCCTACCGTTGGCCGGGGTAGCTCCCTTCATAGTAGCCTGGGGCGGACCAGCGCGGCGCTCCGCACTGGGCGCAGTAGCGCTCGTCCGCGGGCATTGGGTGGCCGTTGCTACAGTAGCCCTGGAACGGTGAAGTGCTACTGATAGGGGCGCTCGCGGCGCTCGCGACTAAGCCACCGGCGGACCGTGACGGGTCCGGCAATCCAATGCTGCTTGATGGCGCCGCTCCCGCGCCCGGCGCGAACGCATTGCCGTTCTGGCTCGCATGCGACACCACCGGCGCGTTTGTGGTCACCCCAGCGGGCGGGTAGCCTACGTCTGAGGGCATGCGCCCCATAGGTGCGTCAAAGCGGCTGCCCGAAGGACTTTCCGAAGCTTGCGGGGCCGGCGGCGATCCCATCGGCTGCGAGAGCATGAAACCGTTGCCGCCAGCGTGTGGCCATCCGCCCGAACTGCCCGGAGCCGGAACTGGAGTTGGAGCCGGTCCCACTAGTCCCGCCAAGGATCCGTACGTGCTGGGCCGTCCGTACCCGCCGAATTGCTGAGAAGGAGGGCCGTAGCCAGGTGCCCCGTAGGCATACGGATACGCGGCGCCGTCGGGTAGCGCCTGGCTGACAACGGCGTAAGCGGGCTGGCGGTTGCGCTTGCGTGCCCGCATGAGCAACAGTGTCGCGACGACGACGATAAGGGCCAGTAGCGCGGCGGCACCGCCCGCAAGCTCTACAGTCTGCGTCGCCAGGGATGACGTTGGCGCTTCCACAGCGGCGGCCGAGTCAGCATAGTCCTTGTACTGCTGGATACCCTTGAAATTGGGATAGTGCGCGCTGAGATCGTCCAGCGCGCGGGCGGCAGCGTGCCAGTGCCCGCTGTACGATGCGGCGTAATCGGCGAACGCCGCTTCCCACGCTCGCTCGAACGGACCAGGCGTGGTATTGAGGCTCGCCGCCGAGATGAGCGACCGTACACTGTTGCTGGAGCGCAAGAAGGCTGTACTGCCCGGAGAGTTCGGGCCCACGAAGCCGAAGCTGACGATGCCGACAATGTGCCCTTGCGCATCGAGCGCCGGCCCGCCGCTATCGCCATGCTCGACGTTGCCACCCACCTGGATGAGTTGCTCGCCGTTGTCGTTCGACTTGACCGCGCTAATGGAAATGATGTTGACCGACGGCGTGAGCAGGTCGGTGCCATCGTCCGTCACGTCGCCGTTTCCGGGATAGCCGATGATGGTGAGCTGGTCTTCAACAGCCACCGCCGCCGAATTGTCGAGCTGAATATTGGGCGTGTCGCTCATGTCCACGTGGACAATGGCGACATCGTTGTCGTTGACCGAGCTAGAGCTCACCACCGTCGCTTCATGGTACGGCGCCGCCAGCAGGCCTTGAAGCGTGCTGCTCTGGGACGTGTTCGAGACCGGGCCGGTGAAGGCCGTGCTCTGCCATACCAGACGGCGCGGCGATGAGTAGTGGACGGCGTAGGGGATGCCTGCGTACTGCACGTACCCGGCGGCGACGTCGTTCGCGCTAATTGGCTGGCTCAGGTGGCAGTTGGGATTCGTGTTCAATAGGTTCGCGATGTCCGAGGACGAGGTCGGCTCCTGGAAGATCGCCTGGTCGAGCAGGTCTTTCGGCACGTCCACGACGTGGTCGGCGGTGAGAATATCGCCGTTCGCGCTGACGAACGCGCCCGAGCCGGTCGCGCCAAGTGTGTAGCCGCCACCGCTCGCTGGTAAGCTGACATCCTGCCCGCAGAGTGTCAGGGTGACACGCGCGGAGTAGATCGCGGCGATGCGAACGATGGACGGCTGGGCGATATCCACGGCACGAACAACCGGGTCGCTGAAGCGTCCGCCCGGAGGGCGCCCGTCCGCGCCGGCGCCAGGCGCAAGCGCCAGCATGTACGCGCCGATCAACATGATGCCCACGCAAAACGCCGCTAGGACACTAACGCGCTGTCCACGCCAGGCGAGTCCGCGTAACCAGCTTCGATTCCTACCGTTCAGGCGCAACGACGTCATGCCTGCCTACTCCTCCTGCCCTTGCCCCGGTCAAAGCACCGGCGGCGCCGCTTTCCCGCTACCGTACCACCAGGCGTCGCGCTCCGCGCACAAACCACCCCATTAGGCACAACGAACGAGATGCGGTGCCGTGTCGTGTCGTGTGGATAGCCACAGAAAGCCCCGAGCAGATGGACAGGGTAGCCGCGCAGCACAAAACGGCCGGAAGCTGCCTCCCGGCCGCGATGGACCGTGTGGACATTCACCGCGCGTGGCGATGAGTTCGTCTATCGGCGCACGCGCACACGCTCGAAGCAGCTACTGCAATACACCGGCTTGTCGTTCCGCGGCAGAAACGGCACCTGATCCTCAGCGCCGCACTCGGCGCAGACGATAGTGTGCATTTCGCGCGGACCACGCTCACCAGAACGCTCCGCCGACATTTGCGCGCGCCGCCGCGTGCGGCAGTCCGGGCAGCGTCCCGGCTCGTTGAGCAGCCCCTTGAGCTGGTAGAATTCCTGCTCACCCGCGCTGAAGATAAACTCCTGACCGCACTCACGGCACTGTAACGTCTTGTCTTCGTACATCGGCCATGGACCTCCTCGAATGCCGTCCCCGTTGACACTGGTCTGGCCGGTTCGCACGGTGCCTCGCCCGGTAGCTAATCCGCCGCATGCGTCGCGGCCCTCCGCCCCTTGGACTCGCCGATGAGAAACCCGCTCATAACCGAGCAAAGAATACACGATTGCTCCACGCTTTGCAATCCCTTGCTTTTGGAACGCGCGAAGCCGCTTCCTAAATGTCGCGCGAGGCCGCTCCACCGGCGTACAATTCGGCGTACAATATGCAGACTTGTTTTCTCCGCGCGTTCAGGAAGCGAATCATGCCGAACAATTCTACCACCTCCAGCGTCCATTCAGCCGGCGCGGGGTCCGCGCTGCCGCCAGGCCAGGCGCTGCGCTTTGACATCATCGCTCGTGACAGCAATACACGAGCGCGGGCCGGCATCGTCCATACGCCGCATGGCGACGTGCCGACGCCGGTCTTCATGCCGGTCGGCACACATGCCACCGTGAAAGCGGTCGGCCCTGACGACCTGGAACGCATCGCCGCCAGCATCGTGCTCTCGAATACCTACCATTTGCTGCTGCGACCCGGTCCGGATCTGGTCGCCCACTTCGGCGGCCTGCACGGATTCATGCGCTGGCCGCGCCCAATCCTGACCGACAGTGGTGGCTTCCAGGTCTTCAGCCTCGGCAATCTGCGCGAGGTGACAGACTCCGGTGTCCGGTTCCGCTCGCATCTGGACGGCGCGGAGGTTCTGCTGACGCCGGAGCGGGTGATGGAGATCGAGGCG
>CAYMHP010000335.1:0-6185 GCA_964390225.1 uncultured Solibacteraceae bacterium
ATGTGCTACCCGCCATTGGCTGGGGTCTGCTGGCGCTCCTCGGCGTCGTCTTCTCTGCCGCGCTGATGCTCTTCCGCTGGCGCGTCGCCGAGAACACGCTGCGCTTCATCGGCCTGATCGGCTTCGTGCTGCTGCTGACGTTCTGGATCTTCTCGTTAGCGCTCTTCGCTGTGAACCAGTTGCTCATCCAGACACACGCCCTGGAACGCAATCCGTTCAACCCACCCAGCTCACCGACCTACATCTCGGCAGCGGCGCTGCTGATCTTCGGCTCGCTGCTACTGTTCCGGCGCATGCGCGGTCCGAGCGTCCAGCCGGCGGCGGCGCCGCAAGCGGAGATGCCCATCGCGGTCGGCGCGAGTGTCGCGGCGCGGTCTTCCGCTCCCGACCCAAATGCGACCCATGCCATGCCCGGAACTGATACTGATGCTGGCGGCAACCATACATCCGCGCCGACGTCGAGCGAGCATAGTTAGCATTTCACACCCTGCTACGTAGTACCGATTGGTGCTACACGATAGGTTAGCTTCCGGCTGGCCTGACCAACTGAAGCCTCTGGCCTCCTCCATCCGAGAGGAGCGAGGCCAGGGGGTGAGTTCTTCAGGAGTGACGCATGCCAGAACCTTCCAGCGGACTGAACGGCCCGCAAGCGATTACCGATCTCTACGACGAGAAACGACGGACGTTTCTCGTCCAGTATCCCGTCTGGCTGGTGGTCGTCCTGGCGCTCACCGGCGTTGTCGCATTCATGGTCAGCGGCTTCCTCGGCTTCCGCGACCTCTCCGGGCAGCAGGTCGGGTCGCCGCTCTTCGAGCCGGATTTCACCCGCAAGGTCTTCCATCAGCCGTGGCCCCTGTACCTCTGGTTCTGCGCGCTTATCATGACACTGCAAATCTCCATCCTGCGCAACCAGCGGCTGCGGCGCCAGCTCACGGCGACGCTGATCGTGACGACTTTCTGCATCATCTTCGTCGGCCTCGTCTACTATTACAACCTGGCGCTCCAGCAGTTTTTGCAGGATTTCCTGCGACAACTGCTCAACATCCGCATTCCTCAGATCGGCAACAATCCCTGGACCTATACCCTCATCAACTTCCTGGTGCTTGCCATCTTCTGGGTAGATACGATTCGCCGCTGGGCACGGCGCGCTCGCGGCCTGCCACCGGCGATGCACGTCGAGATTGACCTCAGCACGAATCCCAGCGAGAGCACGATTCGCCGCATGGTGCCGCCGGAAGAGATGCCCTCGATGTCCGAGCTGGTCTCCGGCGACCTGATCGCCGCCGCGGTGCTGACGCTGCTGCTGTCCGTGATCTTCCGCGACAGCGTCATCAGCGGCTTCTCGCACCTGCTCAACATCAACGTGGACGTGACGAACTGCACCGTCGCGTGGCCTCTCGGCCACTGCACGCAGCCGGGCGGCGGCCTCGCCGACCCGCCGACGCTGACGTTCATTGACCTGATCCAGGCGCTCGTCTACCTGCCGCTAGGCCTCATCATCCTGGCGCTCTCCGCGACCCTCAGCGGCCTCAGCGCCGTCGGCGGCGTCAACGAGCCGCAGCTCAATCCAGTTGCTGCTGGCGAGCAGGACGAGACGAATACGGAGTCCGTCTCGGAGCAGGTCAGCCTGACCGTCCTCAACACGCTGCGCAGTGCCCTCAACCGGCGCGTCCGTGTGGCGACTGACAACCTGGCGCTTTCGCTGCGCAACGCGGTCTGGCCACTGCTGATTCTGCTCGGCGTGATCGCCGTGGCGGCGGCTTCGCGCGACATCCAGTTCTACCTGCACGTCCTCAGCGACCAGCGCACCTGCGGCCAGCCCTCCTGCCTGGACTACCAGACCGTGCAGGGGCTGCTCTCCAGCGGCCAGCAGTACCAAGCAATCGCGCTGGCCCTGCTCTGGGGCGCGGTGGCCGTCTTCTCCATCGTCTTCTCGCTGACGCTGCTGATCTTCAACTGGCGTGTCGCGGAGAACTCACTGCGGTTCCTGGGGCTGATCGGCTTCATCGTGCTGCTGACGTTCTGGATCTTCTCGCTGGCGCTCTCCGGCTTCAACGGCCTCTTCTCGCTCACGCATCTGTCGAGCCGGGTGCCGTTCCCGCAGCCCGGCATCGCCACCATTATCTCCTTTGCCAGTCTCGTGATCTTTGGCTCGCTGTTGCTGGTCCGCCGCGTGCGAGGACCTCGCCAGGAAGCCCGGACACCAGCAGCCGTGGGAGCGGCTTCGAGTGCGAAGAAGTAACATCACCGGGGACAAGCTAGCAGGGGACACACCGTACATGCTGGACGGCATGGGTGAAGCGACGGCGGTGGTAACGCCCGCCGTCGCCTTCGCTTTTCTCGCAAACCCGCGCCACGCTGGCGCGTGGTTCGCGGGCGCAGCCATCGAGGCGCCGCCTCAGGGACTGGCGCGCGCGGGGCTGGAATGGAGCTTCGCACAGACACCCGGCACGCGACGCATCCAGCCGATGCGGATGACGGTCTACGAGCCGCCCACGCGCTTCGTCTGGGAAACGACATTTCGCTCGCCGCTCGCGACGAACTTCGTGTTCGAGATGCGCTGCGAGCCGGTCGAGATTGCCACCGAGGCCACTGAAACCACTGAGACTGCTGAGACTACCGAGCCAACAGGTCAAACGGGAGAATTGCGGGCGGTTCCATCGGAGCCTAAGCCGTCCGCGCGCTCGTCAAGTCGCGAGGCTCCCGTACAGGGCACGCGGCTGCGGTTCACCATCGAGTTGCGGCCCGGCCTCGTCCAATGGGCCAGCATCGCCGCCGGTTTTGTGCTGCTGCGGCGGGCGCTGCGCGAGCGAGCACAGCAAGCGGCGGAACGCGCCGCTTCGGCGGTGGAGTCCTCCGTGCCTTCGAGTCCGATTTCGCGCGAGGGCAGCGGAAGCCAGCGCGGCGGATCGAAGCGTCGCAACCGCCCGCGCCGCTGAGGTGAGGCGCAATCCTCTGGCAACGCTTGAATGTTCATCTATCCCATGCTATACCTGATTCGTTGCCGGATAACTGCCGCCAGCCCCATCACCACACCCGCTGCCCGCTTACCTCGAAGAGCGTTCACCAGAGCACCCATCTCTGTGCCATAAGGCACGGCACATTATCGGTTGTCGCTTTGGAATGTGACCTTGTAGCGCCCCTCATAGCGATCTTGTAGCGTGCGTGGGCATTGTCGCCCCGACAATCATATCGCGCCGGTGCGATACACGCGCCGGTACTGGCTCTGCCGTAGTGCGCAACGGAGGAGTGGCGTATGTCCAGCTTCACGACTGTCAAGACAGCGGTTAAAACGGGAGAAATCAGCGGCTTCTGCGATCCTCGATTTCAGCGCGTCGCCGAAGAGTTCGAGCGTAACTTCCAGGAGCGCGACGAGGTCGGCGCATCCGTCTGCGTGACACTCGGCGGTGAGACCGTCGTGGATCTGTGGGGAGGACTCGCCCGGCTTGACTCGCGGACGCCCTGGGAGCGAGGCACGGTTGGCATTGTGTGGTCGGCCACCAAAGGGGCAACGGCCCTCTGCGCTCACATCCTCGCCTCGCGCGGCCAACTCGATCTGGATGCGCCGGTCGCGCGCTACTGGCCGGAGTTCGCGCAAGCAGGCAAAGAGTCCGTCACTGTCGCCATGCTGCTCTCCCACCAGGCAGGCCTCGCGGCCATCCGCACGCCGTTGCCCGAGGGAGCCTTCTTCGACTGGGACCTGATGACGCGGACGCTGGCGGAGCAGGAACCGTTCTGGAAGCCCGGCACGATGCATGGCTATCACGGACTGACCTTCGGCTGGCTCGTCGGGGAAGTGGTGCGACGTGTCTCCGGCAAGTCGCTAGGCACGTTCTTCCGTGAAGAGGTGGCTGAGCCGCTGGGCCTCGATTTCTGGATCGGGCTGCCCGCCTCGCTCGAAGAGCGTACCGCGCGCATCCTCGTTGCCGACCCACCCGGCCCGAACGACAAGATCATTCCGTTCTACGTAGCGATGATGACAGACCCGACCTCGGTGCATGCGTTACTGATGGGCAACACAGGCGGCTACATGCTGCCGGGGCTGGAGGACGGCACGGGGTTCGATTCGCTCTCCGGCCACGGGGCCGAGATCGGCGCGGCTGGCGGCATCACTCACGCTCGTGGGCTGGCGGGCATGTATGCGCCGCTCGCCAACGGCGGCAGCCTGAACGGCGTCACGCTGGTCAGCCGCGACAGCCTTGCGCGCATGAGTACAGTCGCCTCGGCCAGCAGCGTAGATGCCGCGATCCTGGCGCCGACTCGCTTCTCGCTCGGCTACGTCAAGTCCGTTGACAATCGGCATGAGCCGAATCTGACCGAGAACGACAGCGTGATTCTCTCTGAGGAAGCGTTCGGCCATTCCGGCTTTGGTGGCGCCATGGGCTTCGCCGACCCTGCGGCAACGATGTCGTTCGGCTACACCATGAATCGGATGGGGCCGGGTCTTGGGCTCAATGCGCGAGGACAAAGCCTCATAGATGCGACGTATCTCTCGCTGGGCTATCGCTCTAACGTCTCCGGCGTGTGGGTCAAAGACTGACCCGGCCAGCGTCGAGGTGATTTCAAATAGCGAAATACGTGTCTTGCGGCGCTGAGAAACGCGATGCTACACTAACGGGCACCAGCGTTGGCGGCGGCTGGTAGTGCGGAAGTGCGTATTTTCAGTAGTGCGTTGCGCGAACTCGACGCAGAAGGCACGCCATATGCACAGCCAGGCGTCCTTTCCAGAAAAAGGCGATACTCTGCGCTCAGTGCGCCGCGCGCTCGACGCGCTCGATCTCCTCGCCCAGTGTCCTGATGGGCTGCTCGTCAAAAACATGAGCCGCAAGCTCCACCTCAACATCAGCACCACCTACCACCTCCTCAACACGCTGCTGCAAGCGGGCTATGCCGAGCGCGACCCGCAAACGCTGCTGGTGCGGCTGGGACCCAAGGCAGCGTTCCTGGGCGACAGCCGCGCACGCCGGGCGGCTGACAGCGGACTTGTCATGGCGGCGGGTCCGGCGCTCTCGCGCCTGACAGGCACCACTCACGCCGCCTCGTACCTGGCGGCGTGGAAGAACGGTGACGCCGTCATCGAGTCTATCGTCGAGGATATCGGCGCGGCGCGGATTCCCGGTCTCTACGTCGGGTACGCCGGCTCCAGCCACGTCCATGCGCTTGGCCGGACGCTGCTCTCATTCGCCGGCACCGACGCGCTGGACCGCTATCTGGACGAGCGCCAGCGTTACGGCGACGGTATCCCCTCTCCCGATGAACGCATGGCGCTGTGCCACACGCTGGCCAATGTACGCGACTCCGGCTTCGCTCTGGACCTGGAGGGACTTGTCGCTGGAACGTGCTGCGTGAGCGCTCCGGTGCTCGTGCTTGACCGGCACGGCGACTGGCGACCCGTCGCGGCGGTCGCTGTTTCACTGCCGTCTGTGCGCTTCCAGCACCAGCGCGACCGCATCATCCGCGAGGTCCGGCATGCCAGCACGGAGATCGCTCGTGCGCTCATCGCCCGACCCGCCGCCACCATTGCGTACTAGGCGCTCTCCAAGCATCCAACAGTCGCGCATCAGGCGCCGCGTAACCGTACGTTTCGTAGGATTTCGTCGCGTAGGTCGTATCGCGGGGTCCACCCGCAATGGCGCCCGGCGTCGCGCTCCGTCTAGATGTGGCCGAGCACAGCGCGCCGGGCGGTTGACCTGCTTGAAGGGTCACAACGGATCGAGAGGCGCCGTGGCGATGTGGCGCACGGCGACGGCAAACGGAGGTTCACGCGATGTACAGGACGAAAGACGGCCGGGACATCTTCGTTGTGGACGGTCACACGCATCTGTGGGACGGCAGCCCTGAGAATCAGGCCAACAAGTACGGCAAAGGCTTCATCGAGTGCTTCTATGCCTACCACAAGATGGGCCCCGCCGACACGATCTGGGGACTCGACGAGTTCGAAAAGTACGGCGACGAGCGCATGATGGAAGACCTCTTCGTCAAAGGCCCCGACGACGTCGCCATCTTGCAGCCGACGTACCTGACCGACTTCTACAAAACCGGCTTCAACACCACCGAGCAGAACAACGTCATCAAGCAGAAGCATCCGGACCGTTTCATCCTTAACGGCTCGTTCGATCCGCGCGACGGCGACAAAGGACTGGAATACCTGCGGCGGCTGAAGGGCGAGTACAACATCACCGGCG
>CAYMHP010000336.1:0-6168 GCA_964390225.1 uncultured Solibacteraceae bacterium
GAAAGAATCGAGATCCCGCCGGAGGAAAAGTCGATCCACTTCAGCTTCCCCCAGCCGAAGCCGAGTGGACGCATCGTCGCGGAGTTCAAAAACGTCGCCAAGCGGTACGGCGATCACGAAGTGTTTTCCGGTGTCAACTTCATCATCGAACGCGGTGAGCGCGTAGCGTTGGTTGGCGTAAACGGCGCCGGAAAATCGACGCTCATCAAGATTCTGGCCGGCGCGGAGCCGGTAAGCACCGGCGACTACGTGCTCGGACACAACGCGCAGCCCGACTATTTTGCTCAGGACCAGTACAAGGAACTGGACCAGAACGCGCGCATGCTCGACGATCTCTCGGCCGTCGCCCCGCGCGCCACAAACACCGAGCTGCGCAACATCCTGGGCTGCTTCCTGTTTTCCGAGGACGACGCCTTCAAAACGATCGGGGTGCTGTCGGGTGGCGAGCGCAACCGTTATGCCCTGGCGCGGATGCTCATGATGCCGTCAAACTTCCTGCTTCTCGATGAGCCGACAAACCACCTGGACATGCGGGCGAAGGACGTCCTGCTGACCTCGCTGCAGGAGTTCACCGGAACAGTAGTTTTCGTTTCTCACGATCGCTACTTCATCGATCGGCTGGCCACGCGCATCTTCGAAATCGAGAACGGCCAGGTGACGGTGTATCCGGGCAACTATGAAGACTACTTGTGGCGCAAGGAAGGCGGTCATCTGCAGATGCCGTCTGTCGCGCTGCCGACACGAGAAGTCGAGGCGGCGCTGCAACCGGCGGTGAAAACTGCGCCCGACAAGCGGCTGAATCCGATCAAGCTGCGCCAGATGCAGGAGCGCCAGCAGACGATCGAAAAGGGCGTGGCCCGGCTGGAAGCCGAGATCGCAGACTGCGAGGCCGCCCTGGCCAACTTCGTCAGCGTCGAAGAGACCCGTCGCGTGACGGAAATCCTCGACTCCAGACGGTCCGATCTGCAGGCGCTGCTCTCGGAATGGGAGCAGGTGGCCGAATCTCTCGAGGCGCAGCAGTAGCGCCGATATCTGGTCGCCGGCCGGAGTACACAAGGCTCGCGCCGGACGCCTCTGCTCCTGATATGTAGTTTGGAAATGAGCCGGTAAACTATTCCTGGGCGGGCATCTGCTGCTCGATATCGCGCCAGGCGCTGATCTTGAGACGGCGGCACACCCAGCAGAGCGGCTCAGACCCGCTGTTGGGAGTCTCTGTGCCGCAGACCGAGCACTTTACCGTTTTCTTCAACCGATCCTCGGAGATCGCCCGCTTGGCCTGCTCCAGCAGTTCCTTGGGTATCACCGGCTCGGACTTGGGCTGCGCTTTGCGTCTCATCTCGTCCCCAGTTCTGATTTCACTATGGCAGAAACCCCGCCCCGGAACAACCTTTTCTAGGTCCGGTGCGTACTAAGCCGCTTCTGGAACCTGTACTATTACAGCAACATCCAGCGACGACCCGCACCGCCGGCACCGCTGCCCGGCCACGACTCTCGGCCGCTTCCCTTTTAAATCGATCTCCGCCGGGACCGTGTGGGTGCAGATCGGGCAATGAACTTCCCCCAATGCCCGGTTTTCAATGAGTGCTTTCATGTCTTGCCTCACTTCTTCCGACGCTGGAGCAATAGCAATGGTTGTACCAAATTCGTAAAGATTCTTGAATTCGCTCACAGACCGGAGTATTCATCCAATCATTTAATACGCGTAGGGGGGAGCTGCTTTGGATCAACAATAATGCGTGGGTGCTACGCTGAAAAGACTATGACGCAGCCCGCCGCTCCCAAGATCCAGTTGCTGAACACACCGGAGTACCGCGAAAACTACGCCAACAGCGTTCAGGTGCGAGTGAACCTTTGGGATTTCCTGCTATTGTTCGGCCGGATCAGCCAGACTGCGCCGGATGCCGTCACCATCCACAATTTCCAAGGTATTTACGTCAGTCCGCAACAGGCCAAGGCGCTGCTGAATGTGCTGCAGCAGAACGTGAATCAATACGAGAGTGCGTTCGGTGAAATCCGTCTCGAGCCGCAGGCCGGCGCGGGCGGATTCGTGCAGTAAAGCGGCATGCCTTTCGCGGACCAGCGGCGCCAAATCCCTATCCACGCGTATCTCTGGTTCGCTGCTCTCTTTTCGGCGATCGTTTGTCTGAGCCACGGACCACTGCTGCGGCTGCCATACTTTTGGGATGAGGCCGGCCAGTTCGTTCCCGCGGCGCTCGACATCCTGCGGCAGGGCTCATGGGTGCCTCGCTCGGCCAGCCCAAACATTCACCCTCCGGCGGTAATGGCCTATCTCGCGGGAGTGTGGAAGGTGGCCGGTTACGAGCCGCTGGCCACTCGCGGCGCCATGCTGCTGATCGGCGCGAGCGGGCTGCTGGTCGCGTTCTTACTCGCCATCGAGCTCTGTCGCGAGGCGCCGAGCCGTCCCGCATTGCTCGTGCCCATCCTGCTCGCGGTGTCGCCACTGTATTTCGCGCAGTCGATGCTGGCGCAGTTGGACGCGCCGGCGACGGTGTTCACGGCTCTGGCGCTGTTGCTGTTTTTGCAAGACCGGCTGAAGCTTTCGGCCGCTACCTGCGTCGTGCTGGTCTTGGTGAAGGAGACCGGGCTGCTGGTCCCCGCAGTATTTTGCGTTTGGCTGCTCCGGGAGAAGCGATGGCGCGACGCGGCCTGGTTCCTCGCACCTGCGTTGCCGCTGGCGGGCTGGGTAGTAGTGCTGATGCGGCAGACGGGGCACTGGGCCGGCAACGCGGAATTCGTCCGGTACAATCTCGAATATCCGCTCGAACCGGTTCGGCTCGGAGTTGCTCTCCTGCGGCGGCTGTATTACTTGTTTGCTGCCGACTTCCACTGGATAGGTACGGCCGCGATCCTCTATACGTGGAAGCGCAGCTCGGTTTTTCGAAGCCGGCATTGGCGAGTCGCGTGGCTCTTGGTGCTGGCGCACGTGGCCCTCGTAACCGTGCTCGGTGGAGCAGTCCTGGACCGTTATCTGTTGCCGATCGTGCCGGTGGTTTACACCGCGATGGCGGTTGGACTCGCTTCTTTCAACCCGGCACCGCGCGTGCTCTGCGCCGCTGCCCTGGTGGTCGGCGTGGCGGCCGGGAATTGGATCAACCCGCCGTATCCTTTTCCGTACGAGGATAACCTGGCTTTCTCGGATTTCGTGATGCTGCAGAAGGAGTCCGCGGATTTCGTTGCGCGCTCCTTCCAGAATGCGCAGGTCGAGACGGCTTGGCCCCTCACGATAGAACTCGCCCGGCCGGAGTTGGGCTTTGTGCCGCGCGCAATGGCCGTGCACTCGCTTCCCGACTTCACGCTGCCCACGCTCGAAGGGCGCGATTGGGGCAAGGCCGACGTGGTGGTAATTTTTTTGCGAACCTGGGACACGCCAGTTAACCTGATGCGGATTCCAGCCGTACAGGGCTTCTGGCAGCGTTTTTGCGGTTACGCGCCAAGTGCTACTCGCGAGGAGGTGGAGCGGTTCGTGCCGCTTCGGCTGACGGCGCGTTTCGAGCGGCGCGGTCAATGGCTAGATGTCTACGCGAATCCGAGACTTCTGCCGCAAACGAACGCGGCGCCGGTGCACGCCTCCGCGAAATCGCGGAGAGGAGGAGAAGGACATGTCGAATGATGCGGTTTTACGGGAACACCTGATTCAACTGCTGCAGGGCGGGAACGCTCACGCCACCTTTGAACAGGCAACGAGCGGATTTCCGCACGACCTCATTGGCAAGCGGCCCAAAGGAGCGCCGCACTCGCCGTGGGAGTCGCTCGAACACATGCGCATCGCGCAACACGATATTCTGCGCTTCAGCACCTCGGCGGATTACGAATCGCCGAAGTGGCCGGAGGGCTATTGGCCGGCGTCGCCGGCTCCGGAAGACCCGAAAGCCTGGGACAAGTCGATTCGCGAGTTCAAGAAGGATCTGAAGGAATTCGAAGACCTGGTTCGCGACCCGGCGCAGGATCTTTACCGCAAGTTCCCTTGGGGCGACGGACAGACGCTGTTGCGGGAGGCCCTCCTGATTGCCGATCACAACGCCTATCACCTCGGCCAGTTGGTGCTCGCGCGCCGGCTGCTGGGCGCGTGGGAGAAGTAAGGAACAGCGTCGCCGAATACCTACCGGTTCGCAACCGGCGCCGCAAACGGTAGCTGCTGAATCCATTGCCGCTGCTCGGGGGTCTCCGGAACTGATGTGCCGCGGGCAGCACTCACGACTTTGATTGCCTCACCCGCGCTCATACCAGAGGTCATCAGGATTCCGGCTGCGACCAAGCCCGACCGGCCAACGCTCTGACGGCAATGGAGCGCAACGGTCTTTCCGTCCTCCAAGGCAGCTGCGATATTGGTGATGAGCGAAACAGCATCGGGTCTAGAGCGCGGCACCCCCCGATCCGCGATCGGAAACGAAATGAACCGGAGGCCACTGTTCTCTGCAGCCTCACCCTCACCAGTTAGCTCCAGTTGGATGGCCTCATCGGGTTCCAGCAGAGAGACGAGCACGTCGATACCAGCCTGCCGCCAGCCACTGACCTCGTCCTCAATCCAATCTCCTCCCCTGGGTCGGGCTGCAATGGCCAGCCGCCCGGGCCACGGGCCGGGGATCCAAAAGAGGTCAGGCTTCATCGATGTCCTTCTCCATTATCTCCCTGGGCAGGCAATGAATATCTTCCGCTCGTTCCAGCAACACAGCGAGCCGGTGATGGCCGTCGAGAACCGTTCCGTCAACGCGCACCTTCAGAGAGCCCGGTTGTCCGGGGTGCAGCGACGCTTTGATCGCCTCCGTTGAGAAGCGGCGAAACGCCGCCAGTTTCACACGATTCAGAGAATCTTCCGAATGGAGAAATCGCAACACCGGCCTGTCGGACGCATCCATACTGATTTCACATGCTTGCGCCCGCAGTGCCATGGGCCATTGGCGACGTCGAGAGTTGACGCTTACGCGTGGCTCGCCCGCGCAGCGACGGGAACTTGGAAAAGCCCGGTGCGGCATAGGAATTCGAGCAGCAGGATCATCTTGTGATCCTGATCGTCGGAGCGATGCGCGTTCGACGCCTGGCGGACGCGCTGAAACTCTGCTAAGCGTGCGGATAGCGCGGCGCGAGAACAGCCGGCGTTTTCGGAATGCTCGAGAATCGAGGCGCCCAGAAAGTCGGCCAGGAATTGCAGCTCGTCGCAGGAAAGACCCTTTAGGAAGCGGCGGGTCTTCGTTTGAAGGGGCCCTTCAGCACACGAAATAAGAGCGTCTACCAAGACGTTGCGCACGGCAGTCTCCCGTCGGTGTTGAATCATACTACCGAGTCTGTGCCGCTATTAATATCAAATCGACTTGCCGGGAGCAAGGGGGACCGACAGGGTGTTCGACAGGGGGGACCGGCAGGGGAGACCCACCGGACCCGCTGGAGCGGGCGAGTGAGAGGCGATAGCGGCCGGCCAGGACCGGCTATCGCCCCTCAAAATGGACGGCTTATATGCGGCCCATCAGCAAGAGAATCACGAGGATCAGGATCACCAGTCCCAGGCCGCCACTCGGATAATAGCCCCAGCCACGGCTGTAGGGCCAAGCCGGCGCGGTCGCTGCCATGAGGACGATCAACAAGATCAGTAACAGAAGCATACGTTCCTCCCGCTATTGGAACTGCAGCTACTCTGCCCTTGTGCGGTTGCTCACGGCCTCTTCGACGTAGGTTTCGAGCTCGGCGGCGCGGTGAGCGGCGGTATGTTCCGCCTGGACGCGAGCCCGCACGCGCGCACCGAGCGCGGCGATCTCCTCGGGAGCGCACTCGCGCAGCAGGCGCAAGATCTCCTCGGGGCAACTCGCCACGAGAACTTCGCGGCCTATTTCAAACACGCTGTCGAGGCCCTGCCAGTAGTCGCTCACGATCGCTGAACCGCATGCCGCGGCTTCAAACAGCCGCACGCTGGGCGAATAGCCGGCGGCCTTCATTTCCGCGCGTGTCAGGTTGAGCGTGACGCGCTGGCCGTTGTAGAAGTGCCGGTGCTCGGAGGGCGGAAGGTGGTCAATGCGCTCCACGTTCGGAGGCCACACGATATTTTCCGGGTAGAGCGGCCCGGCGACGATAAAACGGCCGTCTCGCCATCGACGGGCGGGCTCGAGCATCAGGCAATCGAGGAACGGCTGGCGGTCTTCGCTGTAGGTTCCAAGG
>CAYMHP010000337.1:0-6083 GCA_964390225.1 uncultured Solibacteraceae bacterium
CTGGACGAGTTCTTCATGAAGCGGATCGCGGTGCTGCGGCCTGCACTAACGCAGGAGCGCCTCGTACAGCTTGAACGCATTCGTGAAAAGCTCTTACCCGCCCTGAAGCGGCAGGTAGATTGTTTTCACCAGAGCATCGTGCCGGGACTGGAAGCGCAGGGGATCGTTTTTCGGCGCTGGGACGAACTCAGCCCCGATCAGCAAGCCGCGGGAAGCCGCTACTTCGACGAATCCGTCTCCGCAGCCTTAACGCCCCTAGTGATCGATCCGTCGCACCCGTTTCCGTTTCTCTCAAACCTGTCGACCTCCCTGGCATGCGTACTGTACGATGGGGCGCGTGCCGAGACCATGTACGCGCGAGTTAAGGTCCCCAACGTGCTGCGGCAGTGGGTGGCGCTCGACGCCCCGCCAGGCAAGGTGTTTACGCCTCTTCACGAAATCATCCGGGGCAATCTGGAAAAGCTGTATTCGGGAATGCAACTCAGCGGGGTCACGCTCTTCCGGCTCACGCGCGATGCGCAGGTTGAACTGGAGGACGACCCGAGCGAGGCACTGCGGGAACTGGTGCAAGAGCAGATCCGGCAGCGGCGGTACGAGCCGGCGGTGCGCCTGGAGTTTGCTCCGGGCGCGGATCCCGCGATTCGGAAGCTGCTGTGCGACCGTTTTGAACTGCAGGATCTGGATGTGTACGACTTGCCTCCGGAAGGCGACTACACGACGCTGTTCGAAATCGCGGGAATGGACATTGCGGCCCTGCGCGATCGTCCCTGGGTGCCCAGGACGCCTCCGGCGCTGGCCGACGGGCAAAGCGACATCTTCGCCGCCATCCGGGCGCAAGACCTGCTCGTGCATCATCCGTACGACAGCTTCGACGCGACGGTCGAACACCTGGTGAGTTCGGCCGCGGACGACCCACAGACCGTGGCGGTAAAAATGACGGCGTATCGGATCGGCGATGATACCCCGTTCGTGCGCTCATTGATCCGCGCCGCCGAAGCTGGCAGGCAAGTCGCGTGCGTCATCGAGATCACCGCCCGTTTTGACGAAGAACGGAACCTGCACTGGGCTGCGGAACTGGAGAAGGCCGGAGCCCACGTCACCTACGGCGTGCGCGGCTTAAAGACGCACGCCAAGATGATCCTGGTAGTTCGCAAGGAGGCCGATAAGCTGCAGACCTACGTCCACATCGGCACCGGCAATTATCACGTGCGAACCGCGCGGCTATATTGCGACCTGGGACTGTTTACGTGCGCGCCGGCGCAGACGCGTGATGTCGTCAATCTGTTTCACTACCTAACCGGCCACTCGCAACCGCCCGAGTACGAAGCGCTGCTGGTGGCGCCATCGGTCATGCGGACGCGATTCCTGGAGCTCATTCGTCGCGAAAGCGAAAATCGCGCCGCCGGGCGGCCGGCCCGGATCATCGCCAAGATGAATCAACTGGAGGATCCGGCGATCATCGAAGCGCTGTGCGATGCGGCCCGCCAGGGCGTTCCGATTGATTTGATCGTGCGTGGCTTTTGCTGCTTGCGGCCCGGTGTGCCAGGCGTAACCGAGGGCATCCGCGTCCGCTCCATCATCGGACGCTTTCTGGAGCATTCCCGCATCTTCCATTTCGCCGCCGGCCGCGAAGATCCGCTCGAAGGCGATTACTTGATTGGATCCGCTGACTGGATGTTTCGTAACCTGTCGGGCCGCATCGAGGTGGTCACACCGGTAACCGATCCGGTTGCCAAAGAGAAGCTCTGGGAGGTGCTCAGTATCTGCCTGCGCGACCAACGCCAGGCCTGGGTGCTGGAATCGAGCGGCAGCTACCGGAGGCTGAAACCCGATGCGGAGGGAGCCGGACCGGAGGCCGTAGGCACGCATGAGACTCTGATGGAACTCGCCCGCCGTCGCGACGTTTGATTGAAGCTATTTGAATAAACTTCGGAAGCGTTGAAGCTCCGCGGCGGAGGCGTCGGACACAGCCCAATACGTCATCGCACCGGAGGTCCAGTGGAGGAGATTGTAGCCGTTGTGTGAAATGCTGGCTTGCGCGCTAGCAGCCGACGCCTCGGGCCATACAAATAGATTGATCACGTGCTGGCGGCGGTGGTAGACGAGGGCGGCCACGCGACGGCCCGCCAGGTATTCGATGCGGCCGCCCGCCAGCGGGAAACCTTGCGCCTCGAAATCGTTCACGTCCGGTGAAAAGTCGAGTTTCCCGGCGAACCAGGGTTTTACTGTGTGCTGATCCGAGGAAGCCACGTCTACGAGATGACTTGCGAGAAGCGAACGGAGGTGGTCACTCAGAACGCTCTCGGCCAAATCACTCTCAACGGCTCTAGGGCGCAACTGCACCACGTTCAAGGAGACAGATACGACGAGAAGCAGCGATGCTGCTATCGCCAGCCATCGCCAAGGCACTTCGACACCGGCCGGCTTGGCTGAATGCGCCGCCACACGGCGCAAATCGTTGCGAATGGAACGGCGCAGTTCGGCGGGAGCGTTATAGTACGGAGCCGCAGCCTTGATACCGGCCTTCTGCTTGCGCAGACGAGCGTACGCTTCGGAACAGCTCGGACAGCTGGTTACATGCTGCTCCATCGCGGCATGCTGCGCGGCATCGAGTTCTTCATCCAAGTAGGCTTCAATCAGATCCAGCGAGCAAGTCATCGGACCGCCTCCCTGGCCCTGCTTGCGGCGCACTGCTGCAGCCGCTTGCGCGCTCGGGAAAGCCTCGACATCACCGTTCCGAGCGCCAGCCCGGTAACATCGGAGATTTCCTGGTAGGACATCTCTTCTAACTCTCGCAAAACCAGCACCTCGCGGAAATCGACGGGCAGAAGGTCGAGACAAGTTCGCAAAATGCCAAACTCCTCACGGTCTGCCATGCTGCGTTCCTGGTCAGTCGCCTGATCCTCGGTGCTGTGCACGGCCTCATCGAACGGCACACTCCCGGTTTGCCGGTGTTCCCGGTGCTGCCAGGTCCGGCAGGTATTTCGCACGATCGTGAGAAGCCATGACTTTGGGTCGCCACCTTTGTACCCATCGAAGAAGCGAAGAGCGCGCAGGTAAGATTCTTGAACCACGTCTGCCGCGTCCTGTTCGTTGCGCGTCAACCATCGGGCCAAGTTATATGCCGCATTCAGGTGAGGCAGGACGATTTCCTCGAACAACTCCCGTCGCGAATCGGCGCTAACCGGGGGCTTCTCCGCATCTGCTTTTTCCCTACCGGGTTTGCGCCAGATGGTCACGTCCCATGATACGGGCGCTTCTTCCTTCACCGTATAAACTACATCGGCCCTGCGTTCCATTTTACGCTTGTGAACGAATGGGGTTATTCGTTTGTTCGATTTAATCCCGGAAGGACTCGGCGCGATCAAATGGTTGCTAGTTCGCTCCGTCCGATTGCGCACGGGCGACGACTTTCTGACCCACGCTATTTCCCAGAGCCAACCCCTCGTTCACGTCGAATTGCGTGTGAATTCCTGCATCGAAAGTCGAGTTCCCGGCATCGGCTGCCATTTGCGAGAATGCATGGGAATCGGCGGGGAACAGAAACGACAGGATGGCCGCAGAAGCTCCGGACGCACATGCGTGACCGGACGGATAGCCGGGATGCTGAGGATTTGCAAAAAGCGTCGTAATCGTCGGATCGGCTTGACTCGGGCGAAGTTCGAGGTAAGTGTATTTCGAGTCCCAACAAGCGAGCGTCGCATCGTGCTGCGCGACGGTTTCATAGGCGTAGGCTCGCGCGGCGCGGGGCGGATTCAAATCGAGGTGATTTTGGAAGATTTCCAGATCCACCTGTTGCAGCCAGGGCTGGAAGAATCCAGGCTGCCAGAACCACGCGAGGTGGTTGGTCGCGTTACTACGAGTTAAGCCCTTCACCGTGACGTACTGAGTGTTGGCAGCATCGGAACCGAATGCCGGCGGCGGCCCGAGGCGCAAATCCTTGGCGGTGGCCAGCACCCAGGGCTTCCATGTGCCGGCGAGCGGCGCGACGGGATTTGCGCTTGACCATACTCCCGCCATCGCCGGATAGGAACCCGTGAACTGTTGATTCGATCCATCCTGCTGCGCGTAAGCGATCACTGCTTGCCCGACGCTCTGGCCCAGATTGAGCCCAGACAATGCGTCGCTTGGGAAAGCAACTCCGGCCATTACCCGCGAGATCGCTGCCTCATAAGCCATATCAGAAAGCTCCGCTGCTTCCGCGGGGAAGAGATACGAAAGGATGGCCGCTGCAGCGCCGGCAGTTACGGCGTGCTCCGATGGATAGGACGGACTTTGCGGAACTGCGACCACGGGTGCGACGGCCGCGTCGAGATTACTCGGATGCTGACGCTTATACGTATACTTCGAATCCCAAGCAGCTATGGTGGCGTCCGATACTGCGGCAGCGACGAGCGCAAGCGCGCGCGTTTGTTGAGGACCCGCGAGATTCGAGCCTACAACGTATTGCAGCGCGAGCTGCATCCAGCGATATGCCGGAGCTCCCGCGTCCCAGTAATGGATCGTGTTCAGAGTCGCCTGATCGCGCCGATTGACGCAATCCCTCACCCACTGCAGGTCCGTCGCAGTCACGTCGTCCGCAGGCGGAGCCGGAAGACGTATAGCGCTGCCTGAGGAAATCACCCAGGTTTTCCATTGACCCGCGTTAGGTTCGACCTGGGCGGAAAGATGCCAAACCACAAAAACTAAACCTATGTACCTGTACACGTCTCTTCATCCTCCTTGTAACAGTGGTCCAAGAATGTTAGTAAGCAGCACTAACTGGTGCAGCGCGCAGCGCCCCGATCAGCCCAGCGTCGAATCTACGACAGCCAGAGTGTGCTGCTTGCGGACCGCCTGGACGTCCGTAATCCCGAGGACGGTCTTGAGCCGGGCGTCTTCGACCTTCATAGGACCGGGAAATTTGGCGGTACCGGGCGCCGGTTGCGGAAATGCCGTGGACATCGCCGTGTGGAAAGCGACGCTTCCTTCGGTCTTCTGCATCACCTGGTGGATGTGACCGTTGAGCACTGTAACCGAACCGAATTTCCGTAAATAGCTCAGCGCCTGTTCACTGTCCTTCGTGGCCCAGCCCCACTCCGGATAAACAGACCACAGAGGGATGTGCGCAAATACCACGACAGGGCGGCTCGCCGGCTGCGCCTTGAGGTCCGCCTCAAGCCAGGTCAGTTGCTCGGCGCCCAGTTTTCCCATTCCGTCGAGAATCGCCGAGTTGTTCAACCCTACGAAATGCACGTCTCTATGATTGAAGCTGTACCAACCCGTCCCGTTCGCATCCAAAGACTTGCCGTAACGTTGCAGGTAAAGCTTGCCGCCGTCGAAGGAGGTGTCATGCTCCCCAGGGACAAAGTACACTTGCTTCGCCTTCGAGGTCTGCAATACTTGGTCGAGGCCATCGAACTGATCGGGCTTTGAATCATGAGTGAGGTCTCCGGTATGAATAATGAAGTCGGGTTGGCTGGGCAGCGCGTTGATCTTCTCGATTGCGGCCTGCAGCGTCGCGACCACATCGGGATTGGCGGGCCGGTTGAACCCGATGTGACTATCACTGATTTGCACGAAGTGTAACTCTCCGTGTGGGGCCTTGGCATTTTGGCCGAAAGCCTGCGAGCTCAAGACGCCGCCGCTGACTGTCCAAATGACACCTGTTCCGCCCCATGCCATACATTCCAGGAAACCACGACGATCGATGCCGTCTTCATTGTGGTTGTGAGTGATGAGCTTCGCAGAGTTCGTGTATTTCATGTATTTTCTTTTGCCACCCTTCGGAGAATATGACCGCATGCGTGAGTTTTTTATTCCCGAAACGTTGTCAAGGCGTAAGCTTTCTGAGACCGCCACAATACTTGTTTTGAAAAAAACGCGGGCACAACTTCGCGCCGTGCCCGCGAGGGAAGAACTTGAAACACGCGTCAATCTGGCCGACGTTCTACTGCTTCAGACTGCTCGAACCGCGAAAACCTTCCACAAACTCCGATTTCCGGCCGTTAGGGTCGAAATTGTGGGGCGGCCGTTCAGGCCGCAATCCCGCGTTAGAGCGTGTCCAGCCGGCCCAGAGGCCGGCGGCGGCGGGCCTGATTTCC
>CAYMHP010000338.1:0-497 GCA_964390225.1 uncultured Solibacteraceae bacterium
ACTTGATTTGCGCGACTTCGCCTTGCAGCTCCTTTTCCGCCTTCATGTCATACACTCCCGCGAGGGAGTGATGGGCTTGCAGCAGGCCGGCGGCCACGCAGAGTGTGGCCCCAAATCCCAAAATTCGCTTGATCATTTCGATGTCACCTCCTCGGTTGCCGGTAGGTGGACAATTTTATCACGCGTTGACACCTGGCTCTGAGCCTTTCACTGCTGTCAACGGCCCTGGAGTTAAGCCCTGGCGGCTTCGCTTCCTTGCACGAAAAACGGCGTTACCGGAATCTCGTTTCAAATTGTGTCGCCATCTAAGAGATTACGACAATTGCGTCCTCGTTCACGCCGGGCGGGGCCGTAGACAACGACCGTTGTCATTGCAGGAGAACGATTTGTATCCAGTAAAGCGGGTACGCCAGGCGAAGCTTGAGTTAACCCATTTCAGTACACCATTTCTAACCTTGCTCATTGAATTTGCTACGGGTATAGTCCTGAAGAGACGT
>CAYMHP010000338.1:507-6064 GCA_964390225.1 uncultured Solibacteraceae bacterium
ACGTCCTGCTCTGAATCGGGAGACCGCGGGCACCTCCGATGTGGGCGGCTGGTGCCCGCGCCGTTTTGTCTAGGGGGCGAGCCTCAAACGTGGGGCGAGCGAGGGACAGGATCGATGTTTCCGCCTCCTGTGGCTTTGAAGAGTACGGTTTTTTAACGTCTAGGTATGGGAAGGCAGCCTCCTTCACGAGTTCGAAACGACGAAGCGGGTTTCCCGGTGCAAGCCGAGCCCATCCCGGACGAGCTCTATGATTTGCTCCAGAGCCCGTCCCTGTTTGGGCGAATGCTTTTGATCGCCGCGTTCCGGAGCGCCTCAACCGGCCGGTACGAAGCTGGTCCGGCGGTTCGCTCGTTTACACCCGAACTTCATGACGCTCTTCGGGAGCTGCACCTTGAGATCTTTCACTCCTGGCTGACGCTTTCGCTCGAGCGACAGCACGCCGATATCAAAATTTACCTGAACCTCGGGGAAGTATCTGGCCGCAGTGCAAAGGTCAAACAATTGTTGGCACAGGGCGAAAAATCGATTCCAGCCGATGTTCTGGAACCGGAGCAACAGCTGTTTCTGCAAGATCTGAAAGTCGTCCAGGCATTGCTTAGCTATGACCAATAATCCGACTATAAGCCGCCTTCAGGCGTATCGACAACTCACCAAAGTACCAGCGTTCCACCCGACAGCCGTAAAGCTGATGGGTATCGCGACCGAGTCGGATTCGGCGCTGGCGAACTTTGAGGCCGTCTTCCGCTCTGATCCGTCTTTGGCTGCCGACCTCTTGGTGAGAGCGAATTCGGCGGAGTTTGGTTTGCGCGCTCGGGTTGAGACAATCCGGCATGCCTTAACGCTCCTCGGCATGGAGCGTGTACGGTCGCTTGCCAGCAACATCATGTTTTCCCGTTACGTGGAGCGCATGCCGGCCAAGTATGTGGCTCTGACGTGGCGCCACAGTATTGCCACAGCAGTCATCAGCGAGATTATTGGGGAGCTACTCGGTATACCGGGGGCGTATACAGCGGGCCTCCTGCATGATCTGGGACGTCTGGGATTGATTTTGAGCGTCGGACCTCAGTATGGGGAATTGCTCCAGGTCCAGGTCCAAAGCCTGGCGGAGTCGCTGGAGCAGGAGAGGCAGCTCTGCGGCATGAATCACTGCGATGCCGGCGCCTTAATGGCGAGCACGTGGGGCTTCCCCGAGATACTGCTCGTGTCGATGGTCACGCACCACGCAATTGGCGCGCCCGAGCCGAAACACGCTGCCGCTGTTGTTCCGATCGCTTGCCGAATCGCGGATTGGCTCGGCTATCCGGAAGTCAATCTGGCGGAAGGGATGACGGAACCAATGTTGACTCACAGCGTCCTCCGCTCACCCAAACTGGAGCCGCGGATTCTTGTTGAGCAAATCGAGCGGCATACGGCCCAACTCGCCTTGGTGTAAGCATCTCTTTCGGCCTCGTTAGCCTCATGACGACCGTGTCGTTTCGGCAACGCTCCGCACTTAGCCGAGAAACGCGCGACAAATACTCTTGCTTACGGACCACGGGTCAGAAAACAAAGAACCGTCCCGACAGTCTGGCTCATCGCCGCCGGTGAGAATGTAAGTATGCGAACCCCAAAGACGCTGCACATGACGAACTTCTACCACGCGGCATCCGGTGGAATCAGCGCTTTCTATCGGGCCTTGCTCGAACATGCAAATGGGTGTGGCCGCGAGATGCGTCTCGTGGTGCCAGGGACGCAGAATGGCTATGAACGCACCGGTGCGTACGGCCGAATCTATCAGGTGAAGGCGCCGCGCTCACCGTTTGGGGATCGTCGCTATCGGTTGATTCTGCCGATCGGCCCCTGTCTACGCGAGGTCGAGCGGATTCTGAGAGCCGAACAGCCGGAGATCCTGGAGGTTTCCGACAAGTACACGTTACTGTACGTTTCCGGAATGCTGCGGAAGAATATGCTCCGCGGGATCAGACGGCCGACTGAAATCGCCACCAGCCATGAACGCATGGATGTGAACGTGTCCGCTCACCTCATCGGCGGTAGCCTGGGAAAGTTCTTCGCGCGCTTTTACATGCGTTTCATGTATTTCCCGATGTTCGATCACCACATTGCAAACTCGGAATACACTGCGGCTGAACTTGTCCATGCCTCGGCGGGGCACTCCACCCGGCGGGGAATCTGGGTCTGCCCAATGGGCCTCGACTGTCGATTCTTTTCCGGCAGATCGCGCCAGCCGCATGCGGGGAAAACACTCCTTTACTCAGGCAGGCTGTCAACAGAAAAAAATACTGCCATGCTGCTCGACGTGCTGGCACGGCTTCCCGAGGAATACTCCCTGATTGTCGCTGGCGGTGGTCCGCAGCGGGAATGGTTCACAAGGGAGGCAGCGAGACTGCCGGCTGGGCGCGTTCAGATAAAAGGCCATTTTGGAGAACGGGATCAGTTTGCGCAGGAACTGGCAAATGCGGATGTCTTCGTGCATCCGAATCCACGCGAACCGTTTGGGATCACGCTGCTGGAGGCGATGGCATGCGGCGTTCCCGTGGTTGCTCCCCGAGCGGGAGGAGTGCTGTCCTACGCCAACGCCGATAATGCCTGGTTGTGCGAGTCGGCACCGGACGAGTTCGCCGCGGCGGTGCAGTCCGTTTTCGCGAACCCAATCGAACGGGAGAGGAGAGTCTCGTGTGCCCGGATGACCGCGCAACAATACGACTGGAGCGCAATTGCGGCACGCTATTTCGGCCTGATCGATGTGCTTCATGAAAGAGGCTTCCAGATCGAAATCCCGCCGTTGGGTGCGGCTTTGGATGCGTGGCTGAGGGCACGAAAGACGTCTGGCGCTACCGTCGCATCCGACCTCCCTACGAGTCGGGAACGACCCGATCGGAATCCTTAACGCTACGCCAGTTCTCGCGACAAGCAGAGCGCGTTTGCGATCTTGCAATACGGCTCACGAATCGGCCCGCAGCCGCCGCAGTCGCCGATTGAGAAAATCCACCTCGACCGGGTTCGTAGCCAAATCGGCCGCTCTTTGGTAGGCCTCGGCGGCGTCGTGGTCTTGGTTCAGCCGGCGCAGAAGATCAGCGCGAGCGGCATGGAACAGGTAATATCTGTCGAGAGCCCCGCTTTTCCCAAGATCGTCGATGCGATCAAGTCCGTCCTTCAGGTTTCCGCTCATGGCGACCGCCACAGCGTGGTTCAGCGCTATCACGGGAGACGGACTCAGTTGCAGCAGCTTCTCGTAAAGAGCGGCGATCTGCGGCCAATCGGTTTCATCCGAACTACACGCCTCCGCATGTAGGGCGGCAATTGCTGCTTGAAGCTGATAGGGACCTGCAGGACCGTGCGTGAGCGCCCTTTCGACCAAGGTCAATCCTTCCGAAATCGCGGTCCGGTCCCACCGGGAACGATCCTGTTCCTCCAAGGTGACCAATTGTCCCCCGATGACACGGGCCTCCCGCCGGGAGTGCTGGAGCAACATCAACGCCAAGAGGCCCATGTTTTCGGGTTCGGATGGAAGCAGGTCATAGAGCACGCGGCCTAGGCGAATCGCTTCGGCGCATAGATCGTTGCGAACGAGTTCGGTCCCCGTACTTGCCGCGTAGCCCTCGTTGAAGATAAGGTAAATGACCGCCTGCACCGCGGCCAGACGTTCAGGCAAATGCTCCGGCCGCGGTACTTCGTATGGAATTCGAGCCTCTTGTACTTTTCGCTTTGCACGGACTAACCGTTGCGCAAGGGTGGGCTCGGGTACAAGGAATGCTTTCGCGATTTCCGTAGTAGTCAGCCCACCTAATGTTCGAAGCGTTAATGCGATTTGGGCTTCCACGTTGAGCGCCGGGTGGCAACAAGTGAAAATCAGACGCAACCGGTCGTCCTGGAAATCCATGGTCGGTTCTTCCACCTCTTCAGTGGCCGTTGAGCCGGCCAATTCTGCGGCATAGGTAAGCGAATCCTGTTTCTCGCGCCTGGTCCGATCTCTTCGCGCCGAGTCAATCAGCTTGCGATGCGCCGTCGTCATGATCCAAGCGGCAGGATTGTCGGGAATTCCCTTGACTTGCCAGGAGGCGAGCGCGGAGGCAAAGGCTTCCTGCGTCGCCTCCTCGGCTCGATCAAAGGACCCGGAGATGCGGATCAGGCTCGCGAGGATCCGTCCCGACTCTTGACGGAAAACGGATTCTGCGGCAAGGCGGACGTCAACCATTCAAAGACGCAGTTGCGGGCTCCCGTCCAGCGCCAGCGGGCTGCCGCCGCATGGGCCGGATCTCTATGCAGCCTGGGTTACCCTGGCACTCGGTCGGGATCTTGGCAGCCCATTCGATGGCCTCGTCCAGGTTCTCGCAATCGATGATGTAGTAGCCGGCGAGATGCTCCTTGGTTTCTGCAAAAGGTCCATCGATTACGACGGCTTTGCCGCTTTGCATTCGCACCGTGGTCGCTGTACTCGTGGGCGCCAGAGGCTCAGCGCCGATTAACACCCCCTTTCTCGTCGCCTCCTCCATGACGCTCCGATGTCCGGAACGAATCCGCGTGTCTTCCTCCGGCGTTAAGCCGTCGGGTCCTTCCGTCGAATAGATCAGCATCATGTAACGCATATTGGCTCCCTCCTGAATGTTCGCACTTGCGGAAAACGATTGGCTCTCTACGAGGGGAACCCAGGGTCAGCCATTACCTCGAGAACCTGTTTTGTATGGCGCTCGGTGTGGGCGGCCGCCGCGAGAATCCATTGATAACCGTCCATTGAGTCGTATGCGGCGTTCGAAATGGCTTTGAGCGGAGGCGATTCTATTGAGTGACTTCGAAGGCCCTGTGTCTCCAGCTGCTCGGTCAGCCGGGAATAATTGGTCAGCAAACGGTCTACAGCCTGGGTGCGGTCCAGGCCGCCGGACGGTTGGGCCGGCGTCGGAAATTTAGTCAATCGGTTAGGGATTTGGTAGATGATGATGTCATCCACTCGCTTGCAATCGGGATGGACCGGCGCGACTGGCGTACTTTCGAGCTTTTCCCGAACCGGTCCCAGTACGCGCTCCTGCACAAATATTATGTGTTCAACGATTTCGGCCACGGACCAGCGGTCTGGGGCCGGCTTGAACTCCCACTGAGGGTCGGAAAGTTTCTTGATGGCTCCCACGATGCCGAGTCTCGTTTGCTCAAGGTACAATCGGGCCCTGTCCAACTCGGACTCCGTCAGCGTCTGATCAGCTCCGATAGCGGCGGTTTCCACGGTGTTTGATGTCATAGTGCGCTCCGTTTCCATTTTGATTTCAGAACTCTCATTGATGTCTTGTCATGCAGCTCTTGTCTGCTTGCGCATTCGAGGGCTGCTTGGATTTCACCTCGCCGGGAACCTGGCGTCGGCTCGAACCTCCAGAATCTGTTTCGTATGTCGCTCGGTCTGCGCCGCAACCTTGTCGACCTCCCGTTTGCCAGGCTGCGTTCACTAAGACGACGCGCGACCTTTCCAGAAATCGACAACCAAAACTCGTCTTTCATGAAAAAACTCGATGCGGCCTCATCAAGACTCACGAAAACGTCAGGATCGGCCGGACTTCGACCGATCCATATC
>CAYMHP010000339.1:0-6053 GCA_964390225.1 uncultured Solibacteraceae bacterium
CCGTAGTCGTATTCAGGTAAGGGAGGGCCGTCTGCGCGGCACTGAACCCATAGGTCCCGTTAGTGCCCAGGTTGTTATCGTTCGGATATCCCTGAAGCCGCATCTCGCCGCCAAATTTGTAGGTATGGTTGTTTTTGACCCATGTCACGCCGGCGACCGCTGTGGGCTTCTGCATCCACGTGTTTTGCTCACCTTGAATGATCTCGCCCAGGTTCTTCAGGCCGCCCTGTGCCGCGCTCAACATTCCCGAGAAATTCGGAAACGTGTAAGGTTGAAACGGACCGTTCAGCCCCAGTTCTTTTCTCGGGTCGTAGTTCGTGGTGGGAGCGTAGGTGTGCAGACTCGAGTCTTGATACCCGGCCCCTAAATGGAGCAGAACTGTGGGGGTGACCGTCAAGTCATAATTCAACGTGTACCGGTGCCCTGAGAAACGGGTGCTCGAGGCTTCCGAAATGGGCTGGGGCAATCCTTCGGCGCCGCCTCCAATCGGGGCGCCGGGGGAGTAATTGGAATCCGAACGGGTCCTCGACCAGAAGAAGCTCACCTTCTGGCGTGCGCTCAGCAGGTGGTCGAGCTTGAGCGAGGAAATGAAGTTCCGGTTGTCTGTGGGGAAAGGATAAAAACCATTGTTCACCAGCAGAGCGGCGTTAGGGCCCGCCGGCAACGGAACCAGCGCCTGGATTTTCGCCGCCACGGGGTCAAACCGGCTGGGATCGATGCGGTTGTCCGGGAAGGGGTCCCGGACCAAGTAATTCTGGCCGTTGACGGTTGCCGTCCGCTCCGTCTTAGGATCATAAATTGTGTTTTGGATGATCGGCCGCCCCAGAATGTCGGTTCCCAACACCCGGTTCCCTACGGCTGCCGTAGCCGCGCTGAAATCGCCGTTACGGTAGGCTTGTGTCGGAACGGTATTGAAGGTGGTGGTGTTCAGCGTGGACTGAGGGAGATCCTCCCAGGAGAAAAAGAAAAATGTCTTGTTGTGGCCGTTGTACACCTTCGGAATCCACACCGGTCCACCGCCGGTGAAGCCATAGTCGTTGCGGCGAAACTTGCCGCGCGTGTGGGTGAACGAGCCGTACCCGTTGAGCGCCTCGTTGGCGAAGTAGTCGTACGCGCTCCCATGGAATTGGTTGGTGCCCGAGCGCATCGTGACGTTGAACACGCCTCCGCCAGCTTGGCCGAATTCAGCGGCATAATTGCTGGTCTGCACGGCGTATTCCTGAATCGCATCCACGCTCGGCTGTGTCACGGAGTTTAGGATCTGGCCCAGACCGTAGGTCGCGTCCTGCCCCTCGATACGGGTGTTTTGCGTATTGGTGGGAGCGCCGTTCAGCCGAACCGAACCCGGGGTGTACACGGTCCCCGGCAACAACTGCGCAGGCGCTAGTATGTTCCGTATGCTCCCGATCTGGCCCACCGGCAGGTCGTTGACGCGCTCAGAGGTGACGTTATGGCTCAACTCGCCGCTTTCCGTCTTTAGCAAGGGGGCGGCCGCGCTGATCGTTACCGATTCCGTGGCCACGCCAACTTCCAGCTCCGCGTCGATGCGCAATATTTGGCGCACTTGCAACTCCAGGCCGTTCCGCACGAACTTCTTGAAACCGGAGACCGTGACCGACAACTCGTATGGCCCGGCCGGCAGTTCGCTCAATGTGTAGTTTCCCGTCGCGGTCGTCACGGCTTCGTAGACGCCGCCGGTGGCCGTGTTTCTCGCCTCAATTGCCGCCGACGGCACTACCGCCCCGCCGGGATCGGTGACCACACCCGTTATGCTTCCCCGGTCACTCTGCGCCAATGCCAAACCGCAGAGCACAATAAGAGACCCTAGAAGCTTCATATCACCCTCCCTGTTGTGGGTTTGCTTACCAAGTCCGGTCACTATATATCGTGTACAGAACTGAGTCAAGCGCGAATGACGGTCCCGCTCGGCAGACGAGAGGGCAAACTCGCCCACCAATCCTCAAATGGCTCTCGGATGACGATACCGCGTAGACTAAGCGCGCAGTACGGCGCCGAAGCCACTGCCGAGGGTTCTACCAGACTCCCATCGCGGCTTGATTATGAATTCACCATGCACATGTTTCCATGAAGGTGTCGGACGTCAAAACACTGCCCCGCTTTGTCACCCATATGCGCTAATCGGTTTTTTTTAGCACTGCGGTCCAGCTTTGAATTAAGGTAAGCGGAACTGATGAACGCCGCTCACGGGGGGTCGCTACAAGAAAACGCCGGCCGTCGGCCGAGATATCATACATATAGGAATTGTTGTTCACGACGACTGGAATGGGCAACGCCTGAGAGCCGCCGAGCTCGATACCGTCAAGCCGGCGAAAGACCTCCGCTTCGATGATTCTGCCATTCGGTCCTACATAGAAAATCTCATTGCCGTCCGCCCGCCAACGGGGATAACTTCCTCCACCGGTCGAGATCTGATGCCTGCTGCCGGGCCCGGGGAAAGCCGCCACGTAGATCTCATCCCTCCCGGACTCGTCCGATTGATAAGCTATCCATCTTCCATCCGGAGAGAATTTTGCATAGAACTCGTTGAATGGAGTGGCTAGCCAAGGGAAAGGCTTCGGGGATCCGCCTGGAGCCTGACCTCCAATCGGCAGCACCCAAAGGTCTCGCTGTGTTTTGGGATCAATTCGGAAGAATAAGAGGAACTTGCCATCAGGTGACCAGCCTGTTGGTATCTTGACTGCTCCGTCTGCGTACAGCAATTCCTCGCTTCTAGCTCCGTCCGCCGCCTTCCGATATAGATCGTTGTGTCCCCTTCTTTCCGAGGAGTAGGCGATGTATGTCCCGTCGGGCGACCAAATACCAAAAATATCGAGCACATTGAACGTAAGGCGGGTGGCGAGACCCCGCGCGACATCGTTTACCCATATATTGCCATCGCGAGTGACCGCAGTGTACTTTCTGTCCGGCGACAACTCAAGCGAATGGTATTCGGTCTCAGTCGCGAGTGTGCCTACCTGTTTACCTTGTCGGTCAAACCACGTGAGCTGCTGCCGCTCGAATTCGGCAGCGGTTCCATAGGCCAGCAGCCCGTCAGTAGATGCTGAGAACACGCCTGCGTGCTCGCCGAGAAAATTGACGCTCTTCACCTGGTCGACAACCGGCACGGCCTCTCCGGTAACCTGTAGACGTTTCCGATCGAAGGGTTGTGCCATCAGAGTGTTTTTCCGGAGGTAGAGCAAGTAGCCACTGGCGTACACCGCACTGGAATTTGTCGGTGCGATTGTTTTCACCTCCGCTGAATCCAGCGCACCAAGCCGCAGCATAATTTCGGGTCTACCGGGTTCTCTATAGTCGGCAAATAGGAAATGATGTCCATCCGGAAGGAACCAGGGGAAGCCATGAGAGAAGTCGTTGCTGGGATCGAGTGTGGTGGCGCGCGCGAGCGAACCGCCGTCAGCCGTGACACGCTGAAGCGGGCCGTCTAAGTTCGGTGCGAAGACGATCACGCCTTCGGAATTCCAGGATCCGCCGCGCGGACTAGGAGCATCGGCCAGGGTCTGGACAGGTCCGCCCGCAACGTCGACTCGCTTCAACTTTCCGTCTGCGAAAAATCCGACTGAACGGCTGTCGGGGGACCAGAACGGAAAACGTGCGCTCTCCGTTCCACTCAGCGAAACTGCTGTAGTCGAATCGAGCTGTCGTACCCAGAGCTGAGTCTGGCCGTTTAGGTACTGAGCTCCAAAAACCATTTGGCGGCCATCTGGCGACAGCGCCGGCAGATTCAAACCGCTATCGAAATCAAACGTCGTGTCTTCCGGGGGCTCTATGTTTGTGGTGATCATGCGCGACCTTGTGGGCGCGTCGCGGAACAGGATAAGGGGAACTGCGGCGAGGAGCAACAGCAGAACTGCCAGAACACCCCAGTACAACCGACTCTGCCGGCCTTTAGGTTGCGAAGCATCTTCGACCATCCAAATTGCATCGCCAATGTCCCCCAGCCTCTTTTTTGGATCTTTCTGCAAACAGCTCGCTAGCAGCCGCCGCAGCTTCATCGGGACGAGCGCGAGATCGGGCTCCTTCGTCAACACCGCGGCCAAGGAGTCCGATGTCGTCGGGCCGTCGAAGAGGCGTTTCGCCGTGAGCATCTCGTAGAGCACCACGCCGAACGCCCAGATATCGGCGCGCTTGTCGACGACCTTGCCGAGCGCCTGCTCCGGACTCATGTAGGCTGCGGTGCCGAAGATCATGCCCGGCTCCGTCACGGCGGGCATCGGCGTGAGGGAAGCGTCGGTCTGGACTGTGGGCGAGCCGACGAGTTTGGCCAGACCGAAGTCGAGAACTTTCACAGCGCCGTCGGGCTTGATCTTGACGTTGGCCGGTTTCAGATCGCGATGAACGATGCCCTTTTCGCCCGCCGCTTCGAGGGCATCGGCAATCTGGCGTGCGATCTCGAGTGCCTCATCGAGCGGAATCGGGCCTTCTTTGATGCGGTCGGCAAGAGTGGGGCCCTCGATCAGCTCCATCACGAGGTAGTTGGGGCCAACGTCGTAGAGATGGCAGATGTTTGGGTGGTTCAACGCCGCAACCGCGCGGGCTTCGCGCTCGAAGCGTTCGGAGAACCGTTCTCTGGCAAGTTTAACTGCTACTTCGCGGCCGAGGCGGGTGTCTCTGGCGCTGTAGACCTCGCCCATGCCGCCCGCGCCGATGCGCCTGACGATTTCATAAGGTCCAAACTTCGTCCCCGGCGCAACGACGCAATCTGCCAGCGAATCCTGGTCGAGCAGCGACTCCACCTCATTCCGCAGTCCCGAATCGGCGTTGACCAAAACCTGACGCCCGCACTCGCGCGCTGCATGGTACAACTCCTCGACTTTTCGCCAGCGGTCCAGATCCACTGCTGACTCCAGTTCCCACAATGTTAACCGATTGTGGAGACGCGCAGACCGAGTGTCGATTTCGATTTCGCTCACCGCGCCCGAGTGAGAGCGTATCGTCGTGGACCCGCGATCCTACGGCTTCAGCCAGCTCACGTTCTTCCGCAGCCTCCGACTTTGCTTTGAAACGGGATCATAGACGTACAAACCCGAGATGTGCATCACGTACACCCTGACGAACCAGGTGTCGGCGAGTTCCTTGTCGACCGGCGAAGGCATCGGGTCGGCATATTTCGGATGCACATGGTAGATCGCGATGGTTTTTCCGGGGACGATGGAGATTCGCTGCATCATGGTCTCGTTAGTGAAGTGTTCGTCGACGACCTTGTAACCCGCTCCATCGGCATCGACGCGGAATCCGGCCTCAACGCCTTTCACCCAACTGGTCGCTGTTTGCCCCCAGGCCCGGTTCATGGCCGCGATCACCCGGGGATCCCGGATTTCATCGATTGGTTTATCCGCGGGCTGGACCGCTTTCGCCCGAGCTGCCGTTAGCAGCGTTATAGCTGCGATTGTTGCGATTTTCATGACTCTCTCCTGCCTTTGCCCGCCTAAGCGAGAGCCGAAGAGAGGAACTACAATGACCTTGAAATCTTTTTTTCAAGGTGAAGATGCCGCCGGACGGGTCCGCTGAGATCACGGTTCTGCTGAAGGCCTGGGCCGCCGGGGATCGGGACGCCCTGAATCGGCTAACTCCCCTGGTTCACAGTGAGTTGCGACGCATGGCGCGGCGCCGAATGATGCAGGAACGCCCCGGCAACAATACCTTCCAGGCCACCGCGTTGGTCAACGAGGCTTACCTGCGCCTGGTGGACGCGGGCAACATCCCATGGCGGGACCGGGTGCATTTTTTCGCTGTTTCGGCCATGGTGATGCGCCGAATCCTGGTGGACGCCGCCCGGGCGCGTGCCACTGGAAAACGCGGCGGGGGTCTGGCGAGGATCAATCTGAACGAATCGATAGACGCGCTGCCGGAGGCGGGTCATGAACTAGTCGCACTCGATGACGCACTCGAAGCTCTGGCACAATTCGACCCGCGCAAAGCGCGCGTGATTGAATTACGGTTTTTTGGCGGGCTGAGCGTGGAAGAAACGGCCGAGGTGCTAAAACTATCGCCGCAGAGTGTTATGCGCGACTGGAGCCTGGCCAAAGCCTGGC
>CAYMHP010000340.1:0-5997 GCA_964390225.1 uncultured Solibacteraceae bacterium
AGAGCTTGTCCCGCTTGATGGGGCCGCCCAGAGTCCCTCCGAACTGGTTTCGCTTGTAGGTACTGGCAACGGGCGAGAAGTATTCGCGGGCACTTCCGAAACCGTCATTGCGAAGGAATTCAAACAGCCCGCCGTGGTAGTCGTTCGTGCCGGACCTCGTAACGATGCTGACCGACGTGGCCGCTCCGCGCTGGGCGGACTGCCCGCTGGTCTCCGCGCGAAACTCCTGGACGGCGTCGGGAAATGCGATCGGCATTGTGGTGCCCGACAGAAAATTGAGGTGATTGGCACCGTCCAGGCTGTATTCGGTTCCGAACAGCGCCGAGCCGCCAGCACCGCCGGCTGCGGCGGAACCGCCAATGCTGATCACCGGGAGGTTGCTGAACCAGCGCGTCTGGGTCGCACCCGTCTGCACCGAAGCGCCACCCAAGCCGATCAGATCGCTTACATTCCGTCCATTCAGCGGCAGATCGACGATGCGCTGCGTCTGAATCACTTCGCCGATACCGAGATTGCGCGTTTCGACGAGAGCTGCATTTGCTTCGACATTCACCTGTTCGCTGGTGGCGCCGACCTTCAAAGGAACAATCACTGAAGGGTCGCTGCCCACTTGGAGTTCGATTCCAGTATTGATCGCGGTAGCGAACCCTTGCTTGCTGACCTCCAGCCGATAAGGGCCCAGCGGCAGATTCGGGATGACGAACCCCCCGTCGGGGTCGCTGAGCACAGCGCGGGAGGCGCCGGTCTCGGTTTGGACCGCTTTGACCTCGGCACCCGGCACAGCGGCGCCGCTTGGGTCCTGGATCGTGCCGTGAATCTGAGCAGTAGACTGCGCGTGTGCCGCGAGGGAAATGCAGCATGCAATGATGACGACCGAGAGAGTTCTCACCTGGACCCTCCAAACAGACCTGGGCGGTCTGTACCCCGTTTTCGAAAACGCGAGTAGCATTCCATAAGGCCTGAGTGAAGTCAAGAGTAAAGTCTGCTAATTCTATGGCTACGAACACTGTTAGTAACTTCGGCGTGAGAACGGCCTTTCGATGTCTTTGCCGCTTGACAAGCTACTGCGCCTTGGTCATACTACCGGCCCATGAACCACTCGGCCCAAGTTTGCCCTTCGCGTCGAAGTTTCCTGACTGGCCTGGCCGCAGCGGGTGCGGGCTCGCTAGTCTCCGCGGGGCGCTCCGCCGCACAACCGGCCGGCAATCCAAGACGGATTGATGTGCACCATCATTTTACGCCGCCGGCTTACCTGGATTTCCTGCGCGCGCATAACCAGGGAGGCGGAGGCGGCACGGGCGGCGCCCAGTTTGGAAGTGCGTTTCCCGGCTGGACATTGGCAGAGGATATGGACGATATGGATAGGAGCGGCACGGCGGTTGCCATTCTGTCCATCACGACTCCGGGCTTCTGGTTCGGCAAGGCGGACGAAGTGCGGAAGGTCGCTCGCGAGTGTAACGAGTATGCCGCAAGGTTACGCTCGGACCACCCGGGCCGTTTCGGCAGTTTTGCCTGCATACCGGCAACCGACCCGGATGGCGCGCTGCGCGAAACGGAATATGCGCTCGACACCTTGAAGGCGGATGGCATCGGGCTCTACTCCAACTATGGAGATATTTGGCTCGGAGACGCCAAACTCGCAGCTTTACACCAGGAACTCAATCGCCGCAAAGCAGTGGTTTACGTTCATCCCATCGAGGGCAACTGTTGCCGCAACATCGTCAAAGACGTCCAGGATACGATCATCGAGTACGGCGCCGATACAACCCGCACAATCGCCAGCCTGATCTTCAGTGGAACGACGACGAAGTATCCCGATATCACCTGGATCTTCTCGCACGGCGGCGGCATGATGCCCTTTGTCGTCGAGCGCTTCGTTTACGGAACCGAAGTGGAGATCGTGCCGGGCGTCGTAACCAAAGGACAAGGTAAGAATCCTCCGAAGAACGTTCCGAAAGGGGCGCTATACGAGCTTCGGAAAATGTATTACGACACGGCGCAGGCCACGAACCCGGTTGCCATGGGAGCGCTGAGAAAGGTCGTACCGGTCTCTCAGATTGTATACGGCACGGATTATTGGTACCGCAGTGCCGCAGAAACGGCGAAGGGTCTCACCACGAATAAGACCTTCAACGATGAGGAGCTGCGGGCGATCAACCGTGGCAACGCCATGCGGATTCTGCCACGTTATCGTTCGTGACTTGTTAAGTTTTGTAAAGGCTAACGGCTAGGCGGAGCGTTCGACGGGCAAAGCGACGCACACCCGCAATCCTGGTTGAGCGTTTTCGGCCCACACCCGGCCGTTGTGCACCTGAATTGCGCGTTGCGCGATTGCGAGGCCTAGTCCGACCCCGCCGCTGGCCGAATTCCGCGAGTTATCCACGCGGAAGAACGGCTTAAAAATCGCGGTGAGCGCCTCGGTGGGAACCCCTGGACCGTAGTCCCGAACCGAAAGCGAAGCGTTCGCGGCCGTGCCGTCCAGGGTTACGTCGATCGTACTTTCCGCTGGAGCGTGCCGGATCGCGTTCTGAACAATATTCTCGATGGCGCGCCTGAGTAACTCGCGATCGGCGCGCAGATGCAAACCGTCGGATCCCTTGAGCCGCAGCCGGCAGCCGCGCGCGGCCGCTTCAATCTCGCAGTCCTCGAGGATTTCGCGCACGAGGGCATAGAGCGCGACAGGCTCCAGGTTGCGCTCGGCGGGGTCGCCTTCCGCGCGAGTCACCTGCAGCAGATTCTCCACGAGGTCGGAGAGGCGGCGCACCTCTTTGTCGACGCGCATCGCGGCACCCTCCCGGTCGGGAGAGGTACGCGCCAGCTCGGCCGCAAAACTCAAGCGGGCAAGCGGGGACCGCAGTTCGTGCGAAATATCTTGAAGCAGCCGCCGCTCCGCCGTAAGCAGCGTCTCGATGCGGTCGGCCATCTGATCGAAAGCGCGCGCTAACTCACCAATCTCGTCGCCGCGCGTGGTGTGGAACCTGGCGCCGAGATCGCCGGCGCCAAAGCGGCGGACGGCCTCCGTAAGCCGGTTCATCGGCGATGCAAATTGGAAGGTCAAAACCCAACAGAGAAATGCGATGGCACACAGGAGCACGAGATAGTAAGGCGTGTATAACCTTACATCCACGAACCTGCGGGGAACAATGGCGATGAATGCATACCGACCGTCGGGAGAGGAAGTCGACGCAGTGATGGGATTAAACAGATCGAAAAGCTGCCAGCGGGCACCGGTTCTGGCCAGCAGGGCCGTGCGGTCTTCTCCAGTGACCAGATCGCGCCCGTCCTCAAGGAGAAAATAGTTGAACCCGGGATAATTCGCCACCAACGAATCCAGGCAACGGGTAAGCCCCTCTCTGCCTCCCCTCTCGTAGGCATCTCGCGCCTGGCGCAATTGGGAAACGAGGCGGCCGCCTAATTCTCCGCGTTTCGTAAAGCTCTTATAGACGTTATCCCTGCCGATCACCAGAAAGAGAACCGATGAGAAGAGCAGGATCGCCACCGACCAGAGTAGAACCTTGGCGTATACAGACCTCATTCTTCTTCTCCGGTCGGCAGAAACAGATATCCGACTCCACGAATGCTGCGGATCAGCGGCTGACCTTCGGTTTCCAGCTTTCTTCTGACATGGCTGATATGAACATCGATGAATCGCTGGGAGGCGGTGAATTCCTTTCGGCACAGATCTGCCGCGAGTCTCTCTCGCGATACGACGTGCCCAGCCGAACGCATCAAGACATCCAGAATGTCGAACTCGATTGACGTAAGTTCCACGCGTATATCGCCCTTCCAGACCTCGCGCCTTCGCGGGTCCAGCCGGAGTTCGCCGATTTCGACGCGGGCGGAATTGGCCGGCAACGCAGGTCCCGTTCTCCGCAATACGGCGCGCACGCGCGCAAGCAGCTCGTGTGGCGCGAAAGGCTTCGGAATGTAGTCATCGGCGCCCGCGTCCAATCCTTCGATGCGATCGCGGTGGCCGGTCCGCGCCGTCAGGAGAATGACGGGTGTGGGGTTCCTCCTCTGCCGTAGCCGCTTCAGAACCTCGAGGCCATCGAGAATGGGAAGCATGATATCCAGCAGTATCAGGTCGTAGCCGCCCTCGAGCGCTTTCGAAAGGCCGGCCATGCCGTCATGGGCGGCTTCGAGGCGGAAATCGTGGGCCGAAAAAAACTCTGCCATCAGCTTGCAGAGCCCTACGTCATCCTCGATCAGGAGGAGCGATCGGAGATCCTTCCTCGCAGCCGGATTCTCCTGTCGCGGCAATCCATCCCAAGCGGCGGAGTCTTGCGCCCTCCGCAGCGTTTTCCCCGTCATCGTGCCCATTGTGTTCACCCCGTTTGCAACTGCCTTAACAAACCTTTACAAATCCGCCCCTCGATTGTCCATAAGCCTTCTGCCGGCATGCCTATCATGCCTTGAATCGCGGGAACAAACGCTCGGCATTCTCACGCTCAATGGCCCGCATCAGTGCCGGCGATAGCCCTGAACCCGGAAGTTCGTTGACCGTTGACTCGATCGGCTCCGGCGAGAAATCCGTTCCGAAGAGGATCTGGTTCGGCGGAGCGAACTTCAGTAAAGCAGCCAGCGGCATCGGAAACGACGCATGCGCGATATCGAAATAGAACTTCTTCAGCTCGGCGTACACCCCGTTGGGGATGTATTCCGCATGCTTCGGATCGTTGGGATAGCGGTCCTTGATCCGGCCAGCGAGCACGGGCATGGTTCCGCCGGAATGCGGGATGATGAACCGGACATTCGGATATTTGTGCAACACTCCCCCCGCCAGCAGGCTCGTGGCAGCCCGAGTGATATCGAAATCGAATTCATTCATGGCCGTCGGCATACCATCGTTGAGATCGCGGCAGCACTGAGGCGCCAGCGGGTGCATGTAGACGATGGTGTTGCGCCGGTTGAGTTCCTGCCACATCGGCTCGAAATAAGGATCGCCTGGCCATCGGTTGTGGTTGTCGTTGGTATAGATCGCGATGCCGTCGGCTTTCAGCGTGTCGAGACCGTACTCGATCTCCTTCATGCACCCATCTATATCCGGGAGCGGCACGCTGCTAAACAGGCCGAACCTCTTCGGATGATCGCCCATCAATCTCGCGCCATAGTCGTTGCCCGTTCGTACCGCAGCTCGCCCTTTTTCGTTGCCGTCGTAGAGTACGTCGCCCATCTGAGTCATGGAGAGGATCGCCACGGAGATATCGAACTTCTCCATCTGTTCGAGCGACCATTCCGGGGTCCACGCTCTTCTACCCCGCGCGGGAGGGCCCGTTTGAAGGGCTGGCGGCGCGTGATGATGGTGAACGTCGATGCGCCCGCCCTTTGCCGTCGACTTGTTCACAAATTGCGCCAGCAAGTTGCTTCGGGATAAGGCGGCGATGCCCGCGCCCGCGGCGAGAGTCTTCAAAAGGCTCCGGCGTGACGGATCTCCAACCGAGGTTGCTGGTGTAATCATCGATCCTCCTTGTGCAATGGGGTCCGCAGCAACCCTGTACCCGGAAGTGCGTGCGAACCCCTTTTCAGGTATCGGGAATTATACATCTACCTGACGGCTTCAACACGCCCCGGATTGCTTGCTGACCTGTCCCGATTGCCGCCCGTCCGAGGTCGCCACTGGGGCTGAAACTTCATTGACACGAGCAGAAGGCCAGACTAAAATCCGCTAGATCGCTCGATTTACGCAAACGGAAGGCATCTCATGTCGCAAGATAGCCGTTATATTGTCCTCGCGGGCTGTTTCCTCTCTGCCGCGCTTTTGCAAGCCCAGCCACCCGCCGCCGCACCCGCCAAGCCCGATAGCGAACAAGTAAAGGGCCTCGTGGAAAAGGCGAAGAAAGCGGGCGGGTCGATGTGGGCGGAGGAGGCGCACTTTTTTTGTGAAGCGCCGCGCGCCAACCGCCCCGACGATCCTCCGATCGAGCCGACAAAGATCTTCGATAACGTTTACGTCATCGGGAATCAGGGGACGGTTGTGTATGTAATCAGCACCTCGGA
>CAYMHP010000341.1:0-5992 GCA_964390225.1 uncultured Solibacteraceae bacterium
GCAGGCCGCCTGCTTGACACCGGTGGAAGAAAACATGGTGGTCCGCACCGATACCCCGAGACTGCACGCCTACCGCAAGTCGATCGTCGAGCTGCTGTTGGCCGAGCGCAATCACATCTGCGCAGTGTGCGTGGTAAACGGCGGCTGCGAGCTGCAGGATTTAGCCGATGCGCTCGGCATCGACCACGTCCGCCTCCGCTATCGTTTCCCAGTGCTGCCGGTGGATACCAGCCACGAACGTTTCGGTCTGGATCACCACCGCTGTATCCTCTGCACGCGCTGCGTGCGGGTCTGCGACGAAGTCGAGGGAGCACACACCTGGGATGTCTCGGGGCGCGGCACAAATTCACGGATCATTTCAGATTTGGGCGAACCGTGGGGCGCCTCGGATAGCTGTACCGGCTGCGGGAAGTGTGTCCGGGTCTGTCCCACCGGGGCTCTGTTCGATAAAGGAAGGACCGTCGCCGAGATGCGCAAGGATCGTGGTTTCCTGAAGTACATCGTCACCGCGCGTGAGAGGAAGGAATGGATCGGGCGATGAAGAAGCCGCGGCTCGCGACGGTGTGGCTCGGCGGCTGCTCCGGGTGCCACATGTCCTTGCTCGACATTGACGAGCGCCTGATCGATCTGGCGGGCCGCGTGGAGCTTTGCGCCTCTCCCCTGACCGACTTTAAAGAATTCCCGGAGACGGATCTGACGCTGGTCGAAGGTGCGGTTGCCAATGAAGAGCACCTGGAATACATCCGAATCGTGCGGCTCCGGACCCACCTGCTTGCGTCGCTGGGAGATTGCGCCGTTACCGGCAACATCACTGCCATCCGCAATCTGTTCCGGGTGGAAGATGTAATCGATCGCGCCTATCGCCAGACGGCGGCGGTGGTCTGCGGGATGCCTTCCGGGGGTGGCGCGGTCCCCCGGCTGCTCGATCGCGTGCGTCCCGTTCATGAAGTCGTAAAAGTGGATTATTTCATTCCGGGCTGCCCACCCGCCGCGGACACGATCCACTCGTTTGTTATGGATTTGCTCGAGGGCCGCCCCGCGGCGCGCAATGGGAGGTTTGGATAATGGCCGAGCGCATCGTCATCCATCCCGTCACCCGTGTCGAAGGGCATGCGAAGATCTCCATCTACGTCGACGAAAGTGGAGATGTGCTGTCCGCCCAATTTCATGTAACGGAATTTCGCGGTTTCGAGAAATTGTGCGAAGGCCGTCCGTTTCATGAGATGCCAGGACGCATGTCACGGATCTGTGGCATTTGCCCGGTCAGTCATGTGCTCGCGAGTTCGAAAGCGGGGGACGTCTTGCTAGGAGTCGAGGTGCCCCCGGCTGCGGTGAAACAGAGGCGGCTGGTCAACTACGCGCAGTTGTTGCAGTCCCATGCGCTGAGTTTCTTCTACCTCTCCGCGCCGGACCTGCTGCTCGGCATGGATTCGGACCCCGAGAAGCGCAACGTGTTCGGTCTCATCGAAGGCGAGGCCGACTTCACCCGGCGCGGCATTCGCCTTCGGCAATTCGGTCAGAGAATTATCGAACTCGCCGGAGGAAAGCGCATCCACCCGGCATGGGGTGCGCCAGGCGGCGTGTTGCTTCCCATGGGGACTGCCGAGTGCGAGGAAATTCTCGGCTGGATTCCCGAAGCGATCGAATCCGTCGAGATTGCACTGGGCCGGCTAAAGGCACTGCTCGATTCCATGCCCGCCGAGATCGAACATTTGGGCAATTTTCCGACGTTGTTCCTCGGCACGGTAACGCCGGAAGGCGCCCTGGAGTATTACGACGGTGTGATCCGCATCGCCGATGCCGAAGGCAATGTTGTCGCCGACGGCCTGAACCCGCAGCGCTATGCAACCTACCTGGCGGAAGCGAGTGAAGAGTGGTCGTTCATGAAATTCCCGTACTATAAGCCGCTCGGTTATCCGGGTGGCATGTACCGGGTGGGACCCCTGGCCCGGCTGAATGTCGCGTCATCTGCGGGTACGCCGCGTGCGCAGCGCGAGTTGCGCGAGTTCAAGCAGCGCGGCCGCGGCGCGGTTTGCCAGTCCTTTTACTACCACCTCGCCCGCCTTATTGAAATGCTGCACGCCGTGGAGCGTATCGAGGAACTGGCGGCCGATCCCGAAATCGTCGGCGAGCCCGTCCGCGCCAGGGCGGGGCAGAACCGGAACGAAGGCATCGGCTGTTGCGAAGCGCCTCGGGGAACACTGTTTCATCACTACCAAGTCGACGCTGACGGGCTGGTTCGCGCGATCAACCTCTTAATCGCAACGTCTCAGAATAATCTAGCCATGAATAGGGCCGTGGAACAAGCGGCGCGCTACTTTGTTTCCAAGCACACGCTGGATGGGGGCATGCTCAATCGCGTGGAGGCCGCCATCCGGTGCTTCGACCCGTGTCTTTCCTGCGCCACCCACACCATAGGCCAAATGCCGTTCGTCGTTGAGCTTCGCAGCCGCGCAGGCAAGGTGCTGCGGCGAATCGAGCGGAACTGAAGTGCCGGCCCTGTTGATCGCGATCGGGAATTCGCTGCGCGGCGATGATGGCGTCGCCCACCGGGTGTTGGAACTGATCGGGCCGGCCGCAACCGTGACGCAGCGCAGTGTCATGCAACTGACACCGGAGTTGGCGGGTGAATTTGCAAGCGCCGGAACGGTGATCTTCATCGATGCCGATATCAACGCTCGAGAGCCCTACTTCGAGCGGCTCTCGGCCCATTCAGCAAACGGAATTCCCTTAGCCCATTTTCTTACGCCGGCTGAACTGCTTTGCCTGGCGACCGCGATATACCACTTCAGAGGAGATGCCTTCCTCTGTCACGTGCCGGCTGCTGTCTTCGGCCACAATGAAGTGCTCTCATCGCGCGCCGAAACGGCCGCACATCGAGCGGCAGATCTGATTTGGGACCTAACTCGGACGTGAATAGTGTCCGGTCAGCAGTCATGAAGTCGCGGCACATCGCTTAGGCCACCAACTCCGGGCGAAAAAGGCAGAGACTCTCTGTGCTCTCACGAGAGGCGCGTTTTGAAGGCGCACGCCCACTTAGGATCAGACGGGTTCTGCCACGATCTCGGCGCTCAGTCGGCTTGTCAGATCGGCGATTGCGTGGAGCAATGCAATCAGCGACTGCGCCTTGGCCGGTGGCAGTTCGCGAGATGCTTCGGATTCCACATTCAGCAGCGCGTCCGCCAGGCGCTCTCGCATGTGGCGGTGGCTCACCGTCATCTCCGGCACGCCGCTCTCGACACGATTTGCCAACTGCTCCAGCTCGCTGGCGGAAAGCGCGTCGTACTCTTGTAGGCGCAGGCGAACCGGCTCCGGTATTTCGAATCCGGGCGTCTGCAACTCGTATTTCAGCGCCGCAATGCGCAGGATGAATAGCGTGCGGAGTTGCGGCCCCGATTCGCGGACACGCTCCCGGAATCGGAGATCGCTCTGCCGCGAGGAGCCGAACTCGAAGAGCACCGCATCCGCCTGCGCTTGCACCTGGTCGAAATGGGAGTCAATGGTTTCCCGAAGGGTGTAGCTGGATTCCACTGCCGTCCGAACGTCCCCCGAAACCGGTTCCCGGGCAAGTTGAGCCAAGAGGCGCAAAGTGGCAACGAACGTTCTCCTCATGAGGACGCCCGCCCGCGTGCTCCAAAGCTGGTCGAAGAACAACCACATCATCAGCAGCCCGAGGAAGATGCCGCAGGCACGATCTCTGGCGTCGTAGAGGGAGGTGTTGAAGCGGAATTCCTGCAAGTTGACCAAGTCGAAACCGACCGCGAGTTGCACGCCAAGGTAAGCCAGGCGGGGACTCGATGTAGCAACCCAGGTCGCGGCCGCGGTTACAGCTATGAACAACGCGGTGAAGCCGGCGATGGAATCGATGTACGGCAAAACGAAGACTTGAGCGCCCACGCCCAGGCCGAAGCAGCCGATCAGAGCGCCAGTGATGCGAAGCATCTGCTTTTGCCGCGATGCGCCTATGGTGGTCAGCGCAGTCAGAAAACAAGTGGTGACCGAAGTCGAGATCTGGGGCCAATGCAGTGCATTGAATGCCACATACGAAGCCGTTGCCGCCATGCACCCTCGTAGCGCGAATTTGATGTGACGGGAATCCAGCCAACCGGCCGGAGCGATCGATACCGGCGTTCTGGCCTCCGTTGACGGCGCAAAAACGCTCAGCGATGTCGATTGGGTGAACGCTTCATATATGAGCGAGACCGTCTGTTCCAATTCGGCGAGAAGGGGCAGGGTGGGGGAAGGTTCGTTTCCGCCGGGCGGTTCCGGGTTCCGAGGAACCGAGCCTCGGGTAAGGTCTTCGCGAATTTCTCTGACCCGGCTGGCGAGTCTGCCGATCCGGCCGCGCTCGCTATCGGGGACCGTGGGGGCGAACTTCGCCAGGTTCGCGGAGAGATCTACCAGCCGGCCAGTCAGAGCCACGACAGCGCCCATCCGTTCGGGGTATTGCGGGTCAAAGCCAGACCGATGCAGCAGTTGGCGGAGCCGGGAAGTGCCTTTCATGGCAAACCGCGCCAGCTCGGCGCTAGTGGAAGCGTTCACCGAATCTGCGTCCAGGTATTGTCGGAGCAACTCTTCCACACAACGCAACCGTTCGGCGATGCCCTCGACCAATGGATTGGATTTCTGGAACGCCTGAAAGGCAAACTGCACGGCCAAAGCGGCAGCGCCGGCCATGGTGATCACTCCCATCGCCCACAATACGCGTTCTAATTTCAACTCCGCGGAAATGTGGGAGTCCCACAAGCTGATTGTAATCGCCAGCAGATAGCCGGCCCGGCCGGCCACGGAATACCGGCTCAACGCACTCATACCCCAGAACGCGAGCAGAAAGCCCACCGAGATCCACAAGAAGCGCAGCATTGGGTTGGCCAGTGCCAGCGCCAGTCCGAGCATGATGTAAATACCGGCCAACAGAAGCCCGATCACCATACCCTGGACTTGTTTTGCTGTACTCTCCAGGTCTTCGCGTGCAAAATTGAACGCCCAAATCGCGCCGAATGCGCCAAACGGCATCCGGAACGTCATGCTCAGGATCATCACGAGAGTCGATGCGATCACTGTGCGCGTGACCAGGGCTTTCCTCCCCCGGTAAGGCGCTAGTTCATCTTTCAGAAACGCCCAAAGCCAGGCGGCGCGGTCATTTAAATTCGGAAACGTCAGAGCAGCGGTGGCCATTCGACGTCACCGACCGCGAATCACGACCACCGACGACTCACTCACACGAAACAGATCGGCGGGAGGATTCTCGACCCGGACCCGGACCGGATAACGCGACGCCAGATGGACCCAGTTGAGCGTTCGCTGCACATCCGGAAGCCCTGGTTCGAGACGGCCCACCACATCCGCATCAGGAGTCACGCCGAATCCGATACTCTCGACCACGCCGGAAAAGCGCAGGCCCGGTTTGGACATAACATATACGTCCGCCCGCATCCCCGGCTCGATGTGCTGCAGTTGCCCTTCTCGGAAGTTTGCCACTGCCCACCACGTCCGCGCGTCGATGAGCGTGAACATCTGCTGTCCGGCGTGCGCATAGGCACCCTCCGAGATCAACAGATTCGTGACCCTGGCGTCGAACGGTGCGTAGACTCGTGTGTTGTTCAAGTTGTAGCGCGCTGTCTCTATGGCCGACGCTTTCGCGCCCCGCTGGTTGATCAGCGGCTCCAGCGTGGTAACCGCATTCTGTGCCTGTTGATGCTGAGCCTTGCTTTGCGAGAGCACCGCCGTGGATCTTTCCTTCTGCGCGAGGGTGGCCTGCAGAGCGGCCTGCGCCTGTCTCAATTGCGATTGCGCCTGATTGAGCGCTTCCGATTGCGCGATCTCCGAAGTGCGCGCGCGATCCACCTGATCCACCGTGACAAACTGTTGGGCCAGCAGCGGCTCTACCCGGTGCAGGTTGTTGCTCGCGTAGGTCCATTCGGCTTTCGCCCGATGCACAGCCTGCTCGGCCGACGCCACATCGGCGTTGGCCTGCTCGATGGCCGCATCC
>CAYMHP010000342.1:0-5861 GCA_964390225.1 uncultured Solibacteraceae bacterium
GCCACTTCCACATTCTTGCCGCAGAGCAGGATCAGTTGAATGCGGTTTTCGGCCCGATTGAGCGCCTTGGCAATCCGAACCATCTCGACGGACCCTTCGCCGCCGAACAGAATCAACCCCGCTGGAAGATCGGGCCGCAATCCGAGCCGTGCCCGCTCGGCTTCGCGGTCGATGCCAACCGGCTCGTAAAACTTCGGGTTGAGGATCATACCCGAAGTCTGCAGGATGCGTGATGCGGGAATGCCGAGATGTCTCGCCTGTGCGGCGGCGCATTCCGAACCGCAGATCACGTATTGGTCCTGGCGTTCGATCCAGAAGTGCGGCGGGTAATCGGCGATGTCGGTGAGCAGCGTGACGAACGGCGTGCCCGGCCAGACCCGCTCCAACGAGGCTTTCAGCGCGCGGTTGTAGTGCGGGATCAAGGAAACGACCAGGTCCGGGTGCGATTGCGCCCAATATGGCTCCAAGACCTTCACCTGGGAGCGGTGGCTGATCCGGATGAGCAGGTGCATCAGAGGGATCAGTTGCGCCGAGCCGGCTGTCCAACCCCTCCGCAGCATAATGTTGTAGACGTCCTGGAAGGGTATGCCGGTGGACTTGCGGATGAAGTCGATCGAGTCCAGAAGCTCCTGAATGGAGACCAATTCCACCTGCCATGGCCTCTGCTCCTGCCGGATCACTTCGCGCAACGCGGTTGCGGCTGCACGGTGACCGCCTCCGGAATCGATGTATATCAGCTGAACTTTTCGCGCCGCGCGCTGATCTTTGGGTTCCACCGATCCCTTTAGCATTGGACGCGTATCACCGCCTTTTGATTTCCACCCAGGGTTGGAGCTGTTTCAAAAACCACGGCCCGCGACGAGTGTTGCCGCTTCAGGTCGCGCGCGGCCGGTGAATTCGGATCGAGACGCACGGACTCGCGCCACTCCGCGATGGCTTCGGACTGGCGGCCCATGGCTTCCAGCGCCGATCCGAGTTTCCAGTGAGCGTCGGCTGCCGCCGGCTCGTTGCCTTCCGGCTCTTGGCCGAGATAGGTGCGCAAATACTTTTCGGCTCTCGCCGGTTCCCGCCCGGTTTTCAGAAGAGTGTCGGCAGCCCGGTAATACGGCGCCAGATCATCCGGGTCTTCCTTCGAAGCTTCCATCAAGACGGTGTCGATCGCATGCCAGTCGGAACGCTCCGCATACACGGCGGCGAGGATGGAGTACGAATCGGCGCGCGTGGGATCCAGCGTCAGCGCCGCCTTGGCAGCACTTTCCGCCCCCTCGAGCTTGGGAGGTTCGCTGTTCAGATAGAAGCGGGCAAGTTCAATCTGTGCGCGGTAGCTCGCCGGTTTCGCGCGCGCGGCCTGTTGCAGCAGAACTTCGGCTTCGGCGGCTTGCTTCGTAAAGGCAGCGATATGGGCTCTCGACAAAAGACCTTCCAGCGGATCGATCGCGGCGATGCGTTCCGCCGTGGCCACCGCCTTGTGCCAGTCACCCCCGAGCACCCCAGGCGCCAGCAAGTAGAACTCGACCAGGTCGCGCAGAGCCTGCACGTCCCGTGCATCGAGCGCGAGCGCCGTCTCGATCTCTTTGTGAAACCGGCGGGCCAAAAACACTTGCTGGAACGCGCTGGCATGTTGCGCCTGCACTCCCAGGACCTCGGCCACCTGGCGGTGATACTTGGCTACGTTCCCATCCAGAGCGACGGCTTTTTCGGCAAGCATCAGCGGTGAAGTGTGGTCGCCGAAAGCGTTGCGGATTTGCGAGAGCAGGAAATGATTCAGCGCATCTTCGGGTGCTTGTTTGAGACGCTGCTCGACGATCGACCTGGCCCTCTTCCAGTGACCAGCTTCGATGAGCCGCTCCGCCTCCGTCTGCTGGGCAAACGCGGCGGGCGTCAGACACGCTGCGGCGAGCAGGAATGCGATTGCAACGAAAGCTATATAACGGGCGGTTGTGCTACTCGAAGCGACTCGCAACACTGGTATCGCTACCAGCTTGACTGAGCCACTGTTTCAAACACCTAACAAACGGGTGAATTTTTAGATGAAGTCCCGTTTAGCCGTGCGCGGCTGCAGCGTGAGCGGCAATCGCAGTGCTGGAGTTGACGGCTTTGTGCGGAATCGAACGCGAGTCGGCCGGGTTGCGAAGCTCGCTCATCCATTGCCCAATGGCCGGACCGCTAAAGCGCTCCGCCCACGTGTCGCGGAACTTTCGAATCTTACGGCGTTCCGATCGCTGGAGTGCCGACTTGAGTTTCTTCCCGCAGCCGAGTTCCGTTGCCATGGACAGAACCGTGCGGTAGTCGTTGATGTCGCCGAGAACCGACTGTACCGATCTGAGATCGCGCGTCCATTCCTCCGCGTTGGGACCGTAAATCGGTACGAACAGCTCCAGGGTATAGCGAAATTTCTTCGTCAGGATGCGAAAGTCGTGAAGCTTCTCGCCGGAGGAGTGAGTGACCGCCGCTTCTCCGGCTCGAAAGAAGCGCCGTCCCAGTTCCGGCATGGTCCGGACGGCGATTCTCTCGACCGTCTCACGGTCGAAATCGCGCCCGGGAGCATTCAGCCCCAGGTCGTCGCACCATTTCGAAATTCGCGTCCGCAGCGAAAGGCGCTTCAAGATCAGAAGCAGCGCCTTTTCCGCATCTTTGCGATCCGCGCTGACGCGGCGGAGCAATTGCGTCGCTCCCGGCTGGCGCGTCTTGGATAAAATCTTCGCGGCAATATCGTGATCGCGCAAAGCGCCAGCCGAACAAAGAACCGCCTTCAGTTGCTTGCGAAGCCGCTTCACCGGTTTTCGCGGGAAATGGACCTTGAAGGTGATGAACGCCTGCTCCACGCGCCGAGTCGCGACCCGCAGATCATGCACCGATTCGGGCTCAAAAGACTTGGCCGTGCGATTTGCCTCGAAAGCGAGCCGTTCGATCAGTCTGCGAACCTGTTCGTAGGCCGACGGGGTAGTCTCAAGCGTCCGGGATGGTTCGTGTATGGCCAACGTCATCCAATTGTAACTTTCGAGACCGGGTCCTGCAATCCCTCTTCAGCGCCGGTCCTTTTTGCGGTCGCAAGTGCTCAACGCAAGTTTGCTCGATCCGCACCTGATATTCATCAGGATGTCATGGGAACTCTTTGATAATCGGACCTATGTACGGCATCCTCGAAGCGCCCAAAGCGCGTGCGTCCGCAGCAGTCCTGCAGGATTACCGGTATCCCATCGTGCTACCGGCTCGGTATCGTGCCGAGCACAAAAGGACTCGGTACACCCAAGGCACTGGGGAAACCATCGCGATTGGCCGTTCGAGCGTGCTGTTTTCGACCGAGCAACCCCTGGTAACCGATTTGGGCATCTCGCTGATGATCGACTGGCCGGTTCGTCTCGGGGGCCAAGTCCAGTTGCAGCTCCAGGTCCGCGGAAAGGTCCGGTGGACCGATCACGACCGCGTGCTGCTACACATCAGCACCTACGAATTCCGTACGCGCCGCCGCGGCCTCGAACCGGGCACCGCAAACCTATAGTCAAATGGGGCAGGCGATTCGCCTGCACAACCGCGGTGCGGTGCAGCGGAACCGCGGCATGACTGCCGCGGCTGAAAGTTGCTAAGACGTAATCTCGCTTATTCAACGCCCTTCAGCCACGCCCGTTATGACGCGGTCGCAGCCCGACGTTGTAACCGCCTGGCACTGGAGTGAAATTTGGGAGCGCGGCGAGAAGTCTCCGCGCTCCCCCTCCGATTGTGGTCAGAATTTCAAGCGCAGTGCGAATTGCATAATGCGGGGATCTCCGGCAAGCGAGGTGATCACCCCCGGCGTGCCGCCGCTGATGTTCTTATCGGGTAACGCAAACTGCGGCGTGTTGCTCAGGTTGAAAACCTCCCAGCGGAATTGCAGGGCCATCTGCTCGCGAATCGGGAAGCTCCGGTCGAGAGCGAAATCGAAGACCCGGGTATCCGGTCCGCGCAGCACGTTACGGCCCGCGTTACCGAACACGCCGGGCGGGGGCGTGGAGAACGCATCCGTTCCGGTGATTCCTTTGCATCCCGGGTTCTTGGAAGCGTAGTACCAGCACGTGACCGTCTGCGGCATGACCGGCGTGCCGATCACGTTGGCCAGCGCGTTCTGCAACCCGATATCGATCGAGCTGTTGTTGGAAGACGCGAATATGGTGAAGGGGCGCCCGCTTGCAAGCGTGAGCGCACCGCTGGTCTGGAAGCCACCCACGATATACGCGAGCACGCCGCTGGACGCCAGAGCCTTGCCTCTTCCGAAAGGCAGTTCGTAGACATAGCTGAATACGAGCCGCTGTGGCACGTCGAAGTCGCTCAACCCGCGCCAACTCTTGAAGTCGCGTCCGTTCTGTCCGAAGCTGTTTGAGCCGTAGGCGCTCAGATGCTCGGCCGTGTTGTCGATGGATTTGGAGAGAGTGTATGCCGCCCGGAACGTCAGGCCGTCTTTGAACCGCCGCTCGACCGTAAGGTCCAGCCCGTGATAGATTGCATTGCCGAGCGGATCGCGATACTCGATCTGGCCGAAGCCGGGATACGGCAGAACGCCGTTGATCGGCTGGTTGAAATCGCGCAGCGTGTTCAGGTGCGTGCTCTTGGTGCCGACGTAGTCGGCCTCGACGAAGAAGTTAGCCGGTAGCAACCGCTGCAATCCGAAGCTCCACTGTTGGACGTAGCTGTTCGGAGCGTTGGGGTTGGCCGCGCGGATCTTCACTCGTTGTAGCGAGAGTTGCGCCGGGTCGAGGAAGTTGGAGGGAAATCCGCTCTGCAGCACGAACAACGGCGATGCCGCCGTCGACGCGAGTGAAATGTTGTTGTTGATCAGGCCCGGAGGGTTCAGGGCCAGCTGGTCTTCGCTTCCGATGCGCTCGAACGCCGAATAGAAGATGCCGTAGCCGGCGCGCAAAACCGTCTGCGACGTCAACTGGTATGCCAACCCGATGCGGGGCGAGAAATTGTGCGTGTTCGGCTGGACCAAGGCCCGCTGGTCGAGCGATCCATTGCCGGCGAACACCAGCGAACCCGCGCCAGCGGGATTAAAGTTTGCCATGCGGTTCTTGGCGTCGTACACCGGGGTGGCGAAATCGTAACGCACCCCGAGATTCAACGTCAGCCTCCGGGTCGCCTTGAAGTCGTCCTGCGCGAACGCGGAATACATCTGGATTCTCTGGTCAACCTGAAACAGGTTCGACAACTGCGCGCCTTGCACATATCCGAGCAGGAAGTCCGCATACGAATAGCCTGTATTCGCAGCGCACTGGTTGTTCGCCTGCCGTTGGCACGTGAAAATCCGGTCGAAGTTCAGCGCGCCGCGGGTCGCCGGGATATCCATGAACAGGTTGCGCAGCGGAGCGTGCACGTCGGCGCCGAACTTGAACTGATGCGCTCCTTTCGTCCAGGAAAGCGTATCCGTAAACTGATACTGCTGAGTAACCTGGAACTTTGGCAGGAAGTTCGGCGACCCGATGAAGGTGTTCAGGTTGGCGAAGGTGATCATGGGCACTCCGCCGTCGAACGCCGGGTTCGCGGGGACGCCCGGCACATAATCCGATACGTGATTCAGCCCGAACGGGTCCTGCTCGGCTTGGGAATTGTCGCGCGCAAATCCGATTCGCAGTTCATTCACCATGGCCGGCGTAATTGCGCGAGTCCAGCCCACGGGCACCTGGTAGGCCGTCAATTGCTGCCGTCCTTGCGACGACGATCCCGTGCCATCCGCGATGCCTCCGAAATTTCCCGGGATGAACCGGTTTCGGTTGGTGAAGGTGATGCGCGTGAACACGGAGTCTTTTTCGTCGGGTTGCCAATCGATCCGTCCCGAATAGCGCCAGCCGTCGTCCATGATTCCCGCGTTGCGGAAGAAGTTGTTCAGC
>CAYMHP010000343.1:0-5859 GCA_964390225.1 uncultured Solibacteraceae bacterium
AGGGGAATTGGTCGGGGCGAGTGGATTCGAACCACCGACCTCCTGGTCCCGAACCAGGCGCTCTAGCCAGGCTGCGGTCGATTTCCGTTCTGGCCGTTTGCAACAGATCCGAATTTTCCGCGTACGGAATCCTCGCCAACAATCCACCAATGATGTCCAGACGAATTGGTGCCCGCGCACGCCCCGGCCGAGCGAGCGCCGCTCATTCTGTAAGAACCGACAGGTTCAGTTGCCGCAGCCGCTCAGGGTCGGCCAGTATGTCAATCTCGACGATCTTGCCATGCCGGATGGTGAAACCGACAACCGAGTACGGCTGACCGCCCGGAGCGGTCACCAGTCCTGGAGTGCCATTCACTAGCACCAGGCGGCAGTGCTGAGCCAGCCTCGAGAAGAGCAACGCTTGTTCTGCGACTCTCGCCGCGCCGCGGACAACCTTCGAATCGCCCGGGTGGAAGGACCCAGCGTCAGCCCGGAGCAGCACATCCGGATCGAGGACAGCGAGCAGGCCATTGAAGTCGCCATTGCGTGATGCCGCCAGGAAGGCACTGACAATCTCGCGCTGCCGACTCACGTCGGTGTCCGGAACTGGCGCCGTCCCTTGCACGCGGCGGCGAGCACGACTCGCGAGTTGTCGAGCTGCGGCTGGGGATCTACCCAGGATGGCGGCAACATCATCGAAGGGCAAAGAAAACATGTCGTGCAGGACGAATGCCAGGCGTTCCGCCGGCTCGAGCGTTTCGAGTACGACAAGCAGTGCAAGGCCTACCGAATCGGCCAGCAGCATTTCCTGCTCCGGGTCCGGCACGCTGTCGCGGCTCACGATCGGATCGGGTACGTGCGCTTCGAGGGGTTCCTCCCGGCGTGCTTTGCGTGAGCGCAACATGTCCAGGCACACGCGAGCGACCACCGTCGTCAACCACCCGCCCAGGTTCGCGACCCCGCTCGCACCGGACCGGCTGAGCCGCAGCCAGGCTTCCTGTACTGCGTCGTCCGCTTCGTTCACCGAGCCGAGCATCCGGTATGCCACCGCCTTCAGATGGCCTCTATTCTCTTCAAATCGCTCTGCCAGCCAGTCCTGTTCTTCCATCGGTCACATTCCTCCGCGACGTTCCGTCATCATGATGACGCGCCGAGGCGGGCCGATGTGACTGCCCGGCCCAAAATCGGTGTTAAAGCCCGTGCCTGGCACGGGAGGACGGAGCAATCTCATGAATCTCTATTCTTTGATTCGTTTTTCACATATCGTTGCCACCCTCGGTTTGTTCGCTGGACTGGCAATCGAGTGCGTGACGGTACGCGCTTTGAAGCGAGCCAAGCCCACCGAGGCTCGAATCTGGATAAACTTATGGCCGACGTTGTTGCCCCTGACGATTGCATCTGCCGTCCTCGTAATCGCTTCGGGCATCTATCTGGCGGCGAAGGCTTCGGCTTTCAGTCAGGGCTGGATCCAGGCATCCATTCCGTTTATCTTGATCATTGCGCTCCTGGGAGCTGCAGCAAACAAAAAGATTCAAGCCATTGGTAAGCAAGGCAACCCTGGCGGGGGCGTGCCGCTGATGGTCTCTCTGGCAGTGAGTTGCAGAACCGCAATCGCCCTCGGCGTGGTAATGATCATGACCATCAAGCCGGACCTGATCCGTTCCCTCGCCGTGGTTGCCATCGCAACGGCGGCCGGATTCTTCCACGGAATCGTTACTCGCAACGTTCCTCGCGCCATACGACCGTACGCGGGCATCGAAAAATCGGAGGCACTATGAGAATCCTGGTATTGGGTGCTACGGGCGGTATTGGGCAGGAGATCGTTCGCCAAGCAGTGGAACACGGTCACGCGGTCACGGCTTTCGTGCGAGCGCGCGGGCGGCTGGAGGAGTTGGACGGCCGGGTCACTGTCGTTCAAGGCGATTTGTTGAACAGCCACCAACTCGAGGAGGTGATGACTGGACACGATGCCGTTGTGTCGGGCTTTGGTCCAAGGGCGCCCATCTCGAAAGACGATTCCCACCTTTTGCAGAGCTTCGCAAACGCGCTTACGAGCGCGATGCTGCACGCGGGAGTCCAGCGCGTGATCGCTGTGTCGGTGGCATTCCTGTTCAAGGATTCGATCATCCCGCCGGCGTATCTTGCCGGCCGGTTGTTCTTCCCCGATCTGCTGGCCGATGCATCCGAGATGGAGCATGTATTGGCAACCAGTGGGCTGGACTGGACCATCGTTCGGCCGCCCAGGCTCACTGAAAAACCGTATACGGGAGCCTATCGCGTGAGGGAGGATCATTTGCCGCGTTTCGGGTTTACGATCTCGCGAGCGGATGTGGCGGATTTCATGCTCAAGTGTGCAGAGCATCATGTCTCAAGCCGCAAGATCGTCGGAGTATGTAATTGAACAACGTAGAGAACTGGCATCGACGCCAAGGAACGATCGGAATTGGGGCGCAATTTGTCACCCACTGGGAGAATTTGATCCGTGGTCGAACCCGGTCTGCACAATTGGCTATCGACCATGGTCACATTCGGCAGGCTAAAATTCGTCATCCATGTATAAGGAGAGCGATTATGCAAGCACGGATGAGAAACATAGTAACGATCGTTCCGGACGCCATGAAGGCATTGCTGGCCTTGCATGCTGCCGCGGAAAAGGGAGGCGTGCCGCCGCGAACACAACTTCTGGTTATTCTGCGCGCCAGCCAGATCAATGGCTGCAGTTGGTGCGTCGACATGCACTCGCGCGAGCTCAAGAAAACAGGCGAGTCGGACGAACGCATCTTCGCGGTGGCCGCTTGGAGGGAGGCGCCTTATTTTACAGACGCGGAACGCGCAGCCCTAGCCCTCGCCGAAGCCGTCACGCGGCTCAGTGACCGCCCGGATCCCGTATCCGATGAAATATGGCAGGAGGCTGCCCGCCACTACGACGAAGCCGGGCTGGCATCACTAATTATCACGATCGCCGAGATCAACGTGTGGAACCGCTTCAACGTATCCACCAGGCAGGTGGCGGGGCAGTGGCCGGCCGGAACCCAGGCCGCTTGACCAGGTCTTGCGATTTACCGAGGAAATTCCGCTACGCGATCCTTTGAGGGAGGCAAATCGGACTCACCGGTTTTGGCGCGAGACGTATGGCGTGGCGCCGCCGCTGTTGCCGATGCCAGCAGCGATCGTCCCCTTTAGTCGACCGCAGGTGACGCCGACGAGAGTGTACGCTTACTCGCAACAGATCGGGCTCGATTTCCTCGCCCCTGAGGAACGCCCCGAGCCTTCACCCGGCCCCTGCGATGTAATACTCCGGATGCGTGCGGTTGCTCTGAATCATCGTGACTTGGCCATTGCGCGACGCCATTACCATGTTGCGGTCGAACCACCTCTCATCCCCGTCTCTGATGGGGCGGGTGAGGTGGTCGCCGTGGGACCGGACGTGACGCGATTTCGAATCGGTGAGCTCGCATGCCCGGCATTCTTACCGGATTGGGTCGACGGGCCAGCAACACCAGAGAAGGTGCGGCGTCGACTGGGTGGACCAAATGACGGCGTCTTCGCCGAGCTCGTTTGCGTTTATCAAGAGGCGGTCGTACGGGCGCCTGCGCACCACGAAGCACTGGAGGCGGCCTGCTTGCCGGTAACAGCCGTCACAGCGTGGCATTGCCTGTTCGAGCACGGATCGCTTCGTCCAGGTGAAACGGTCGTCGTCTTAGGGACCGGTGGCGTGTCGACCGCAGCCATCCAATTCGCTCGATCGGGAGGAGCACGAGTGATTGCCGTCACACGTCGCGATGCCTGGGCTGCCAGGCTGCAGTCTATCGGTGCGTCAGATGTAATCGCGGACGATTCGGGAAACTGGCCAAAGCGCGTGAAAGAGTTAACGGGCGGAATTGGCGCTGACGTAATTGTAGATGTGGTGGGTGCAGACTCTTTGGGCCACTCAATCGCGGCAATCCGTCATGGTGGCTTAGTCCATCTTGTCGGCTACGCAGCTGGAACGGAGGCGAGGTTCGATATCTTCGAGGCATCCGTGGTGACCCTACCATCCGAATAGCAACGGCTGGTAGTCGGCGGAGTTTTGAGGCGCTCATCCGCGCTATGGAGGAGCAGAAGCTTCGACCGGCGATCGATCGGACTTTCGCGGTCTCCGATTTTCGTTCTGCCTTCGATTACCTTGGTCGAGGCGGCCATTTCGGCAAAGTGACCCTCGCGTTCTAGCCCATCGATAAAAGATGCGTCGGTTCGTGTTCAGCGGACGACGACTAATACCAAACTCGGAGAGTGGCTCCGAGTGCAGGCCCAATCAAAGTTGGCCCAACCCATATATCAGCACCCGCTGATTGGCTGTTTCATTTTCTCTCCGCGGTTGCGCCGGATCCGTGGCAGGGACAAAGTTGTTTATCTCAACTTCGGTCTGCGGCGATGCACGAAACGGGCAAGAAAAGGGCAACGTATTAGACGTAGCCCGCATAGCGAAATGCGGAAGCGTCTAATGCCCTGAACTCGCAACATCTTATCGACATTTCCACTCGTGCTTGTGCTACCGACCCTCTGGTCTTGACCAGGTGGTGGATCGATCATGGTAGATGTGCGCCCCGGGGAGCGTGACCGCCCTTCTGGGCAAGCTCAGGGATGACAACTGATTGCAGGATCGGAAGTTCATTGTTGAGGCACAAGAGAGATTACTTGGAGGCATTTTCTGGATGCGGTTCGGGCGAAGGCCCGCCTTGAATGGCCGGATTTCTACGACCACTTTTTTCTGGAGGGCTTAATGTGTAAGTTGTTGAAAATAATTTGGTCGGGGCGAGTGGATTCGAACCACCGACCTCCTGGTCCCGAACCTGATAAAGGCATTCCGGCAAAGCTGCTGAAAACGAGGCGCTTGCAAGACTAACTATGCCAAGCAGTTGTATTGAAGCTTGTTGACGCCTGTTGCTCCTTATGGAATCAGGATGCTCCCGCGATTACAGAATCATCTACGTCCGTTACGAGTTTTTGGGCTACCCCGCGGGTTGCTTCTAAAAAAGATTTCGGCTTCCATTACGGGGAATCCGCGCCATGCAGTTCCCCACCACATCCGCAATTAGCGCGTTCATCATCGAGTTGGCCGAAATCCAAGTTCCGGTTTGCGCGTGATCCAGGAGTTGACTGAGACCGGAGCCGCTAGACTGCCGCGGCTCCCGCGTCTTGCTCTCCTTCCAGGTGCTTCGGAAGCGTGAAATGGAAAGTCGCACCAGGACCCTCATTCGCCGTCGCCCATAACCGGCCGCCATGGTTTTGCAGGATGGAACGGCAGATCGAAAGCCCCATCCCCATGCCGCCCGATTTTGTGGTGTAGAACGGCTCGAAGATTTTGGCTATCTTGTCCGGGTCCAAACCCGTCCCCGAGTCCTCGACCGTGACCTGCACCTGGTGGTCAATGTTCCGGGTCGCGATCACAAGTTGCCTCTCCCGGCCGCTGACACTGCTCATCGCTTGAATCGCGTTCATCAACAGGTTCAAAAGCACCTGCTGCAATTGCACCCGGTCGCCGTGAACGGGAGACACCTGATCGGCGAACTGCGTCCGGACCGTCACGCCGTTTTTCTTCGCTTCATCCCCGACGAGGGCGAGAACATCAAGGATCGTTTCATTCAGGTCGAACTTTTCTCTGGGCGTCTCCGCTCTCTTCGTTAATGCGCGAATGCGCCTGATGATTTCACCGGCGCGTTTGCCATCGCGAACGATCTCCCGTAAGGCTTCAACGGCTTCTTCGACATCAGGGGTATCGCGGGTTAGAAATCGCAGCCCAGCGCTGCCATTGCTCACGATCCCGGCGAGCGGCTGGTTTACCTCGTGCGCCACCGAAGCCGCTAGTTCCCCCATCAGGCTCACCCGGTTGATGTGCGC
>CAYMHP010000344.1:0-698 GCA_964390225.1 uncultured Solibacteraceae bacterium
AACAGACCGTTCACTGGTGTAACCGATTGGCCGGCGCTGATGTAAGCCACTCCTGCTCCGAAAGTTCTGGAAAGACGAACTTGTTCCGTGGGTAGGAACTCAATCTGATGGCCGATAATACTGCCTGTCGACTGCCCGATCAACGCAGCAACCACCGGGTCAACCTGAACCGTGTGCACAAACTTGGTTTCGAGTCGTATCGCGCCAACCTTAGCCGTGAACTCCGTCTTTCGGCTGAGTCGCACGGCGTAGGAAGCGACCACCGAGTGCAGATCAGTCGCCCCCAGGATACGAAAGAAGTCGTAATGCGAGTACGAATATCCCACACCAACCGTCGTGCGGCGTGACAAGCGGTACTGCACGTCGCTGCGCGCACCTGCGCCGGTTACGCCGTACAGCGCCGTCGAACGGCGTCGCGCGAGGAAGCCGTTGCCCCCAAAATTGAACGACAGCCGGCCGGTCTTCTGAATGGTCAGATCGGCTTGCGTGCTGGCGTAGATGGTGCGGTTATCGAAAAAGTCCGTCGTCGGTATAAATGTGCTGGACGGGTCGAAGGGAACCGATTGCGGTAGTCCCACCACGCCAAGCCCCGTGCTGAACATGCCCGCGGACTCTTGCAGGGTAAAGTAGGAGTGTTTGGTGAGGCGTTGCTTCAGCCCGAGCAAGAGAGGAAAGCAATCGACTTGCATTTTGGCATC
>CAYMHP010000344.1:708-5832 GCA_964390225.1 uncultured Solibacteraceae bacterium
GGTTCGTACCGTCATAGTAGGTTGTGTGATTGTAATGGCGGACATCGCCATGATAATCAAGACCTAGCTGCGTATGCTTCCAAGTGTGAACACCGCTGAGCCCGCCTTCCAGCTGGATACCGGCGCTGGCGCTGTTGGCAAGCTGCCCCCGGTCATTCGCGACCACCCCGGTCAGACCCGTATCATAAATTCCAGTGATAGCCGCGAACGGACGAATGTCCACTTGCGACGCCTGCATGCCCGAGGGCGCCTCCCCGCGCGTGAGGAGAGCCGGTCCGCCGAAACTCGGCAGTTGGGCCCGAAGCGGAAGCGCCAGAGTTACGACGATGAGGGCGCGTCCTAAGTAGAAAAGAGTGTTCCACTGCGGGGTCTGTGACATGGTGCGCCGATAATTGCACTGTGAACGGTAGTCCACCTCGCTATGATCGCGCGCCCCGCGCCGGCCCTGGCGGCCGTTTAGGGCGTGCGATCACGACGAGCTGGGGCCCGTTGCGCGTTTTCGTACCTCCGGCTGTAAGCGCTGATGTCTTGGAAGCGCTACGGCAGCAAAGGACCGTCGGCACTACCGGACAAGCAGATGGACCAAAATCAACGAGGGCTGGCGCATTCCGAAGGCCTCACTTGCGCGAGGAAGCCGCCGACGAGATCCGCAATCCTCTGGCTGGCCTGGCCGTCACCGTAAGGGTTGTGCACTCGAGTCATCTGCGCGTATGCGGCCGGGTCTGTGAGCAAATGCGAGACTTCTCCGACAATCCGGTCTTCGTCGGTGCCTACCAGTTTGACCGTTCCAGCAGCCACTGCCTCGGGGCGCTCGGTCTTGTCCCGCAAAACCAGAACCGGTTTCCCGAGTGAAGGAGCCTCCTCCTGAATGCCGCCCGAATCGGTGAGCAGCAGCCAGGCGCGGCGCATCAGGTCAACGAACGGTACGTAAGGAAGCGGCTCGATCAAATGGACGCGCTCCCGGCTGCCCAGCAGGCGGCGCGCGGGCTTCACCACCTCAGGGTTCGGGTGAACCGGGTAGACCACCTCCACATCGGGCAGCTCCGCAATACGCGCCAGCGCCCGCAGTGTTCGCTCGAAGCCGGCGCCAAAGCTTTCCCTGCGGTGACTCGTTACGAGAACCAGACGGCGTGACGCATCCAGCCACGGCCAATCGCACGAAGGCAACGCCCCCGACGCGAGAGCATCCCGAACGTAAAGGACGGCGTCGATCCCTGTGTTGCCGGTTATGTGAATTCGGTCCCGAGGGACTCCCTCCGCGGCCAGATTCGCCGCCGAGCCAGCAGTCGGCGCGAAATGCAATTGCGCAAGACGGCCCGTCAGGACGCGGTTGAGTTCTTCTGGAAAGGGCTGCCCGGGGTCGCCGGTCCGCAGTCCGGCCTCTACATGGCCGACAGGAATGCGGCGATAAAACGCGGTAAGGGCCGCCGCGACTGTTGTGGTTGTATCTCCCTGGACCAGAACCAAGTCGGGAGCTTCTTCCACCAGCACGGGGTCGAGGGCCTCGAGAATGCGCGCCGTAAGGGCTGCTAGTGTTTGCCCCGGCCGCATGAGGTCGAGGTCGCGGTCGGGCACAACCTGAAATGCCGCGAGTACCTGGTCAAGGAGGCCACGGTGCTGCGCTGTGACGCAGACACGGACGGAACACTCGTCGCGGCGGCGCAGTTCCCGAATCAAAGGGCAGAGCTTGATGGCCTCCGGCCGGGTGCCGAAAACAAATAAGACTCGATTCACGAAATGAACACTGATTATAGGTCAGTGGCGTGTGCCTTGGGCTTGCGCGGCCCGGCCCTGTGTAGCACGGCTGCCGGTGCTTCCTTGAGATGGGCCCATAGCATCAGCGGGCGGTCGAATTCTCGGCGGCGAATAGCGTCACCTTAACGGCCTCGAAGTTCCCAAGACTCGACGTGGTATACCGGGGAAACCTTCCCAGAAACCAGTCGGGCCAATGCTCACCTAGACAGGTGACTAGAATAAACCGTTTGCTGTTCTCAAGTGTGGGAGCAATAGCGGATTCCACATAATTCCGGGATTTCTCCTCCAACAGAAAAGGAAAGATGAGCACATGGCCCCGTGCGGGGTAGATGGTGAGAGGCGCGACGATGAAGCCCGGCGGATGCGCGAGGTCGACTGTTTGTCGCGATGATTCGATAAACCCGCTCTGCACGACCACGGGGAGCGCCGAATCGCCGGCGGCCTGCCGCACTGCAGCCATGGCTGCCCGCCAGTCCTCGTGCCCATGAGTCGTTTGCAAATGTCTCACTTCCCCAAAAGTTGCGATCGAATAGGCCAACACGCACGCTGTCACAAGCCACCGGGCGACTGGCGGTCGAAGCCCGCCCATTATCCAGCCTCCCAATAGGGCTTGGCCCACTTGTAACGCAAGGAAATAGCGAGGCACGAACACGGAGGTCGGTGTCAACCGCGAAGCCGCGAACAGCAGCAATACGGGGCCGACGGACAAACCCACCATTAATACCAGGGTCGCTCGTGAAGTTTTATAAAACGCAGCGCCCAGGCCTCCGCACGCGAACATGGCGAGCACAATTCCCACTACAATGCCGCAGAGCAATACTGGTGAAGCGAGTTCATGCGCCAACTCCAAAAACCCGGGCTGGCCGGCATAAGCGTGCGCCTGTCGATTGGGATACATCCCGGCGAGGGTGGGGACGAGCGGTAGCAGCAGAACCCCAATAGAAACGGCAGCAGCCAGCAAGACTCCGCGACGTACGGCACTTCCATCGGCGAGTCGCGCGACCGCGTATGCCGCATGAACCGCCAATACTGGAAAGCCGAGGTAGTGCGCGTGGACGATCAGTGCAGCCGTTAGAACATACGCCACGCCATCGAGGCGCGACCCGGATGCGAGCCAGCGGATCAGAAAAAACGTCGAGGCCGAAATCGCCAGGAGCTGCAGGGCGTAGGGTCTGGCATCGGCGCCGGCGAAGATTACCGGTTCCGAGCACAGGAATAGGACGGCTGCGGGCACTCCCGATTGGGCGCCCGTCAGAAGTTTCGCCGAACGATAAATCATCAGTGTCGCGCCGCAGATCGCGATTAATGAGGGCAGACGGAGGGCATATTCTCGAAGGCCTCCTGCCTGGTATGCCAGCCAGGCGACGATCCCATAGGCGGGAGAAATGTTCGGCCAGTCCTGAAGTTTGGAAAACATCTGCGCGAGGCCATCTTTCACGGTCCACGCCGTTGCAGCTTCATCGCGCCAGAAGCTCGACCCGAGAGGCGCAATCCAGAATCTGATAATCGCAAGCGCAATCAACAGGTACGTCAACCACTCAGCGACCTGCAAGTAACGGGTGCCAACCCTCCTCGCCTCACTTTCCCTCTGCGGTGACAGTCGTGTCGCGGAGTTCATCATAATGTCATCTCTCTAATAATTTGAACGCGCAACCAGAATGAAGAGCCTCGACAGGGGGCTCGACGGCAGCGTACTAATTCACGCTCGATTGTGCGGGAGCAGCCCGATGCAACGCTGTCAGGATTGGTACTCTCTTCCATGGGACTGTAGGTACCCTCACCTGTTAGCCTAAAGCAGCAGGCGGGGTGGCGTGTGCGCCTTGCCTACCGTTCGACCTCGATCCTAGGCTGCCGGTGATCTCCGGACGGGCTGCTCGGTGGGTCGCGCTGCTTTTCCCTGGACCCGCTCGCTGTGTGCTTTCGATGGCTTCGTCCGTTTGCCGTGGAACCGCTCCAAGTAGACGTAAACCACCGGAGTGATGTAAAGCGTCAGCAGCTGCGATACCACTAGTCCGCCTACCACCGCTAGGCCCATGGGCCGCCGCGCCTCGCCGCCCGCGCCGAAACCGAGCGCAATCGGCAGGCAGCCCATCAGCGCCGCCATTGTGGTCATCATGATGGGACGGAAGCGCACCAGGCAGGCTTCATAGATTGCATCAGCCGGCGCGGCGGCCCGTGCACGCTGACCCTCCAGGGCGAAGTCGATCATCATGATCGCATTCTTCTTCACGATGCCAATCAACATGATGATCCCGACGAAGGAGTAAATGTTCAGCTCATCATGAAACAGTAACAGCGTGGCGAGGGCGCCCAGCCCTGCGGATGGGAGGCCCGAAAGAATCGTCAGTGGATGGATGAAGCTTTCGTACAGAATGCCGAGCACCAGGTAGATCACGAGGATCGCCATCGCGAGCAGAAGGCCCATCCCGCGCAACGAGGTTTGGAATTCGGCCGCTACTCCCTGAAACTTCGTGCGCACTCCTGGCGGAAGAGTTTCGCGGGCCTGTTCGTCCACCCGCGCGACCGCGTCGCCTAACGACACACCAGGCAGTAGGTTGAATGAAACGGTGACTGCGGGCAGCTGGCCGAAGTGGGCCACTGCGAGCGGCCCGAGACCCGTCTTCATTCGCGTCATCGTATCCAGCGGGACAAGCTGGCCCCCGCTGGAACGCACATACAGCATTCGCAAGGCATTGGGATCGAGCTGGTATCGCGGAAGCAGCTCCAGGATGACCCAGTAATCGTCCGTGGGCGTGTAAATCGTCGAGGCCTGTCCGGACCCGTATGCATTGTACAAAACACCTTCAATTCCCCCTGCGGTTACTCGGAGTGACGAGGCGCGTTCCCGGTCGATGTCCACCGTGACGGTCGGGCTGGCAATCTGCAGATCGCTGCTGATGTCCGACAATCCCGGGATTCGTCGCATTTGCTGCTCGAAACTCGCGGCTGCGTGGTACAGCTGGGTGATGTCGGGCGCCTGCAGCGTGTATTGGTACAGGCTTCGGCTCACCATGCCGCCAATGCGAATCAGCGGCGGGTTCATCAGGTAACTTCGCAGCATCGGCACGCCGTTCAGCTTGGGCCGCAGCCGCTCAATGACCTGTTCCGGCGTGACGTTCCGTTCCGCGCGCGGCTTCAGACGCGCGAACATCCGGCCCGCATTGCCGCTGACGCTGGAGGTAAGCGCCGCGATATCCGGATCCGCCCGCAAGATCGCATCGGCCTGCTGCTGCGCCGTCTTCATTGCATCGAAGGAGATGTCCTGCGGCCCCTCCGTCGATCCGCTGATCTGGCCGGTATCCTGCGATGGAATGAATCCCTTAGGCACGTATCTGTATAGATAAACGGTCGAGATCAGAGTTGCCGCCG
>CAYMHP010000345.1:0-5802 GCA_964390225.1 uncultured Solibacteraceae bacterium
GATCACACCGCGCCTGACGATCAATGCCGGCCTCCGTTATGACTACTCGAAACTGCCGCAGCCGACGCTGACGAATCCGGACTATCCAGCGACTGGCCGCATTCCAACCTACAACAAGGAAATCGCCCCGCGGATTGGTTTTGCTTATTCGCTGGATCAGGAAGGCAAAACCGTGGTTCGAGCCGGCTACGGCATCTTTTACGGCCGCTATCCCGGCGGTCTGATCAACACGCTGATCCTGGGCAACGGCTTGTACCAGAAGTCGATCTCGCTGAACTCTTCGAACGCCAGCGATAAGGCCAACGGCCCCGTATTCCCGAACGTGTTGCCGAACACCGGGAACTTCAACCCGCCGGCCGGCGCCGTCAGCCTGAACATCGCGTCATCCAATTTCCGGGCGCCGTACACCGAGCAAGGCGATGTGGCGATCGAACGGCAACTCACCAGGGATCTTTCGTTCACGGCCTCCTACATCTGGAGCCGCGGGCTGCACCTCACCGCGGTCGACGATATCAACATCGGTCCGCCGGTTTGCTGCATTACCTATAACATCGCCGGCGCACCCAGCGGGCAGCCGAGCGCCTACACGACGCCGATTTACGTTCGCCAAAACCGTGTGGATCCGCGCTATGCTCGCATCAACATCGTCGACGCCGCGTTGAACAGCTGGTACGACGGATTGGTCCTGCAACTCAATAAGCGGTTGTCACACGGGCTGACAGGGTCGGTGTCTTATACCTGGTCGCACGCCATCGACGAGGGTCAGGGCGGCGCCGGCACTCCCAACATCTTCGCCAGCGGCGGGCCGCAGTCGTATCTACCCGGCGACTACAGGGCGGACAAGGGCACCTCAAACTTGGATGTTCGCCACCGATTAGGATTGAGTGCCGTCTGGAGTCCGACGTTGCTGCATAGCCAGAGCCCCGCGGCTAAGTACATCGTCAATAACTGGCAACTTTCTCTGCTGTTCTACGCGAGCACGCCCACCCACGCGACACCGACGGTCCAGGTGGCGACCACACCCGCGCCCACGGGTTTCACGTCCGCCAACAATGGCACGTTGAACGGATATAGCAGCAGCGGATTCGGCGGGCGCGTTCCGTTCCTGCCGATCAACAGCCTGGACACGGCGGGCGACGTTGCAAGATTGGACGCACGCTTGGCCAAGCTGTTCCCGATCGGCGAGCGCTATCGGGCAATGTTCACGTTCGATGCGTTCAATGTCTTCAATCACCCGTACTACAGCGCAGTCAATACGCGCGAGTACGTCCTTTCGTCGCCGGGCGGTGTGCCTACCCTGACCTACCAATCAAACGTCGGTTTGCCGACTGCCTCGCAGGGATTTCCGGACGGCACGATTGCGCGCCGGCTGCAGATCGGCCTCCGGTTCGTCTGGTAAGCAAATTTGCTCACCCAGCCCCGCGTTCCATTCGGCGCGGGGCTGTGGTGCTCCTGCCTTGTTCGTCCCGCCAGAAACAGCCGACGATGCCGATAGAGTTGGCGCCCTGACAAATCTTTGTCGCGAATTAAGTCTTCTGGGTTATTCCAACCGGGTAATTGGCGACGTTATCCGGTTTAGCGTAATATCGCTTTACTGTCTCGCATATGGCCGCAATTGGAATACCTTCGGCGATTTCGACCGAGTCGCACCCGCGCAGGGACGACTCGATAAGCTTCCGCAGATTATCGTTGCGTTGCGAATGCGGACGGCTTTGCACGCGAATTCGCGAGGTAGGCGTTATGGCCGATTGCGAAGTGGCGGTCCATTGGCGCTGCTCGGGATGTAAGCGTAACGTGTATGCCGGAAAGTCACCATTGGGATGGTGGATTCACTGTACCAGTGCTGATCGCGAAGAAGTAGCAGATCGCGGGAGCGAACAACGGGCGGCACACCTTACTCTTCCGCATAGACCCGGAGTTCCAGCAGTTAATCCCGAAACCGTTCCATTCTCCTGGGATGCGCCGGCAGAGTCGTAGATTGGCAGCGGTAGTGCCGACTGGTGCCCGTGCTAAGCAGCGTCTTTAAACAGAGAAAAATAGCCCTTCTATTTCTTACTTTGGTACTTTTCACGCGATCTGGGACTATGCTTCGATCGCGTGGTGACGCATACTGACGTCGCGGCCCTTAGCTTCCCACAACCAGACACGTACTCCCGAAGCCATGCGGGAGGGGGCCGCACGAATATTTCGCTTGCTCGCCCGCCGGGGTCTGCGTGTCTTTCCCCGGCGACATCTCCATCGAAAACCACATCCTCGATTTGTGTGTACGAGCGGATTAGAACCCCGGGTGCCGCTGTCGTTCGCTAACTGCCAACGGTGATACAGCGATAGTGATACCTCTATTTACGGGCTAATCCTGCCTATCGCCACCGACTACACTCGGCTCACGATCGTAGGTACACTCACACCTACGATGGTTGCGATTGGGAGGTGGTATGCACGCTGCAGCCGTCAAACGGTATCTTACGAAATCCCGTGTGGCTTTCCTTTTTTGCTTCTCGACAACATCTCTCCTGGCCCAAGGGTACTCGCTTCAGCTTGCCTCCGGGACCGCGGCTCCGGGCGGGCAAATCTCGTTAGATCTCTCCCTCACCGGCTCCGGAGATGCACCGGCTGCTTTACAGTGGACAGTCGTTTACGACGCCTCGACGATCACGGCGCTTTCCGTCGATCCGGGTCCGAATACGACGGCCTCCGGAAAGAGTATTTTCTGTTCTACTACGACGTCAGGCGATGTCTGCCTGGACGCCGGGTTCAGTACGGCCACGATCTCCTTCGGCGTTATAGCCGTGGTCAAGATTAGTCTCTCGCCGAACGCGAGATCCACCTCGATCACCGTCACGAATGCGATGGGGGCGAGCGCTTCCGGCGCTCGTTTTTCCATCTCCGCGGGCAGTGGCATGATTCAGATTCAACAGACAGTCGTCCCGCCGACAACCAGTCTCGCGCACCAAACTGTCCTTCCCGCGGGAATGGCCTGGTGCGACGACGCCATGATTAACGGGTTGTTTACTCAAATCAATGCGTTTCGGACGCAAAACGGCGTTTCGCCTCTCGCCATGGATGATCTCGGGATGAAGGACGCCGAGTTGCGTGCCGTGCAGTTCGCGCAATACATGGTAACGAACCCTCCCGGGTCGCCAGGGTTCAACCCTCATCAGGGGTGGGATACGACGGCCGCCAGCATCGGTTACAAGATCATCGGCGAGAATTTGGCGTATGCGTCAACGGACCCTGCGAATATCGTATTGAACCTGTGGCAGGATCCCCTCCACCGGGCGGCCATGCTCTACAGCGACGCGAATGTTGCCGGAGTCTCCTGCATTTACGCGAACCAAGGAACGGCTTATTGGACCTACGAGCCGGGCTCGAACGCGTCGGTTTCCACACCGCCAGCGACAACACCACCGCCGCCCCCGGTGACGCCCCCTCCGACACCCGATCCGACCACCCCGAATCCGATCACCGTATCCGCGCTGGGCAGCGAGCAGAAAGCTTTTCTCACGTTGATCAATGATTATCGCGCCCAGAATGGAGCCGGTCCGCTGGCGATTTCCGTCACGTTGCAGGGTGCGGCTCAGTGGATGAGCAATGACATGGCCACTCAGAACACGCGAAGTCATACCGACAGCCTCGGTCGCTCCCCAGCCGTCCGGCTCGCGGCATTCGGGTATACGTACACGCCGTGGGGCGAGAACATTGCGGGAGGTTTCCCCACCGCACAAGCTGTCTTCACCGGCTGGCAAAACAATTGTGACCCGGCTGCCGACGGCACCTGCACCTACGCACACCGGCGCAATATGTTGAACCCGGATTTCCATGCGATCGGGATCGGCAGTGTCGATGGATTCTGGACGACGGATTTCGGCGGCTTTGTGGACGTCGTGATGGATCCGAATAACGGCGCCACGTTGCCGCCGGTCACTGGCCCGATCACGAGCCCGGGCACAAACCCGGCGCCGCCTCCAACGCCCACTCCAACACCGGTCCCGGCTCCAGGCGGCGGAACCGGTTCGACTTCGCCTTTGTCGTTCATAGCTCCGCAAAATGGGCAAACCATTTCCGGCTTAACCGGCGTGTCCGCCGCGATGCTGAAAGATACGGATTCCAGTGGCGTGAGGCTTTCGATCGATGGGAAAGCACCGATCCCGATGTATTGGAGCGCAGCCGGTTACAGCCTTCTACTCAATACGGCGAATATCTCCGACGGCGCTCATACACTCACGTTATCTGCAACGGACCTCAACCAGATAAATTACAGTCTGAGTATCAGCGTCACTATTAACAATTCCGGGACTGCGAACGGGCCCTCCCCTGCACCGGCGCCGGCCCTGCCCGTAATCACTTCCTTCACCGCAGCGCCCGCGAGCATCGGAGCCGGGCAATCGAGCACTTTGTTCTGGACCGTTGCCAATGCGGCTTCCCTCTCGCTCAACCAGAACATCGGACGCGTGACGGGAACGTCGCTCTCGGTATCCCCGGCTGCCACCGTTACCTATACATTGACGGCCACCAATGCCGCCGGCTCGGTGACTGCATCCGTGACGGTCACGGTGCAACCGGTAGCCCCCGCACCCGGTGGTACCGGAAACTCGCCCGGAGCGCCCGGCCCCGCGAGTTGCCCTGCTCCGGCCACAGATGCCTTCACGGGCTGCTATTACAACAACCTCGATCTGAGCGGAACGCCGGCTCTCGTCCGAACCGATAATCAGATTAACTTCAACTGGCTCTACACCTCTCCCGGCCAATCTCTGGCGCCGCGGCGTTTCTCCGTGCGATGGCAAGGCAATTTCAGTTTCGGCGATGGCGCCTACACGTTTACCGTGATCGCGTCGGATGGGGTGCGCATATATATTGACGGAAATCCGATCTTGGACCGGTGGCGGGACGGGGCTCCCTCCATCTACACCAGCCGGCAAATACTCACCCAGGGAACTCACCTCATCACGGTCGAATATTATGAGGCAACCGGGAACGCCATCGCGCAGGTTTCCTGGCAGCGGAACTAGACGTCGACGATGTGCTCGCAGCTGACCGGCCGCCTTACCCGCGGCGGCCGGGGGAGAAACGGTTTTCGAATTTTTGCGGAAGGCGCCCGGCGCTCGCGCTGCCCGCCAGGACGAACGTACTGGTACGCCTTCGCGGTCACGACCACTATGATTGTTGTACACTGGAGGCTGCCTCACAGTAGACCGTCCGTTGGTGCCTCAGGAACCTATTGAACCTGGCATGACTCACATCGTCCTGGACAGTTCTCGTATTGGCGCCGCAATACGGACGAAAGAAAGTTTTTTGACCTGACGAAGGTTTACTTTTCGAGCAGGTACACCGTCGCAGCGGGCCCGGTTCAGCGACTTGTTCACCATTACGGCGCGCCTGAAACGCTGTGAGTTACTCGTTAGGATATGCCAGCCGGCGATCACGGAGATATGGCTCAATCGTTTCTTGCTCCAAGCCTGGCCGTCCAATTGCAGGTAAGTGCCGTCTTTCAGAAATAAGTGGTAAAAAATGCACGCTTCACGTTCCGCTGTTCGCGAGCGTGATCTGCCGAGTATTAGACATCGATACTTTACGGCGCTGCAGTTAAGTTCAAGGCTTGTTCATTCAGAGTAAGTTACCGAAACTTGAAAGGCTTCATGGATACCTCCTTATGAGAATGAATCTCGGGCGATACCTTATTGCATTCACCCTGTCCTGTGGCTTCCTGATGTCTGGCGGAAGACTACTCTATGCTTCAGGAGCAATTAACCACCAGGTGTCATTGCCGGCGGGAATGAGCTGGTGCGATGACGGGATGATTCA
>CAYMHP010000346.1:0-5794 GCA_964390225.1 uncultured Solibacteraceae bacterium
TCCACAACGTGCTTTCGATCCTCCAGCCGCCCAAGCTGATCGCCGCCGCTCTAAACAGCACCGGCGGCTGCGACCGCCAGCGCTAGTGGCTTACTCATACCGCAGGGCGTCGATGGGGTCGAGCATGGCCGCTTTCCTCGCGGGATAGTAACCGAAGAAGACGCCCACGAGGCCGGAGAAGGCGAATGCCATGACGATCGCGGTGGGGCTGACCAGGGTGTTCCAGCCGGCGAAGTACGAGATCAGCAGACTGGCGCCGATACCCGAAAGAATTCCGATGATTCCACCCAAGATCGAAAGCGTCACCGCTTCCACCAGGAACTGAGAGAGAATATCGCGCGTCTTGGCTCCGATGGCGAGCCGCAGGCCGATTTCGCGAGTGCGCTCCGTGACCGAGACAAGCATGATGTTCATGATCCCGATGCCGCCGACGATCAGCGAAACCGAGGCGATCGCGCCGAGCAGAATCGACATCACGCGGGCCGAGCTCTCCTGCGCGGCAAACACATCGGAGAGATTGCGGACGCTGAAATCGTCGTCCTGCCCGGGTTGGACGCGGTGACGTTGCCGCAGCAGAGCCCCCAACTCGCGCTGCGCTTCGTCCATGGCGGAGGCGTTCACCGCTTGTACCATGATGGAACCTACGGAACGCGCATTCGCCTGGCTGGCGCCGACGACCTGGCGCTTGGCCGTCGAAATGGGAATGAGGATCAAATCATCCTGGTCCTGGCCCGACGGAGATTGGCCTTTGGGGCTGAGAACGCCATCCACCGTGAACGGCACATTTTTGATACGAATGCTCTGGCCCACGGGGTCGGCGCCGCCGAACAGGTTCTGGGCCACGGTCTGTCCGAGCAGGGCGACCTTCGCACCGGAATTCACGTCGTCATTGGTAAACGGGGTTCCCTGTGCGACAGGCTGGTCGCGGATAGCGAGGTAGTCCGGCGTCGTGCCCTGGATCGAGGTCGCCCAATTATTGCTGCCGTACATCACTTGAGCGCCGCCGCGCACGACGGGAGCGACGGCCGCGACGGCCGGACATTCGGCCGCGATCGCCTTCGCATCGTCCTCGGAGAGCGTAACACCGGCCCCGCCGCCCAGGCGGACGCCGTTGGAGGTGATGCTTCCGGGAATCACCATGATCAGATTGCTGCCGATGGCCTGGATCTGTTGCTGGATGCGCGCCGTAGCGCCGGAGCCGACGGCCACCATGGCGATGACCGCCGCCACTCCGATCACGATACCCAGCATGGTCAGGGCCGAGCGCAGCCGGTTCACGCGCAATGCGCGCAATGCGATTCTTGCTGCGGCCAGGATCTTCATACTTCCGCCAGCTCCTCTTGCGGTTCCGTGGGCAGGTTGCGCAACTCTTCGGCGGCATCGCGCGGCCTCTCAATGCGGACGTCCTTTTGCAGTCTGCCGTCCTTGAAATGGATGTTCCGGTTGGCGTAGGCCGCAATGTCGGGCTCGTGCGTCACCACGATGGTAGTGATGCCGGACTCGCGATTGAGCCGCTGGAAAATGGCCATAATCTCGATACTGGTGCGGGAATCGAGCGCGCCGGTGGGCTCATCGGCAAGCAGAATCCGCGGGCTGTTGACCAGTGCGCGGGCGATGGCCACGCGCTGCTGCTGGCCGCCGGAGAGCTGGCTGGGATGATGCTCTTCGCGGCCGGCCAGCCCTACCGCCGCCAGCGAACCGAGAGCCCGCGCGCGCCGCTCCGCCGCCGGTGTGTGCGTATAAAGCAGCGGCAGCTCGACATTCTCGAGAGCGCTGGTGCGCGCCAGCAGGTTGAATTGCTGGAACACGAAGCCGATCTTGCCGCCGCGGATCTCGGCGAGCTGGTCCCGGCCTAGCTCGCCCACGCTGATGCCATCGAGCCGGTAGATGCCCAAAGTGGGTTTATCCAGGCAGCCGAGAATGTTCATCAGAGTCGACTTGCCCGACCCCGATGGTCCCATGATAGCGACGAAATCGCCGCGCTCGATCTCGAGCGAGATCCCCTTGAGCACGTGGACGGGAATTTCGCCGAGCCGGTAATCCTTCAGCACATCGCGGATTTCGATGATGGCGGGCATTAGAAACCTCCACGCGGACCGCCGGCCGGGCGTCCACCGCCTCCGAACGGCGAGGCGGAACTGGCGGCTGCGCTGCCTTTGTTCGAGAATGCGGCGACAACCACCCGGTCGCCTTCCTGCAAACGGCCGCCGGTCACCTCCGTAAAGGTGCCATCGCTGATTCCGAGCGCCACCGTCACCGGCTTGGGATCGTTCTTCGCGTCGAGAATCCAGATGACGTGCTGGTCGGGGGCATTTCCGCCCCGACGGTGACTCGAGGACGCGCCGGCGATTGGACTTCCCGCAGTACTGCGCTGAGCCGCCGCATTGTCGGGCCGATATCGCAATGCAGCGTTGGGAACCTTGAGCGCGTCCGGATGATCGGTGATCAGGATTTTCACGTTTGCCGTCATGCCCGGAAAAAGCTTTTGGTCGGGGTTGCTCACCGACACCACCACGTCATACGTGACCACGTTCTGCACGTTGATCGCGGCCTTGCGGATCGAACTGACGGCACCGCGGAAGATCCGGCCGGGGTAGGCATCCACCGTGAACGTCGCCGGCATTCCCACCTGCACGCGGCCGACGTCGGCCTCGGAGACGTTGGTGTCCACCTGCATCTTCGTAAGATCCTGCGCGATTTGGAAGAGCGTCGGCGCCTGCAGGCTGGCCGCGACGGTCTGCCCAACATCCACGTTGCGCGCCACCACGACGCCGTCTACAGGGGCGCGGATATAGGTGTGGGCCAGATCGGCCTCCGCCTGCTCGAGCGCGGCCTGATCCTGTTTCACTTGCGCCTGGGCGGATGAAAGCTGCGTTTCTGCCACCCGGACCTGGGCCTGGGCGGCAGTCACGTTCTGTTGCGCGGCAACCACCTGGGCATCCGCGGCGGTGGCGGAGGCAACGGCCTGGTCATAGGTGGATTGCGCCGTTTCGCCATCTTCTTTCGAAAGCACGCCCTCGTTCACCAGTTGAATGCGCCGGTCGAGCTTGGGCTTCGCATCGTTGACCGCGGATTTTGCCTTCACCACGTTGGCCTTGGCATTCTCGACGGCTGCCTGCGCACTGGCCATATCGGCGCGGCTTTTTTCAATCTGCGCCTGCGCGTTCACGACCGCCGCTTGCGCCGCGTTCAAAGTGGCGCGGGCCTGGTCGACGCGGGCCTGGAAGATCTGGGGGTCAATGCGCGCCACCACCTGGTCTTTCTGGACCTTGGTGTTGAAATCGGCGTCGAGCTCGATGATATTGCCGGAGACCTGCGAGCCGACCTGCACGGTCACAACGGCGTTCGGCGTTCCGATGGCGGAAACGGTGTCGGCGATCTCGCCGCGCTCCACGGCGGCGGTCCGGTACTGCACGTCGCCGTGGCCGCGGAAAATCCACGCGCCCAGACCCACCGATGCCAGGGCGGCTGCCGCGACAATCATAAGTCTTTTCCCGCGCTTCATACTCTTCACCTGCTGAATAGACGCGCGGCGGCGGGCCGAACGTTAGTAAAAATACGTAAGGCTTTGTCACGGATACAACGGTGGCGGGAGCGCCGGCTTTAAATAGCGCCGATGATGGCGTCCGTGAACTCGCACGTCGAGGCGGTGCCCCCGACATCCCGAGTGAGATGCTTCGATTCGGCGTAGACGCGCTCGATTGCGCTCTGCAGCCGGCCGGCTGCGTCGCGCTCCCCTAAATGCCCCAGCATCAAGACTGCGGATTGCATCAGGGCCGTCGGATTGGCGTAACCCTTCCCTGCGATGTCGGGGGCGGATCCGTGGACCGCCTCGAAAATCGCATGGTGGTCGCCGATGTTGGCGCCGGGAACGATCCCGAGGCCGCCGACCAAGCCCGCGGCCAAGTCGGAAATGATATCGCCGTAGAGATTCGGCAGCACCAGCAGATCAAAGGTCTCCGGGCGCATCACAAGCTGCATGCAAGCATTGTCGACGATCAGCTCGTTGTACTCGACCGCCGGAAACCCGGCGGCCACGTCGCGGCAGCACTTCAGAAACAGGCCATCGCTCATTTTCATGATGTTGGCCTTGTGAATCGCCGTCACTTTGCAGCGCCCCTCGCGGCGTGCATATTCGAAGGCGGCGCGCGCGATGCGAACGGACGCGTTTTGCGTGATGATTTTCAGGCTTTCGACGACACCCGGCACCACCTCGTGCTCCAGGCCCGAATAGAGGTCTTCCGTGTTCTCGCGAAAAATGGCCAGGTTCAACGGCAGGTCATGAAACCGGGTCTTCAGGCCGGGAAGCATGCGGACCGGGCGGAAATTCGTATAGAGCCCGAGCTTCTTGCGGAGAGCCACGTTGATACTCTGGTGCCCGCCGCCAATGGGTGTCGCAGTGGGCCCCTTCAGGCCGACGTGCGTGCATTCGAGCGAGGCCAGAACCTCCTCCGGCAACAGCTCGCCGTATTCCTGGAGCGCATTGACACCGGCCTGGACGCGATCCCAATCGATGCTGACGCCAGTCGCTTCCACTGCGCGGACGGTCGCTTCCGCCACTTCGGGTCCGATGCCATCTCCCGGAATAAGAGTCACCTGATGGGTCACAAAGTTATTATAAATGCAGGGGTGTAAGTGGCTCCCGATTGGGTTGCAGAACGCTGGCACATGGTTGAGGCGCAACTGCGTCGCCGCGGCATCCGCGACGACCGCGTGCTGCGCGTCATGGGCGAGATTCCGCGCGAGGAGTTCGTGCCGTTCGAAGGACGGCTGCTCGCATACAGTGACGAGCCGATCCATATTGGATACGGACAGACCATCTCGCAACCCTATATGACCGCGTTAATGGCGGAATTGCTGGAGTTGGATGGCTCCGAAACCGTGCTCGAAGTGGGGACCGGCTCCGGTTACGCGGCGGCGGTGCTGGGCGGGCTGGCGGCACGCGTGGTGACCATCGAGCTGATTCCCGCATTGGCCGAGGTCGCAAGCGCAAACCTGGCGCGCACCGGGCGCGGCGGCAACGTGACGGTGATTGCCGGGGACGGTTCGCTGGGCTATCCCGAGCTCGCGCCATACGACGGCATCTCGGTCGCGGCCGGAGCGCCGGAGACTCCGCCGGCGCTACTCGAGCAAATGAGCGATCCGGGACGGCTCGTGGTTCCGGTGGGCGACCGCACCGATCAGGAACTGCTTGTCATTTCCAAGCGTGACGGGAAAACTTATTCCCGCGTGGCGACCCTGTGCCGCTTCGTCCCCCTGCGCGGCGGCGAAGGCTGGGAATAGCAGCTATTCTTTCGGCCGGCCCGCGCCCTCACGGACGCGGCTGAAAGTTTCAGCCCTGTCCGTCAGGGCGGGGGTCGCAGTCCCCTGGCGTTCCCGGCGTTACCGCCGGGGCTGAAGTGAAGTCCGTCAAGACCGCCGGCAATGTCCTACCACGCGTAGAATGTACCTATGCCCACCACGTCAGCGGCACTGCCCAAAGTCAAAGGCGGCGCGTTTCTCATCGAGGAACGCACTCCCGCCGAAATCTTCACAGCCGAAGATCTGAGCGAGCAGCATCTCGCCATCGGCCGCACCGTCGATGAGTTCTGGGCCAAGGAAGTGGAGCCGAACCTCGATGCCATTCAGCATCAGGAGCCGGGCGTCGCACGCAAGGTGCTGGCGCGCGAGGCGGAACTGGGACTACTTGCCATACACACTCCCGAAAAATTCGGCGGCATGGAACTGGACCTCGCTTCCTCCATGGTGGCCACCGAACATTTGGCACGCGACGGCTCCTACGCCGGATGGGAAG
>CAYMHP010000347.1:0-5794 GCA_964390225.1 uncultured Solibacteraceae bacterium
ATCAGACGCATCATCCACTCAACGAACAGGCGGCGCTCTTCCTCATCACGGCGTACATCTTCCTGCGGGGAGTGAACGTCAATAATCTCTGGTTCCCTGATGGCACGAAGAACATCGATCTCGCGCAGCCAACCATTCAGACTGGTCTGCTGGTGCTGAGCGGGCTGTTCTTCATCTTGGCGCACTGGGCGGTGCGGCAAGGCATGGGCGGCCTGGTGAAAGTGGGTGTTACGGTCGCGGCGATCCTCTGGATTGTGACCCTGATCGGCACGATCCAATACATGGGGCATCTGCCGTTCACGCAATCCGGTGGCGGCTTCGCCAGCATGTATGTGCTGCTCACGGGCTACCACGTCTACCACCTGCTGCTCGGCCTGATGTTTGTGATCGGTCTCACCGTTCGCGCGCTTCAGGGACGCTACACCCAGGAGCATCATCTGGGCATCACGACGATTGGCTACTACTGGTACTGGACAGTGCTGTTCGGCGTCATCGCGTATCTGCTGCCAATCTTCCTGCCCGGACCGCTGCACTAGTCGCCACTGAGCGTCGCTAGGCGTCGCTGGTCGCCTGTGACATGCGAGCGAGTTCTGCTCACCCGCGCATGCCATGAGCGACCCCGGCGCCGCTCGGCGCGTCGTCTGGAGCGCCATCGCGTGGCGCCCTTCCGCCGATCCTGTCCGCAGCCTGCGCGACCGCTCCAGTGCGCCGTTCCCACATCGCATCGGGAGTGAACGCTCTCGCATCATCACCTGCTTCACTCCATCCTGCGTGTACTCATCCATCCAGGGCCATCCGGCGCTGGTCGCTCGGCCGGTCAGTCGGTCGGCGCCACCGGCGCGTATCGCTACCTTCACCCTCGTGGGCGAGGTCGCCTGGGGGCGCAGCTCGCGCGAAAGAGAGTCTCTTGCATGCAACATGTCAGCTCGGCGTCATCCGCCCAAGCCGCGCCTGTATCCAGCGTTGCGCCCTGGCGCGTCGTTCTCTCCAGCTATATTGGCCTGATGAAGCCGCATGTGACCGTGTTGCTGCTGGGAACGACACTGGCCGCAATGGCCCTGGCTGGAACGGGGCTGCCACCTGCCAGCGTGACCATTGCGACGCTCATCGGCGGGCTCTTCGCGGCGGGCAGCGCCAACGCCATCAACTGCTACTGGGATCGCGACATTGACAAGCTGATGAGCCGCACGAAGGCCCGCGCGCTGCCGTCTGGTCGCATCTCCGATACCCATGCCCTCATCTTCGGCATCGTCCTGGGCGCGCTCTCTTTCGTCATTCTCGGCGTCTTTGCGAACTGGCTGGCGGCTGGGCTGGCCGTCTCGGCGATTCTCTTTTATGTCCTCGTCTACACGATGTGGCTCAAGCGCACGACCACGCAGAATATCGTGATCGGCGGCGCGGCTGGCGCTGTGCCGGTGCTTGTCGGCTGGGCCGCCGCCACTGGGACAATTGGCTGGCCGGCCTTCTGGATGTTCGTCATCATCTTCATGTGGACGCCGCCGCACTTCTGGGCGCTCTCGCTGGTGCTGCGCAAAGACTATGCGCGTGCGGGCGTGCCGATGCTGCCCGTCATCAAGGGCGAGGCGGCCACATATCGCCAGATCGTGCTGTATACTGTGTTGCTGGTAGCGAGTACGCTCTCACTCTTTGTCATCGGCGCGCTGGGCTACCTCTACCTGGCGGCGGCTGTGCTGCTGGGCGGCGGGCTGATCGCGCTGGCGATCCGCCTGATGCGGATTCGCACGCTGAAACAGGCGCGCACGGTCTTCTGGTTCTCGAACTACTATCTGGCGCTGCTGTTCGCCGCCATGGTGGTTGACCACATCTTCCACTAGGCGAACGAGGCTCGCCGCAGGGTATCAGTCATGCAACTGCGAAACATTTCACGGATGATTGTGATTGCGCTGGTCGTGCTGGTGGGCGCGGTCGCGCTGATTCATCAGCGCTTCGCGTACGCGGGCGCGAACACTGTCGCGCTGGCGGGCGGCACAGCGCTGAACCAGCCGGTTCCCGCGATGCGCCTGACCGACCAGAGCGGCGCGGTGGTCACGTCGCAGTCGCTGCACGGGCGCCCGACGGTCCTGACCTTCATGGACATGACCTGCACGCAGGAGTGCCCCATTCAGGCGCAGTTGCTGAATCAGACGGCGCTCTTCATGGGCGCGCAAAAGGCGAGGCAGGTGAACTGGATCGTCGTCTCGGTGAATCCCAGCAACACCCCCAGCGACGCCGCAGCCTTCATGCAGAAGAATAAGGTCAGCATTCCCGTCAAGGTGCTGCTGGGGACGCAGACGCAGCTGAAGCCCGTCTGGGACGCCTACCACATCTACGTGCAGCCGACGGCGGGCGACGTGAACCACACCGTCGCGCTCTTCCTGATTGACAAGTCCGGACAGCAGCGCATGGTCTTCATCGATGGCTTCGACCCGAAGGCGCTCAGCCAGGACCTGACGGCGCTGCTGGCGCAGTAGCGCCGTCTGATTGCGCGCCAGAGACACGCGAGCGCAGCGCGGAGGTGAAGCGATGGCGTCGCCAACCGAGAACATGGCTGAGAACATGAGGCGCGGCGAATCAGACGCCCAGCCGCATAAGTCACATCAAGCGCGCTCGCTGCGCATTGCGGGCGCGTTCATGACGGTTCTCGTGGTGATCGCGCTGGCGTTCCTGCTGGTGAGCCGCATCCACACGGCGAACACGCAGGCGCACAACGTGCCGAAGGGTGTGCTGGGTGTCTCGCTGGTGGGCAAGTCGGCGCCCGACGTGACATTCAGCGCGTGGACAGGTCAGCCGGGGCACACTGTATCGCTGGCAAGTCTGCGCGGCCATCCAGTCGTGCTGAACTTCTGGGAGGCGTCGTGCGATCCCTGCCAGGCGGAGGCGCCACTCTTCGCGCAGGCCAACGAGACCTATCAGGCGCAGGGTGTCATCATCGTCGGCGTCGCGCTCTACACCTCGCAGGCCGATGGCGAGGCGTTCCTCAAGCAACACGGGCTGACCTATCTCGCGGGCGCCGCCACGACGAACCAGACCGTCGTAGACTACAGCCTGATCGGCGTGCCAGACACCTACTTCATCAATCGCGACGGCCAGATCGTCGATCAGAACGTCGGCCAGATTACCCAGCAGAAGCTTACAGCGGGCATCCACGCCGCGCTGAAGTAGTCGACCTCACCCCCTGGATACCAAGTCGCGCCATACACTTGGAGAAGAGCTCTCAGCTTCCTTGGCAGCCTCGCACATTGGCGGGGCGACAAACTACAACACTATGCCGCAACACGGTATCATATGGCGAGCGTATCTTGGATTGTAGAGATCGAACGTCACATTCGGTGCGCGTCTGGTTTGCGACAATGCGGAGCATGTGTGCCGCTTGCTCTGGGCGAGTATGTAGGCAGCGAGGAGAAGCGCATGGCGCGAGCGAAGCCGCTGGATGCAGCGGGCGGCCGAGCGAACGCGGCTCCCGCCCGGACTGAGGCGAGACCCACCCATCCGCTGGTCTACGTGGGGCTGCTTGGCGTCGTGATCGTATGGGGCGGATCGTTCGTCGCTGCGCGAGCCCTGCTCAGCGCCACCGTTCCCGGCCAGGCGACCCTCAGCCCGACTGTGCTGGCCGCCACCCGCTTCGCCATCGCCACGCTGTTCTTCCTCGTCCCGCTGGCGCGAGCCGTCGCCCGCCGGCAGGTGTCTCGCGGTGACCTCCTGCGTATGGCCGCGCTGGGGCAGATCACGTACACGCTCTATTTCTGGCTGCAGTACACCGGTGTGCGGCAGACGAGCGCCGGCATCTCCTCGATCCTCGTCGTCGGGCTGATCCCCGCCGCCACGGCCGTCGTCGCGCAGGTGTTCGGCGGCGAGCGTCCGCACCTCACCACCTTCGCCGCGCTACTCGTGGGGTTCTTCGGCGTCGCCGTCATCGTCCTCCCGCAGGGCATCCACATCGCCCGCGAGGCCGGCTTCGTCTTTGGCGCTATCTGTCTGGTGGCCGACGCCTTCGCCTTTGCGGTCTACTCCACCCTTGGCAAGCGCTGGATGCGCCGCACCCCGCCCATCGTAATGACCGCCGGCACGATGCTCAGCGGCGCGCTTGGGTTGGGGCTGCTCTCGCTCGCTGACCCAGCGAGCAACCAGTGGTCCGCGCTCGGCCGGCTGGACGCAGCGCAATGGGCCGCTCTGCTCTACCTTGCACTCGTCTGCTCGGTCGCGGCGTACGTCGTCTACAACGTCGCGCTCACCCGCATGCCCGCCTCACGCGCCGCCGTGTGGGTCTACGTCGAGCCGGTGGTCGCCGTGGCGCTGGGCGCGCTGCTGCTGAACGAGCGCCTGAGCCTGGCCGGTGTGCTGGGCGCCGGGCTCATTGCCGTTTCCGTCGTGCTTGTCCACCTGCTCGGCCGCGACCGCGTGCGCTCGGCCTAATGTACTACAGTTTGCGCTTAGGATGTTGTCAGTCGGCAGCTCTTCCCTGTCAGGATCCCCTCTGTCTTTCAATCCGCAGCTCACCAGAGTGACAAGCCACTGAGGTACCGTTGCTCAGTGGTCCAGTCCGATAGGTCACTCAAACTCATCCGTAATTCGCGCTCGTACTAGGTGTTCTGGAGCGTTTAACACCAAGTCGCGCCATACACTTGGAGAAAGGCTCTCAGCTTCCTTGGCAGCCTCGCACATTGGCGGGGCGACAAACTACAACACTATGCCACAACACGTTATGACACCCTTTCCTGCGAGGAGAGGGGGAACCTATTCTCGGCTCGCAGGTGCGGACGACATAGCTCCCTCGCCTCGAATCTACTCCCCTCGCCCTCTGGGAGAGGGCCCGGTGGAGAGGGTTGACCGTACACAAAAGAGCGAGCCGCCCTCCTGATGTCCATTTCAGGAGAACGGCTCGCTCTGCGTTGCGAATCGCTGGAGGATCGCTACAGGTTCGCTAGAGAATTTCTGGCGGGCGCTGCTGGGACGGCGGCAGCGGCGGATAGACCTCGTCGCGGTTCAGGATGCGCCCGTTGCGATAATAGTCGCGCCGCTGGTCGCGGTAGAGCCGCCGCTGATAGCGGTTGCGGCGGTTCCAGCCGAAGGCCGCCGGGAGGAAGAAGATGATCCACCACAGGTGGCCTCCCGACACGGCGAGCGCAGCGATGAAGACGATTGCGACAATCAGCATCGGCGCGACCTGCGCGAAGCCGCCGCTGGGAGCGGGTGGCATCGGAGCGCCGTAGGGCATCGGCGCGGGCGGGGCGCCATAGGCGTACGGCTGCGGATCGCGGCGCGGCGGCTGAATGCCCGCGATGAAGTCTTCGGCCAGCGCGTTATCGCCCGCTGAGTCGCTGCCACGCGCGCTCTGCAGCAACGCGCTCAGCCGGGCGCGCGTGCCTGCCTGATCGTAGCTGCCCGCTGGGCGCAGGCCGCTCATGCGCTCCATGAAGCGGTCAGTGAGCGTATCGTCCATCTCGGGGCCGAGTTCGCGGCTCGCATGGATGGTCGCCAGCAGCTCTTTCCTAAGCTCGTCTGCGTCATTTCGCTGCGTCGTGCTTGTCATAGCGATTCGCTCTCCTGTCGCGATGGACGAATCAGCCTGTATCGCCGCTGAACCCCCGGCGGCGTCCTCTATCGCATAGTGTAGCGCGTCCCTCCGCGCAGTGTCAGCAATGGGCCAACATTGTGCGGAGTCGTGCGAGTTCGCTTGATCCACGCCAAGACTACGAATGACCTGGCTCGCAGGTGGCGCCTCTGTCGAAATTCGATATGTCGCGTATCGCGTATCGCGTATCGCGTATCGCGTATCGCGTATCGCGTATCGCCT
>CAYMHP010000348.1:0-5785 GCA_964390225.1 uncultured Solibacteraceae bacterium
TTCTCCCAATTCCGAGTTTGCTCTCACGGATTTGGAGCTGGCATCGCGTCTGTCCTTCTTCCTGTGGAATACCGGGCCGGACGAAGAACTGCTGAAGCTTGCGGCGGAGGGCGGGCTCACCAGGCCCGGAGCAATGGAAAAACAGGTGAGGCGCATGCTGGCGGACCCCAAGGCGTCCAGCCTGGTCACCAGTTTCGCGATGAAGTGGCTGAACCTGAACACCCTCGATTCCGTGCAGCCGGACCCGATGTTGTTCCCGGGCTTCAACGAGCAACTGCGGCATGATTACTCGAAGGAAGCGGAAGAGTTCATCAGTAGCATCCTCTTGCAGGACCGGAGCGTGGTGGATCTGCTGACCTCGGAACACACGTTCCTGAATGAACGGCTGGCGCGGGTCTACGCGGTTCCCGGTGTCATTGGCGCGCAATTCCGCCAAGTCGCGCTGCCGGAAAAGGAGCGCGCCGGCCTGCTGGGCAAGGCCGCGGTGTTGATGAGGAGCTCGTATGGCGACCGCACGTCGCCGGTGTTGCGCGGCGCGTGGGTGCTCGACAAGTTGCTGGGCACGCCTCCAGCGCCGCCCCCGCCGAATACTGCCACCGACCTTTCTCAGAAAGCAGGGGAGGCGCCGAAGACGGTCCGGGCGCGGCTCGAGCAACACCGCGATAAGGCGACTTGCAAGCAGTGCCATGGCGTAATCGATCCCACCGGTTTGGCTCTGGAGAATTTCGATGCCATCGGGCAGTGGCGGACGGTGGACCGCCAAGCGAACGCGCCGATCGATGCCAGCACCGTGCTGCCGAACGGGGTACCGATCAATGGTCCTGTGGAACTCCGGGCGCAGCTGGCCGATCGCCCGGCCACGTTTGCGCAGGCGGTGACCGAGAAATTGATGATGTACGCCGTTAACCGGCAGCTCGAGTACTTCGATATGCCGCAGGTTCGCGCGGTCGTGCGTGCGGCCGCGAAAGACAATTACAGCTTTTCTTCCATCGTTTTGGGCATCGTGAATACGGATGCATTCCGGAAGCAGGGAGCCGTGCCGAAACCCGGTTCCAAAGAGGGGACCACGGCAGCCGAGTAAACGTGGGCCTTTAGGAGATCACATGTTTCTCACAAAGAAGCACCTTGCGCGTAGAACGGTGCTGAAGGCCGCCGGCGTGAAGCTGGCGCTGCCGTTTCTGGATGCCATGGTGCCCTCCGGCACTGCGTTGGCCCAAACGGCCGCGGCTCCCAAGATGCGGGCAGCCTTCTTCTACATTCCCCACGGCGCGATCATGTACAACACGGCGCACGGCCCGGCGATGGACAGGTGGACGCCGAGCGGTTCGGGTGCCGATTTCAAGCTCAGCCCGATTCTGGCGTCACTGGAGCCCTACAAGAAATATGTCACGTCCTTCGGGAACCTCGAGAACGCAGCCACGGCGGGATCGGTTCACACGTTCAATCCCGCGACATGGCTGAGCGCGACGCGTCCGGATACCGGCGGTCCGCGGGCGCATATGGCCACAACGCTCGATCAGATTCTGGCGAAGTTTATCAGCCAGGACACGCCTCTGCCATCGCTCGAATTGGCCTCGGAAACGACCGCTCAGGTGGCCGCGGGCGGTGGCGGCTCTTACACTACGCTTTCTTTCCGCGATGCCGATTCGCCTCTGCCGATGGAGTACAATCCGCGAAAAGTGTTTCTGCAACTCTTCGGGGAAGGCGACACCGCGCAGGAACGTGCGGCGATCAGTCACCAGACCGGCAGCCTACTCGACCTGATCATGGATCGCACCAAGAAGCTTCAAGGCGAACTGGGCGGCGGTGACCGTGCGCTTCTCGATGGCTATCTGGATAGCGTGCGCGAGATCGAGCGGCGGACGCAGATGGCGTCCGCGAAGAGTCTTTCGGGCATGAAGATTCCGAATGCGCCGGCCGGGGAACTGGACAAGTTTGAGGACCAGGTGAAGCTCATGTTCGATCTGCTCGCGCTGGCGTTTCAAGCCGATCTGACGCGCGTTGCCACTTACATCATGGTGGCGGAAGGCACCAACCGGACTTACAACCATATTGGGGTTCCCGATTCCTTCCATCCCGTCTCCCACCACGCCAACGATCTGGAACGGATCAACAAGTTGGTCAAGATCCAGACCTGGCACGTGGAGAAGTTCTCGGAATTTGTGAAGAGGATGGCGGAGACTCCCGACGGGCAGGGAAGTTTGCTCGACAACTCGATCTTCATGTACGGGTCGAACATGAGCAACAGCGACCTGCACAACAATTACCCGGAGCCGAACATTCTGGTCGGCGGTGGGGCCGGAAAGATGAAGCTCGGCGGCCAGCACCTGGTGCTGCCGGAGCGCACGCCGATCGCGAATCTCCACCTGACGCTGCTGCAGAAGATGGGGTTGCAACGCGACAAATTTGGCGACAGCACCGGTACGATCGCTGGCGTATAGGGTGAGAGATCAGGTGGATCGTAGAGAATTTTTCAAAGGCGCGGTGGCCGGGGCGTTCGCTATGTGGGCGTCGCCGCGGATTCTCCGAGCGCAACGTTTGAGCGACAAGGTGGCGGTGGTGGACGCGGGAAGCGCCAATTTAGTCGCGTTGTCTACCAGCGATGGCCAAGTGCTGGTGGACAGTGGCGCATACGATTCTAAGCGCGCCACGGTGGTCCCGAACGTAAGAATTCTTTTCAACACGCACTATCACATCGATCAGACGGTGAATAACGAAATGTATGCGGCGGCGGGCGCGAAGATCATCGCGCATGAGCGCACCCGCGAGTGGATGTCGACCGACTACTGGGTTCCAGCGGAAGATCGTTATGAGAAGGCCCGTCCGAAGGCGGCCCGCCCCACCCAGACTTTTCAGACCACCGGGTCATTGAACACGGGTGGCGAGCAGATCGACTACGGCTATCTACTCATGGCGCACACCAGCGGCGACATTTACGTCCACTTCAAGAATTCGAATGTTCTGGCGGTGGGCGACGTCGCATCGCCGCTGCGCGACCCTGCGCTCGATTACTTCACTGGAGCCTGGATCGGAGGCCGCGTGGACGCGATGGATCTCCTGCTCAAGCTCAGCAACGAGCAGACCAGGATCGTGCCGGCATATGGTCCCGTGATGACGCGGGCTGAATTCAAAGCCGAACGCGACCTGATGGAGGAAGTTCGTGCGCGCCTGTTCAAGACTGTCCGGGAAGGCAAAGGCCCCAAAGACATGCTGGACGAAGGCGTGCTCAACGGCCTCCCCCGAAGATGGAAAGATCCGGAGAAATTCCTGTATGACGCAGCCAAGGGCCTCTGGGCGCACCATGACAAACTCGACCCCAATGTGGTGTAGGGCAGGCTGGCAGCCTGCGGACTCGCTTTCAGCGGGTCCAGCCGGCCGGAAGGCCGGCTGCAGCCACGATTGGCTGCCCCACATTTTCGTTGGGACGGCAAGTGTGAAGACCATCCTGGCAATGGTCTGTGTGGCTGCTGCAGTGCCGCTGTGGGCGCAGGCCCAAAAGGGTTCGCTTGCCACCCTCATCCAAGATGGCAACCGGAAAGCGGCCCTCGAGAAGATTCGCGCCGGCGTGGATGTGAATGAAGCGCAGCCCGACGGCACGCGCCCCATCCACTGGGCCGTCTATCGCGTTGATTACGAGCTCCTCGACGCGTTGATCGCCAAAAAAGCGAAAGTGGACGTCTCGAATGAATTCGGATCCTCCCCGCTCGCCGAAGCCGCCAAGCTGGGCGATGCCCGGATGGTGAAAACTCTGCTGGATGCCGGCGCGCGACCCGACGCGCCCAATCAGGACGGCGAGACGGCGTTGATGCTGGCGATCAAGGCAGGGGAGTTGCCCGCGGTCGAGACGCTGATCCAAGCCGGCGCGAACGTCAACGCGAAGGAAACGTTTCATAACCAGACCGCCTTGATGTGGGCCGCCGCCGCGCCAAGAAATGCGGGCGCGATGGTCAAGCTGCTGCTTTCCAAAGGCGCCGATGTCAAACCCCGGGCGCTCTACAGAGATTGGGAGAGCCAGATCACGTCGGAGCCCCGCGCGCAGTATCGTCCCGTCGGGGGGCTGACGGCATTGTTGTATGCGGCACGCAATGGCTGCTACGAATGCGTCGACGCGCTGATCGCGGCAGGAGCCGATGTGAATCTGCCGACGCCGGAAGGCGTGACCGCGCTAATGCTCGCAATCGACAACGACCATAACGATGTCGCCAAACTGCTGCTGGATCGTGGGGCGAACCCGAGCGTCTGGGATTGGTGGGGACGCACGGCGCTCTACATCGCCATCGATCGCAAGGCCGCGGCGCTAGGCTCTGCGCGGGGCGCGTCTGGAGGTCGCGTAGGGCGTGGCGGCCCGGGTTTCGAGGCGGTTCGCGCTTCGGGGCGAGCCGTCTCCAGCATGGAGATGATCAATGCATTGCTGGCTGCCGGTGTCGATCTCAACGTTCCCCTCAACATGCATCGCCCCAGCCGCGGAGGGAACAGCGGGCGCTTCGTCGAAGAGTTTCTGAATACGGGATGCACGCCTTTGATGCGAGCGACCATCGCCAACGACGGGGAAGCGGTGCGAGCCCTTCTGGACAAGGGCGCTTCCCCCAACATCGTCGCCATGGGGCTCACGCCATTCCTGGTGGCCGCCGGAGTCGGCATGGGCGGGGGCGGAACGGGTCTGGCCGCATCGACGAGCGCAGGTGGGCCGGCGAACCCGGCAATTATGGACATGCTGCTGCAACACGGCGCCGATGTGAATGCCCAAGTCACCGGTACACAGACCTATTCCATGCGTATCTCCCGCGCGCCCTCTTCCACGGAAGGCATGACGGCTCTCCACGTCGCGGCTCAGAAGGGGAAGACCGATCTCGTGCGTTACCTGCTCGAAAAAGGGGCCAACCCCGAACTCGTAGATAGTGACGGCCGGAAACCCATTGATTTGGTAGGGAACGGCGGGGCTGCTGCTGCCGCGGGTCGCAGCGCACCTCCCAACACAGCCGGAGTTCGCGCCGGCGGCAACGGAGCAGCGGCCAACGCACCAGCCACGGCGGAAATTCGCACGCTCCTGCAGAACGCGCCGTCGCGTAGATAGTGAAAACCGGGTTTCGGATGCTACTGTTCAGCGGGCCAGGCGTGGCATTCCTGACAAACGACGGGCGCGTTGTGAGACTGGTGGCAAGTGATGCAGCTCGCCATGCTGGTGACGCTCGTCGTCTGCGCCATGGCGTCGAGTTGGCCGACATTCCCGTGGCACATGGTGCACTGCATACCGGCCGCGAGGTGCTTGCGATGTGTCCAGGTGACGCCGGGCGTGACCTGATAGACGCGAACCCAGGGAATTGGCTGGCCGGACTTCGCAAATTCGGCGAGCTTCTGAATCGCCGGCCGATCCGTAGCGATGTTATTGTGGCAGGTCATGCATGTCGACACAGCGGGAAATGTCATCTGCGCGCCAGGATCGGGATTGGTGTGGCAGACGCGGCATTGTAAATTTCGCGCGACGTGGATCTTGTGACTGAACGGCAGAGGTTGAGCGGGTGCGGGATGCGCCGCGGGATTATCCGGGACCTCTTGCTTGGCGGCGAGCGGCTGCTGGGCGGTTGCGATCGACGTGAAGCATAAGGCAGTCACGGTCCCTAACAATGTCACCGCCGCGGCTTTTCCCATCGGCATCAAGCGGTGTATGAGCCTCATGCCTTCCCTGCCGCGACCGCCTCAATGCTGGTGCCAAAATCCTTGAGCAGGACGCGGGCGGCATTCCGTCCCGGAAGTCCCGTGATGGAGCCTCCTGGCGGCGTGCAGG
>CAYMHP010000349.1:0-5784 GCA_964390225.1 uncultured Solibacteraceae bacterium
ATCGCAATGTGATTCATATATAAGGTTGTTCTCGATGAAAGTCAAGAAAAAAATGCATGTTGACCTGGTTTCGATCTCTTTCGGGTTGCACGCGAGAGCACGAGAGCGCGGACCCTCCGTCGCGAACGCGCGAGAATCTTGCGGCGAGCGCAATCTTGCCGGCTTTCCGCATCGTATATAAAATGGTCGCCTGATCGATGTCACTCTTCCCAACATTGCTCGGCGTGAATGCCGAGGAAGGAGATGCCGGCCTGGTCGCGCGCTTGCAGCGCCGCGATCCGCATGCTCTGGCGGAGTTGTACGATCGCTACGGCCGGCTCGCTTACTCGCTGATCCTCCGCGTTGTGCGGGATACGGGCGTCGCCGAAGACCTGGTGCAGGAGACATTCCTGCGCGTCTGGAACCGTGTGCAGGGGTTCGACGCCGAAAAAGGCGCGGTTGGGCCGTGGCTTTTGGCCGTCGCCCGGAATCGTGCCATCGATTACCTGCGCTCCGCCACCGGGCGCGCGCGCAACTCGCTGGAGTTGGAGGCCACCGAGCATCCGGCCCTGTTCAGCGACATGGAAAAGGACATCCTCCGCTCCGATAAGACCCGGCGAGTGAAGGCGGCACTCGAGAAGCTTCCCCCCAATCACCGTCAGGTGATCGAGCTGGCGTATTTCGAGGGCCTCTCGCAGACCGAGATGGCCGAGCGCATGGGGCAGCCGCTCGGAACAGTCAAGACCTGGGTTCGCACCGCGTTGAAAAATCTGCGCGACGAACTGAATGCGGTGGTGCCGGCATGAGCTGCGAAGAACTTCGCGATCACTACGAGCTCTTCGCCGTCGGCCTGGCCGAGGAGCCGGCGAATACTAACATTCGGGAACATCTGGATCGCGGTTGCGAGGTGTGTATGGCGGAAGTGAGGCGGGCCAGGGAACTCGCCACCATGCTGACCGGTTCTCCGGCTCTTTCAGAACCTCCCCCAAGGTTGCGGCGCCGCATACTCGCTTCTGTCGGCGTCGAACAGCGCGGCTACGGCTGGGCGCCATGGTTGGCGGCCGCCGCCGTGCTCTCGGTCTTCGCCGCGGTCTACTTCAGCGCGCGCGAGCGCGACGTGGCGCGTGACCTGGCGCGGCTGCGAGAGGACGCGCGGCTGCAGACCATCGAACTGACCCGGCTCAACGAGGCGTTTGCAATTTTGAACGGGCCCGAAACCACGGAGGCCTCTTTCGGGGAAGGCCAACCGAAGCCGCCCAAAGGCAAGGTCTTCGTGAATCCTTCGCAAGGCGTGTTGCTCGTGGCTTCCAACCTGCCGCCCGCCCAGCCCGGCAAGCGCTACGAAATGTGGGTTATTCCTAAAGCGGGCAAACCGGTGCCGGCGGGACTCTTCCAATCGGAGACGGATGGCACGGCCCTCCACGTCCGGCGCGGGCCAGTCGACTTGGAGACCACGGGGGCGGTGGCGGTCACGCTCGAAGATGAGGCCGGAGCGCCGCAGCCCACCTCGCAGCCGCTGATCGTGGCGGCCATCCCGAGCAGGCGGCCTCTGAATCAATAGGCCATCGGCTGGTACGGCCGCCGTGCGAACAGCGCCTCGGTTTCGGGTTTGGTGAGCGCCCAGATCCCGTAAATCCCAAGCGCGGTTCCGAAGGGGATGTTGATCAGGTGGATGGCCGACAGCACGATCATGAACATGCGCGACCACGGCGCGTAGCGCAACAGCGCGATCCCGCCGATCAAACCGGGAAGAGATAGCACCACCACGAACAGGAAAATGATCAGGCCGATTCCGCCCAGGATGGGTACGCCGAGCACTTCTGTCCCGGGGTCGTGCGAGAAAAGCGCGCCCGTAGCAAGACCGCCGAAAATCAGCAGCACAGTCAGGGCCCCCAGCAATCCCAAGGCTCCGAACACGATGTGCAGGATAGCGATCACCTTCACGTGCGTTTCCATTGGATTCATGTGCGCTTCCTTTTGTTAACTCCACCTTCCGGCCAACGGTTGACTCGGCTCCGCCATCGATTGAAAACGGGCGAGCCGCACGCGGTCGGTGCCCTTGAACGACAGCAGCGGCATGAATCCGCGTTCGAGGAGCAGTGCAGCCGCGTCCGCCGTCAGCAGCACCTCCGCGCAGGGCTTCAGTTGAGACTCGCCGTCAACCTTATAAACGTGCAGCGGCAGACCGTCGATATCCTGAACCGCGCCGGGCCGCATGTCCCAGCCTTCGCGGCTGAATGCTTCCCCCAACAAAAAGGCGCAAGCGATCGCCGGATGTCCCCAGAGATACCGCTCGTGTTCGGGCTCCACCGGCATCTCCTCGAAATCGAAGCGCTCGGTGCGGTCGGTCTGCTTGCCGTATGGGAGGCGCAGGAGGAATCGCGGCAGAGCCAGCCCAATCCACCGTGCGGTGGGTGAACGGCGCAAGCCGCCGAAGACACGCGTGAGGCCAACCACGTCGGGCGCCAACCCCGTGACGAACGGTGCGCGGGCGCGCTCGGCGATGCGCGCGAATTCCGAGAGTTGCTCCTCCTGTGCGCCGCCGAAAGAATAAAGTCCGGCGATGACGGCCCACGGCTCGGCTCCCGGGGTCTGCACCGCCTCCGTGACCGCTACCCGCTCCAGCGTGCGGGCGTCGGCTTCCGGCAGATCTAACAGGAAGACTTTTAAGTTCTCCCCGGTATCCAACCTTCGAATCAGGAAATAGAGTCCTCTCCACGCCGACTCGAGCGCCTGAAATTGCGGATGGTGCAGCAGCGCACGCATCTGTCCGGTAATGGCGCGATCGACGCGCGCGATCAATTCGGGCTGGCGGGGATCGGGATTGGCCTCCGCGAACGGCGCCACTAATTCGCGCAGCATGCGGTCCCAGTCGCTCTCCCGGCTCGCCGGGCCGGACGGACGGGAAGGACCCGGCGCATCGCCCATCATCTCGCGCAGCAGGTCGGCGCCCGAGAGCTTCTTCGCGGCGCGCTGCGCCGGGCTCGCCTGGGGCTGAGGCGCAAGTTCCGCCGCTGCCGCCGCAAACGTGGAACGATCCGAGAGGCGCTCTCGCAAATCGCGCAAGGCCTGGAAAGGTTCCAGGCGGAAGAGCCGGTCGGGACGAAAATCGTCCAGCTCTCGAAAGACCATCATCAATTCCTTGTCACCCAGCCGAATCCGCAGTTCCGGAGCAATGCGCGCGAGCACGTCGTCGAAATTGTCGCGATCCACCAGGACGGGCGAGCGGGCGCGGCTCAGGCCACCGCTGAAATCGCCCACAACCAGGATGCGAAACGGGGTATCCGGCTCCGGCCGCGGCAGGCGCTCCGGCGCGTCCCCTACGTCGATCTCAACGGAGGCAGAGGAATTGGCACGAGGCATGGCAACTGAAACTGTAACCCACGGCCGGGCCGTGGGCAATCGTACAGCCCCGCGGTTCCGGCTGGCCGTTCGTGGACGCGCGGCTACTCTCGATTTGTGCTCTGGATGATAGACCGGTACCGCATAATGACTGTATGCTTGCGCTGGCAGACGCTTCGAGCGCCGCGCAAATCCCGCTTTCGATGCTGGTGGTATTCGGATCCGCCAAGCTGCTGTCCGAGATCTTTGAAAGGCTCAAGCAGCCGGGGATTGTGGGCGAGATTCTGGCCGGCATCCTGATTGGCCCTTACGTGCTCGGATGGATGGCGCCGAACGAGGTGCTCCGCATCCTTTCCGACCTCGGCGTCATGTTTCTGTTGTTCAATGTCGGACTCGAAGTGCGCGCCTCGGAACTGATCCGCGTGGGCGCCACCGCCCTCGTGGTCGCGGTGGCGGGCGTGGTGCTCCCGTTTTTGATGGGATGGGGAATCTCGGCGCTGTGGGGCGAACCCCGCATCGAGAGCATATTCACCGGGGCAGCCATGGTAGCGACGAGCGTGGGCATCACCGCGGAGGTGCTCGCATCGCGCCGGCTGCTGCACACCGAGGCAGCCAAGATTATTCTCGCCGCGGCCGTCGTGGATGACGTGCTGGGTCTCATCGTACTGGCGCTGGTGAGCGGCATGGCCAAGGGGCCGGTTAACTATCTGGATATCGCGTTGACCGCCGGCATCGCCATCGGATTCACGGTATTTGTCGCGGCCTTGGGAACCCGCGCAGTCGAACGAGTAATGCCGCGCATCCACTCCCGCGTCACGCTCGTCGAGGGCGAGTTCGCGCTGGCAATGACTCTGTTGTTCGCGCTCGCCCTCCTCGCCGTCTACGCCGGCGTCGCGGCGATCGTCGGAGCATTCCTGGCAGGCATGGCGCTTTCGGAGAGTGTCGATCACCGCGTGCATGACTTGACCAGCGGTGTTACCGAGCTGCTGGTCCCGTTCTTCCTGGTCGGCATCGGGCTGCATTTCAACGTCGCGGCATTCGCCAATAAATCGACTTTGGCGCTGGCCATGCTCATCGTTCTCGCGGCGATCGCCTCCAAATTCATCGCATGTGGTATCGGAGCCGCCAAGATGGGAGGCGCCGACGCCATCCGCGTCGGAACCGGAATGATCCCTCGCGGGGAGGTGGGAATGGTGGTAGCGCAGATTGGTCTCGGGATTGGTGTCATGGCCCAGAGCGTGTACGGGATCATCGTGTTCATGTCGGTGGCCACCACCCTGGTGGCGCCACCGCTGCTCAACATCGCCTTTCGTGGCGTCGCGCCTTCCAAAGAACTCGATGAGCCCATGGTCAAGCTCGGCTGAGCCGATATAATCAGACTTTGTCCGGAAGGAGCCGAAATGAACCGGAATTACCACGTCGAAAACCAATGGTGGGTCAGCCCCTACAACCTTGCGCCCGAAGTGCGCGGTCAGATGAATTTGCCCGAGCGCGTCGCCATCCACGATGCCACCTTGCGTGACGGGGAGCAGACTCCGGGGGTCGTCTTTAGCGTCGCCGACAAGATCGCGATCGCGGAAAAGCTCGACGAGATCGGGGTCGACCGCATCGAGGCCGGCATGCCCGCCGTCTCGGAACAGGATTTTCAGGCAATCAAGGAAATCTCCCGCCTCGGTCTGAAGTCGCGCATCTACACCTTTGCGCGCGCGATGAACGCCGATATCGATAAGGCGCTCGAATGCGGCTGCCACGGCGTAATCATCGAGGTCCCCATCGGGTATCCGAAGCTCAAATACCAGTTCAAGTGGACCTGGGAAGACGTGCTCCGCAAGAGCGTCGAGGTAATCAAGTACGCCAAGGCCCGGGGATTGCACACGGTTTACTTCCCGTACGATACGACGCGCGCCCGCGAAGAGGATTTGCGGAATCTCCTCACCCGAATCATGCAGGATGCGCCTCCGGATTCGGTAGGTGTAGTCGATACCATGGGCTGCATCCTTCCCGAGGCCATGAAGCACATGGTCCGGATGGTCAAATCGTGGACCAACCTGCCGGTCGAGGTTCATACGCATAATGATTTCGGCATGGCAGTGGCAACCGAGCTCGCCGGCGTCGAGGCCGGGGCCGAGTGCGTGCATAGCTGCGCCAACGGCCTGGGCGAACGCACCGGAAACGCCGCCCTCGAGGAACTGATCGTCGCCCTCCACGTGCTCTACGGTTACGAGACGCGGTATCAACTGGCCAAGCTTCCGGAACTTGGCGAACTCGTCCGGCGCTTGAGCAATCAGGGCTTCGCTGTGAACAAACCGATTCTCGGCGAGCGGAATTTCACGCGCGAATCGGGCATCGGCGTCGACCTCGTGGTGAAGGAGCCGCTGGCGATGTTCGGAACTCATCCCGCGCTCACGGGCATGTCAGGCGAAGTGGTTCTGGGAAAGATGAGCGGCAAGGCTTCCATCACCT
>CAYMHP010000350.1:0-5773 GCA_964390225.1 uncultured Solibacteraceae bacterium
GATTGTCCCATCGTGCCTCCGGATTATTTCAATTTCGAGAAAAGCGGCCCCGTGTACCAGCCGCTACGCCCGTTTGGCGGCAACCGCACGCCGGTTTTTGCGCTGCTTGGTGGCGGCCAAGTTCTTCTTCTTGATCTCCAGCGCTTTGGCCAGGTCGGCGATTGTGTTCCGCCCCAAATAATCCATGATACGCGAACGGAGGCTCACCCAGCTATCGTGCATCGAACAAGGCATATCGTCGGAGCACTCGGATAGTCCACTGGCGCACTGCTGGTAAGGCGCCAGTCCGTCGAGAGCCTCAACGATGTCCAACAACCGGATTTCGCCCGGGTCGACCCGTAGTGCAAAGCCCCCGGTGGGACCCTTGCTGGAACGGAGCAAACCCTTGCGAGCGAGTTGCTGCAGAATCTTCGCCAGGAAATGGGCGGGAATATCCTCTTGCTCAGCGATATTCTTAACCATGGCGTATTTACCTTCGGGTACCTGCGCCAGGTGGACAAACGCTCGAATGGCGTACTCAGCCGACCGAGAATAAATCATCTATCCCTCGTGTTAATTCGGAATCTCTACTCCACTTTATCTTAAAATTTAAGAGCCTTCTACGCAAGCCCAATGTTTAGGAGATCCGGAGTAGGTACTTTGCTCTATATAGGACGTTTTACTCCTATCGTTCGGGTACATGCCGCTGCTCGATCGCCTCTCGCGCTCGCAACTTTGGTTTTGCAGAGCCGAAATGCTTAGGCTGTTGGGGCGCGACAACGACGGCGCGGCGGTTTCCCCCACTGCGGTGTGCGAAGATGGGGATGCCGCCAGTTTCCTGGCAGCCTTCATCCACCTCTGAATTCTCGATGACCGCCGGTACCAGCTCATTTTTGGAAGAACTCCGTTGGCGCGGCTTTCTGGAGGCCGTCACCAGTGACGACCTGGACGCCTATCTCTCAGAAGCGCGCCGCACCATCTATGTGGGGTTCGATCCGACGGCCGACAGCCTGCACCTGGGCAGCCTCATTCCTGTCATGGCGTTGGCACACGCGCAGCGTCACGGACACCGGCCGCTGGCGCTGGTGGGCGGGGGCACCGGTCTGATCGGCGATCCCAGCGGCAAGACCTCCGAACGGGTTCTGCTAACCAAAGAGAGGACCGAAGAGAACGCGGCCGCCATCGCGGCGCAGCTCAGCAAGTTTTTCGATCTCTCCTCCGAGGAAAAGGGCCTGGTTCTGAACAACGCCGCGTGGCTCGAGCCGCTGCACCTTATCGAGTTCCTGCGGGACATCGGTAAGCACTTCTCCGTGAATGAGATGATCAAGCGCGATTCGGTGCGCATCCGCCTGGAAGAACGCGACCAGGGCATCTCCTACACCGAGTTCAGCTATATGTTGCTGCAGGCTTACGATTTCCTGCACCTCCATCAGCACTACGGCTGTTCCATCCAGATGGGCGGGCGCGATCAATGGGGGAATATTCTCTCGGGCAAAGAGCTGATCCGGCGGGTGCTCGGGCAGCGCGGCGAGGGGATCACCTTCCCCCTGCTGACCACCACCACGGGCAAGAAATTCGGAAAAACGGAGGAGGGCGCGGTGTGGCTGGACGCCAGGCGCACCACTCCGTACCAGATGTACCAATACTGGATCCAGACGGCGGACGACGACGCGGTCCGGTATCTCAAGCTGTTCACGTTTCTGCCGAAAGAGCGCATCGAGGAACTGGCGCGCGAGGTCGAGGCGCACCCGGAGCGGCGTCAAGCGCAGCAGGTGCTGGCTGCCGAGTGCACAGGCATCGTGCACGGCCCTGAAACCGTTCGCGCGGTGGAAGCCGCCAGCCGCATTCTGTTCTCGGCTTCCGAAGAGATTCCCGGGAGGGAGACGATCGCGCTGCTGGCGCGCGAGGTGCCGGTGACGGAAATGACGGCGGCCGAGTTCGAAGCGCAGATCAAGCTGCCCGATCTGTTGGTCCGAACGCGCCTGGCGGAAAGCAAGGCCGCGGCCCGTAAGCTGGTGGAGGGCGGCGGCGTCTACCTGAATAACCAGCGCCAAAACGAGCCGCAGAAAACCGTGTCCAAAGAGGATCTGAAGTGGCCCGGCGCGCTGCTGCTACGCGCCGGCAAGAAGAACTACCATCTCGTGCTGGTCGATTAGCCTGTGAGAAAGCTCTTTTACTGGAAGGTGAAACAGCGCGAGATCCCACTCGGCGACCGCACCGTGATTATGGGGGTGCTGAATGTGACTCCCGATTCTTTTTCCGATGGCGGCAAGTACTCCGACCCCGACCGGGCATTTGCGCGCGCCTTGGAGTTGGAAGAGCACGGCGCGGATATTCTCGATGTGGGCGCGGAATCGACCAAGCCCGGCTCGGCAAGAATCTCCGCCGCCGAAGAGATGCGGCGATTGATTCCGGTTTTAAAGCGGCTGAAAGGGCGCCTGGGCATTCCGATCTCGGTAGATACCTACAAGGCCGAGGTTGCGGAGCGGGCGCTGGAGCTGGGGGTCGAGATCATCAACGACCCCTCGGCGCTGACGTTCGAACCACACCTGGCGCGAATCGTCTCCAATCACGACGCCGGTCTGGTGCTGAATCACATGCGCGGGCGGCCCGAGACCTGGGCGAAGCTCGGCCCCATGCCCGATCCGCTGGGTACGATCGTTCGCGACCTGGAGGCCGCCGTCAGCCGGGTCCGCGGCGTCGGCATCGACAAAAGCAGGCTGGTAGTAGACCCGGGAATCGGTTTCGGCAAACGCAAGGAGCAGAACTCGCTGATCCTCGGCCGGCTGGGACAGCTCTCGGTGCTCGAACTACCCATTCTGGTCGGGCCCTCGCGCAAGATCTTCCTGGCGCAGCCTTCGCCCGAGCAAACGAGGTTCGCGACCGCAGCCGCGGTAACGGCTGCAATTCTCGCCGGCGCGCACATCGTGCGGGTGCACGATGTGCCGGAGATGCGGGCAGCCGCGGATGTGGCCGACGACATTCTGCGGGCGACCGCGGGGTAAGCGAGGCAGTCGTGCATTCGGAACCGCGGCATGACTGCCGCGGCTGAATCGGCCGGCTTAACCGAAGTTACGGCCCCCTCCCTGGCACCGGAATCTGTTCCGTTCTAACCTATTAGTCAAGCGCTACTATCCAGCACATGCAACGTCTTTGGGCCCTCCTCGTTTCTGCGCCGCTGTTTGCGGCGGGCATTATCCCCAACCGCTATATCGTCGAGCTTTCCACGGAATCGGTTGCGCAGCACGTCACGCGAACCGCCGCAGCTCGAAGCAGATCGCTCCTCCGGTCCGATGCCGCCCGCGAGCACCGCGCCCTGGTCCGCGCGGAGCAAAGGGCTGCCAGCCGGGAAATCCGAGGGATCAACGGAAACGTACTCGGCTCCCTCGAGAACGTCGTCAATGCGCTGATCGTAACCATTCCGGACGCGCAGGCGGGCCGGCTTGCCACGATCCCAGGGGTCCGCAAAGTCTATCCGGTGCGCGAGTTCCACTTGCTCCTCGATCATGCGCTGCAGATCCATCGTCTGCCGCAAGCCTGGAGTCAGTCGGGGTACGACCAAGCCGGCCGGGGAATCAAAATCGCGCTAATCGACACCGGCATCGACAACACCCATCCTGGATTTCAGGACCCATCGCTGACGATTCCCGATGGCTTTCCTATCACGAATGCCGATTCCGACCGCAAGTTTACCAACAATAAGGTAATCGTCGCGCGAAGCTATTCCGACCTGTTCGACACTCCCGACCCAGACCCCTCCGCGCGCGATCGTGTAGGCCACGGGACGGCCACGGCAATGGCCGCCGCCGGTGTGCTGGTCAGCGCGCCATTGGCCAACATCAGCGGAGTCGCGCCGAAGGCATACCTCGGCAGTTACAAGGTATTCGGCACACCCGGAGTGAACGACGGCGCCAGCGAAGACGCCATTCTCAAGGCAATTGACGACGCGGTCGCGGACGGCATGGATGTGCTCAGCCTGAGCCTCGGGAGCGATGTGGCAGTCCGCTTCGCCGACGACCCGGAAATAGAGGCCCTCGACAATGCGGCGGCGGCTGGTCTCGTGGTGGTGGCTTCGGCGGGAAATAATGGGCCGGATCCGGCGACGGTTGGTTCGCCCGCTGTGGCTCCTTCGGTGATTGCGGTTGGCGCATCGAGCAACGATCGCATGTTTTCAGCGAGTGTCCTGGTGGACGGCAGAGCGCCCATACTGGCGATCCCAGGCTCGGGCCCCAAGCCTTCCGCTTCCGTATCGGCTCCGGTGAAGGACGTGTCGACGCTCGATGGGGATGGCCAGGCGTGCTCAGCCTTACCTGAAGGTTCCCTTCAGGGTTCGATCGCTTTCATTCTGCGCGGCGTCTGTTTCTTCGAGGTGAAGTTGAGCAACGCGGCAGCCGCGGGCGCGGTCGGCGCCATCGTGTATACAGATGCGGACCGCCCAACCCCGATCGTCATGGCGGTGGGCGCGGCGACCCTTCCGGCCGAGATGATCAGCTTCCAGGATGGACAAACCCTCAAGTCAGCCTTGAGCAGCGGCATCACCGCCACGCTGCAATTCACGCTGGGGCCGGCCTATGTGGATCCCGCCCGGCTCGCGGATTTCTCGGCTAAGGGACCCAACATCGATTTCTCGATAAAGCCGGACCTCGTCGCCGTGGGCACCAACCTCTATACCGCGGCGGAGATGAGCGATTCAGCCGCCACGATCCATAGCCCGGACGGCTACGCCGTCGAGCAAGGAACGAGCTTTTCGGCGCCACTGGTGGCGGGCGGGGCGGCTCTGCTCAAATCCGCGCGGCCGGGGCTCACAGCCGACCAGTACCGATCGCTGTTGATCAACAGTGCAGCCCAGGCTTGGCTTGTCCCGGGAACTCCTGCGCGCACACAGCAAGCCGGCGCGGGTCTGCTCGACATGGTTGCCGCGCTGAACGCGACGGCGGCCGCCGCGCCGGTCTCGCTCGGGTTCGGAGCCGGTCCGCCCGACGTTCGCGCATCGCGCAACCTGACGATTTCCAACGTGGGCACGAACTCGGATTTGTTCCGCATCACGGCAGTCCCTCTGGGCGCCGGACCCGTTCCTCAACTGTCGAGTGCGTCATTGCAACTCGACGGTGGCGCGTCCCAATCAATCACGGTAAGTTTCTCGGGGACCGCGCTCAAAGCGGGGGAGTATGAGGGATATATCGCGATCCAAGGGTCGGCATCCGGATTCGTAACGCGTGTGCCGTATTGGTACGGGGTTGCGTCGGGCCAGCCGCGTTATCTGACGATTCTCTTTACCTCCGATGGAGGACGGGCGGGAGCGAGAATTTCCGACGCCGCGCTCTTCCGCGTAAGCGACCAATCGGGCCTGCCGGTGACCGACGCGCAACCCACGGTGACCGTCGTTTCGGGAGGCGGGCAGATCATCTCGGTGCGGTCGCGAGATGCGGCCGTCCCGAACACCTTCGGCTTCAACGTCCGCCTGGGACCCCGGCCGGGGCCGAACGTGTTTCAGATACAAGTAGGCGATCTCACAAAGACTGTCACCATAACAGGGCAGTAGCCTGCGCGACAGATCGTCTCTTTCCGTGTCCGCTATAATGTGACGCGGGGGTACTTCCCCGCTTCGATGACCGACATCAAGAAAAAGTTGCAGGACGAGATTGCCTCTTTGGAGTACGAGCTGCGCAACGAGCTTCCCAAGGAGATCCTGAAAGCCCGGGCACATGGCGATTTGAGCGAGAACGCCGAGTATCACGCCGCCAAGGACCGCCAGGGCTTCGTAAATGCGCGGCTGAATCAGCTGAAGAAGCGG
>CAYMHP010000351.1:0-5736 GCA_964390225.1 uncultured Solibacteraceae bacterium
GCCCGTGCGTTTCTCAAGATCCAGGACGAGTGCGGCGCTTTTGACTCCTACTGTTGGCGGTTCGTCGACGGACAGCCCAAACTCGGGCGGCGGAAAACCACAGAACAGATTCCGGCGATATCCCCCGAATCGGAGGCCTTGAGCAAGGATCTGAAGGCTCGAGGATTCAGCTTCATCGGGCCGACAGTCGCGTACGCGTACATGCAGTCGGCGGGTCTGGTAAATGATCACCTCCTCAGTTGCTTTCGCTATCAGGAACTCCTGAAGGAAGGAAAACGCCACAAATGAAAACCAATCATTCGTTGAAGTGGGACGTGTTTGTCAGCGCGGGGCCCCTCGTCGTCAACAGCGATTTTGCACCCGGAATGACCGAGTGGAGGTGGTCGCCCACATCGTCAACCCTCATCTCAGGTGAGAAAGACGCTGTCCTGGTCGATACCTTCATCACGATGGATCAAAACCGGGCACTAGTTGAGTGGGTCGCTGCGAGTGGAAAGAACCTGACTACTATTTACGCCACACATGGCCACGGCGATCACTTCTTCGGCGCGAATATCATCCGTCAGCGATTCCCCCATGCGCGGTTCGTAGCACTGCGAGAGGTCATCGCCTCCATGCGAGGACAGCTCGCGGCCTCAACGCTTGACAGTTATTGGCGGCCGCGATTTCCCGATCAGATTGACCCGACGCTTCTGATTGCCGAGGAAATCGACGGGAACAGCATTGACCTCGAAGGAGAAGAGCTAAGGACCGTTCTCCTCGGCCACACCGACACCGACCATACGACTTGCCTGCATGTTCCTTCAGTCGGGCTGATCGTTGCGGGCGATGCCGCGTATAACGATGTCCATGTCCATTTGGGCGAGTCCAACCCTGACAAGCGCAAGGAATGGATTACGGCGATCGCGACGATGCGATCGCTTAACCCGAAGGTCGTAATTGCGGGGCACAAAAGGCCGGGACGCAGTGATGCGCCGGCAATCCTTGTTGAAACCAGGCAGTACATCGAGGACTTTGATCGCGCGGCTTCGAACACACATACGGCGGTGGAGCTCTATAAGGCGATGCTCGCCCTCCATCCAGACCGTGTAAACCCAGGAATTTTGTGGAGTTCGGCCCGCGCAATAAAAGGCTAGTCGGCGTGAACTGATTTCTCGCAGGAGAAGATCGATGAACAACGAAGTTCTGACGACAAAGGTAACCAATGGGATCGCCGTCATTACACTCGGCAGTGAAAGAAGAATGTACTTTGACCAGGAGATGGGTGACGCGCTGACCGCGTCCCTGGAGGAGTTTGCAGGCGATCCTAAGGTTCGCGTCGTCATTGTGACCGGCGGGACGCCCGGCTATTTCAATCGCCATTTCAGCATTCCCGCCCTAATCGAATTCGCGGAGGCGGTGCGCGCTTCCGGAACGCGAATGGTCGGACAACGCGAGTTACCACGGAGGATTCTTCGATAGGGCGATGGCACTCTGCGAGAGCATGCCCAAACCCGTAATCGCCGCCATTTCCGGGACCGCACTCGCGGGTGCCTTCGAGTTCACCCTCGCTTGCGATCTTCGCATCGCCGAAGATGGCGATTACCTGATCGGCTTGCCAGAGGCGGAGCTTGGCCTTTTGCCTGGGGCAAGCGGTACCCAGAGGCTGCCGCGCACAGTTGGGATGCCGGCCGCCCTCATGCATATCCTCATGGGTAAGCCGCTCAATCCCCGCGAAGCCGAACGGAAAGGCTTTGTCCACGAGACCGTCAGCGGCAAGGCCATCGACCGCGCGATGGAGATTGCACAGCGGTTGGCGTCGCTTCCGCCAGGATCGCTCAGCTCCATTAAACGTCTCGTCCGCAACGCCACGGAGACGCCCCTGGCCGAAGGATTGGCGCTCGAACGAAATCTCTTCCTCAGACTGTGCACTTCCGACGAAGGCCTCGCGCGCATGCGTTCTTACGAAGCGAAAAAAATTACGTCACCGGACCGCGGGTTCGAAGTTTACTAAGGAGCACGAAGATGCCTGAGACGAATGTTGCTGCCCCCGTGCGGGTCGTCGAGGAAACGCCAGCCTACTGGAGGGTCGTCTTCGACTATCCACCATTCAACATGGTGGACGACACCATATTCCAGAGCCTTCAGGATCTGCTCGCCCGGATAGAGGCCAGCCCGGGTCTGCGAGTCCTCGTATTCGAGAGCGCGATTCCGGATTTCTACCTGGCGCATTTTGATTTAACCGGCAAAATCGGAAACATCATGACCGAGGCAGGGCGGTCCGGCCTACCCATCCTTATGGATACGTTCGTCCGCCTCACGAAATCTCCCGTCGTGAGCATTGCGAAGATTCGTGGCTGCGTTAGAGGCGTCAGCAGCGAGTTCGTCCTTGCCTGTGACATGCGCTTCGCATCCCGTGAAAACACGCGGCTCGGCCAGCCCGAGGTCGGAGTGGGCGTGCATCCCGGAGGAGGGGGCGCGGAACGCCTCCCCCATCTGGTCGGCCGCGGCCGCGCGCTTGAAATCATCCTGGGCGGAAACGACTTCGACGGCGTGACAGCGGAGCGGTACGGATACGTCAACCGGGCGTTGCCGGATTCCGAGTTGGACGCCTTCGTCGACACGCTCGCCCGCCGGATCGCGTCCTTCGACAGTCGCGCTCTCGGAGCGGCAAAGAATTTGGTCAACCAGGTTTCGCTGCCGTCCGCAGACAGTCTCTTGGATGCCCTCAACTCATTCGAGACCGCGCTGACCTGGCCGGAGACCCAGCAACGCGTAGGGGCTTTGTTTAAACGAGGGCTGCAGCGTGACAGCGATTTCGAAAAACAATGGCCCGAAGTACTCGGCACGCTCCTCGAAAAATAGAATTCGCGCTCTACCAATTCGCGCAAGGAGAAGTGAAAAATGCCTGTCACCGACAAAGCGAGCAGTGTAACCGCTCCGACGCAGTTCCTACCCGTAAAGGACCAAAAATACGCCTACCGCCGTTTCGGCAGCGGTAAGGCGACCCCACTTCTTTTCCTCCAGCATTTTACCGGGACGCTCGACAATTGGGACCGGGCGGTGACCGATCCGCTTGCGCAGCGGGGCGAGGTCATTCTTTTTGAAAGCGCCGGGCTCGGCCGCTCCAGCGGAAAGGTGCCGGATACGGTGGCTGGCATGGCGAACCATGGGCTCGCTTTCCTTGACGGATTGGGTCTTGACCGTTGTGACGTTGTCGGATTCTCGCTCGGCGGTATGGTCGCTCAGCAGATGGTGCTTGACCGACCATCGATCTTTGGGAGAATCATTCTCGTCGGAACGGCGCCTCGCGGCGGCGAGGACATCATGCATCTTGAGAAACCCAGGCTCTCGAAATTCCTGCAAGACGCGAGTTTCAAAGACTACGGTGTCCTGCAGAAGATTTTCTTCGATCTAACGCCATCGAGCCAGGCCGCAGGCGAGGCCTTCATCAGCCGGCTGATGGAACGCAAAGAAGATCGGGAGCCTGTTTCAGGAGGTGAGGTCGCGCAAGCCCAGATGATGGCGTTCCGCGAGTGGGAGAAATTCACCGGGAAGCGTTTTGGGGACTTGGCTTCTATTCGGCAGCCAGCACTCATTATAAATGGTATTCATGACGAGATGATTCCCATCGCGAATTCCTACTGGCTGATCGAGAACCTGCCCAATGCGATGCTGCTTGCCTATCCGGACTCCGGACACGGTTCGTTATTCCAGTTCAACCAGTCCTTCACGAATCAAGCCGCGGCATTCCTCGATTCCACATCGTCAGCGGCTCCGTATTGAGCCGATAGTCTTTGAACGAGTTGGAACCGTCAAAACGCACTCAACCAAAGGAAGGTCAGATGATACAGAAGGTAGAGATCGAGCGATTCAGCGTCGTTTCCGCAAAGCCGTTCGACGAAGTCGTCGCCGGAATAGGCGCCGCCGTCGGCCATCCGAACATGGCCGAATTCTGGAAATCTACGAAACAGGCGCAATCCCTGTCGGAATTCGAAGACATCATCAACAAAGTCACCGGAAGCACCGGCCTCATGCAATTTGAGCAGCTGAACCACGGCGCGATCATTCAGGCCGATACGGGCCGAACGACACGGATGCATCGGCTTCTGATCGGCAATCCGCTCATCATGAAGGAAATGGCGAAGCGTGTTCCGGATGCCGGCTCCTATGCTCCCGTTACCGTGCTCGTCGACGAACGCCCGGACGGGGTGCATCTTTCGTATGACAGGATGGCGAGTTTCCTTGCTCCCTACGGAAATTCCGACGCGCTCGCCATTGCGCGAGATCTCGACAAGAAAGTCGAAAAGCTTTTGGCAGACGCGGCGGCTTGAGTTGACCGGGAACGGTTTCGGCAGAACCAGACTCGAATCCCTTTCGACCGGAGAACCAAATGGAACAAACGACACAACAGAGGAACAAAGAACTCGTGCTGAAGGCGTTTGACACGTTATTCAACAAACGCGATTACGCCACGGCTGAGACATTCTGGTCCCCGCAGTATGTCCAGCACAGCGCCCATATCGAGCAAGGGCGCGAAGGACTATTCAACCTTGTGAAGAGCATACCGGCGACCCTTAAGCACGAACCCGGGCTGATCGTTGCGGAAGGGGACTTTGTCATTGTGCGTGGGCGCTTCAGTGGTATGGGCCTGCTTGTGAACTGGATCGCGGCGGACATTGTGCGTGTCGAGAACGGCGTCCTAGTCGAGCATTGGGACGTCATTCAGGACGAGGCGACTGAAGCGCAGTCGAAGAGCAAGTCGCCGATGTTCGGATCATCTTTTCCTGTTTATGGGTACGAGAAGGGGGCAGATAAGCGATGAGCAAATCGAATAAGGAAATCGCGCTCGAAGTACTGACACGGGCTTTTGTTGATCGAGATCCGACAGTGGTGGAGCAATACTTTGCCCCGAACTACAAGCAGCACAATCCGGCGATCCCGGACGGTCCGGCAGCAATTGCGCAGCTGATTCCAACCCTCACCTCGCTCACCTACGAACCGGGCATGGCCGTCGCTGACGGCAACCTGGTCATGGTCCATGGGCGTTACACCGGATGGGGGCCAAAGCCTATAGTGGCGGTGGATATCTTTCGCGTCGAAGACGGCAAAGTGGTGGAACATTGGGACGTCCTGCAGGAGGAAATCCCGGCTGGCGATACACGGAGCGGGAACGCCATGTTCACAAAGGTGCGTGGCTAATTCCTCTGTAGAGCTCTGGATGTGTACCGGTGACCTACGTAGGTAACCTCGACTGCGACCGCGACTCGGACGATCTTGGATCGGCCTTGGGATATAATCTTGGGATGGCGGCTGGGCCTGTCGAATTAGGCAGCTGCTTCGCGACTGGCCGCCTTTGGTCTGGGAAGGGCAGCCCGCACCATTTGGCCAGGTTTGCTCATGTATATGTTTTGTACAAACGGCCTGAGATTCCTGCGAACACGGCGAATGCTGAGGTCGCCGTTTCAGTAGGTTAAGGCAAACACTAGAGGCGGGCGAATACGGGTTCGACCCCCGTTAGCGCTACCAAACATCTTATCAGTCAATCACTTGCGAAATTCGAAGAGTAACGCTGGATGGCGGCGCGCTCGAAGGAATACGCGGCCAAGGCGCGATTCCAGATCTGAGTCGCCATGCAGTATTCGCGCTGCCGTGTTCAGGTCAACTTGCGTCCCAAGCAACGTCTTAAGCCTGACGTCGAGGGCACGGGCGATTTGCAGGACCGCTTCAACAAAAATGACTGGTCCACCTACGACC
>CAYMHP010000352.1:0-5724 GCA_964390225.1 uncultured Solibacteraceae bacterium
TGGACATGCGGGGAGCAGTTGAGGAGTACGGGCGAGATGAAGAACATCTGCGTTGTGGGCACGGGATACGTCGGCCTGGTGACGGGAACCTGCTTTGCCGAGCTGGGCAATTCGGTGACGTGCCTGGACGTAGTGGCGGAGAAGATCGCGCGGCTGCGCATGGGTGAGCTGCCGATTTTTGAGCCGGGACTTGAACCGCTTGTCCAACGGAACGTGGAGGCGGGCAGGCTGCGCTTCACGACGGAGTACGCCGAAGCGGTGCCGGGGGCCGACTACATCTTCATCGCCGTGAATACGCCGACGGTGGCAGGCGGTGCCGGGGCGGACATGCAGTACGTCGAGTCCGCGGCGCGCTCCATCGCGCAGCACCTGACGCGGGATGCGATCATCATCAACAAGAGCACAATGCCGGTGGGCAGCGGTGATCTCGTCTCGAATATCGTGCGCGAGCATCTGGTGGATGGCGCCATCGGTGTCTCGGTGGTCTCCAATCCGGAGTTCCTGCGCGAGGGGTCCGCGGTGCAGGACTTCCTCCAGCCCGACCGCGTGGTGCTGGGCTCGGCGAACCGCGTCGCCTCGCTGCGCGTGGGCGAGCTGTACCTGCCGCTGCGGGCGCCGGTGGTCATTACGGACCTGTATACGGCAGAGATGATCAAGTACGCCTCGAATGCTTTCCTGGCGACGAAGATTTCCTTCATCAACGAGATGGCGCGGATTTGCGACCGGCTGGGCGCGGACGTGAAGGAAGTCGCGGCGGGGATGGGCTACGACAAGCGCATTGGCCGGCCGTTTTTGGACGCGGGACTCGGATACGGGGGCAGTTGTTTTCCCAAAGATGTGAAGGCGCTGGCGTTCATGGCCCACGAGGCGGACCTGCACCCACAATTGCTCGAAGCCGTGATGCAGATCAACCAGGACCAGCGGCATGTCGTCATTGACAAGCTGGAGGCGGAGCTGGGGGGCCAAGGCAGCCTGCGCGGCAAGACCATCGCCGTGCTTGGGCTGGCCTTCAAGGACAACACTGATGACATGCGCGACGCGCCGGCGATTGATATCATCACCTGGCTGATCGAATGTGGCGCGGATGTGCGGGTCTTCGATCCGGTGGCGAAGGAGACGGCGCGGCGCACGCTTCCCGACTGGGACGTGGCGTATTGCGCGGACGAATTCGAGGCCGCCCGCGAGGCCGACGGTGTGATCGTGGTGACGGAGTGGAAGCAGTTCCGGACCTTGAATATGTCGCGCCTGCGCGAGGCGATGCGCCAGCAGGCGGGTGGTCCGGTGCTGATTGACGGCCGCAATCTCTATGATCCGGCGGAGATGGCGCGTCTTGGCTTCCGCTACCACGGTATCGGGCGCGGTGAGCATCGGCGGAACGGACACAATGGAAACGGGAACGGCAAAAGCATAGCCGAGCGCGCGGGACACGCGAGCTCCAACGGCCACGTCGCTCACGTACGGCAAAAGCGCGGATAGGGCGGGCTCAACTCCAGTGCTTCAGTGCGAGGCGCAGATGGAGGCGAGCGGGCCCGCAAACGAGACGCCCTATGGATGATGAGACGGCGCAAACACAGCCGCCCGCGGAAACGACACCCACGCCGGTAGCAGTCGCTATCGGCGTGGACCTTCTGGAGCGGGACCGGCTGATCGAGACGCACCGCCGCTTTGGCGAGCGATTCCTGCGGCGGGTGTTCACGGAGACGGAGCTGGCGCAGGCGGAGTGGAAGGTCGAGCGGCTGGTGGGGCGGTTCGCGGCGAAGGAAGCATGCTCGAAGGCGCTGGGCACAGGGATGGTGACGGTGGCGTGGCGCGAGATCGAGATCGTGCGGCTGCGTGGCGGCAAGCCGGCGTTGCGTCTGCACGGGCGCGCCGCCGCCCGGGCGGCGGCGCTCGGGCTGACGGCGTTTGACGTCAGCATCTCAGATACGCATGAGCACGCGCTGGCGGTGGTGGTCGGGCTGCGGAGCTAGCGACGGCGCTACGAGCCAGGCGCGAGAGCAATCGTCGCCATGAGCTGACCTTGCTGATAGGCGGTCATCGCGCCGGCCTCGCCCGCGATGGGGGCTATCGTACCGTCGTGGTTGGCGTCGAACCCGCTGTAGGCGTGCTGAGCGAGTGTCACGATGTTGGCGACGTTGTCGGTGTCCCCAGGGTTTGTTAGCAGGGCGGTGACTTCAGAGTCGAGCATCGCTTCCCAGAGTCGCACGTTGTTTAGCGACGTGATGAGCGGGGAAAGGTACGTGTGCATGGCCGCGGTGGCATCAGGTTGCGCGGCCGCGAGCGAGGCATGCTCGGCGGCCTCGGCGATGTAGCCGGTGCTGGCGCCCGACGACGCGCCGCTGGAGGCCTGGCCGCCGAGCAGGCCGAATCCGTCGCCCTGTGCGTTGGGGTCGGAGCTGGCGCAGGCGGCCGGAAGGGTTTGGTAATGTTGGCCCTGGGACCCTTCAAGGATGTTCACCACGGAGCGCGCTTCGCATTGGACTTGCGCGCTGTCGCCCGCCTGCGCGGCGGTTTGGAGCGCGAGGGCGTGGGCGCCCAGCAGGCGCGTTTGCAGCAGGACGCCGACGAGCAGGCCGATCTTGCCGGGGGTTGTGGGAAACGAGACGAGGATGTGGTCAATATGCACGAATGAGATGGGCGGGAAGCGGCCGCGCAGCACGACGGCGCCAGTGGGGACATTGGCGTTGCCCTTTTCCAGCGTCACTTCGAACGTATCGCCCACGGCGAGCAGATTGGTGTTGGGCAGAGTGGAGCTGACGTTGGCGGTATACGCGACCGAATACGTTGAGCCGTGGAGCGTCAACGGGCCGAGAGGCAGCACAAGCTCGGTCTGCGAATTGATGAACCAGGCATCGTAGCGGGACCCGGACGGCAGCGCGGGCAACTGGCTGGCGAGGACTTGCAGCGTGTCGCTGGAGCCGGGCGCGGTGGGGGAAGAGTCGACAACGAGGACGTGGGCGGAGGCGGGGCCGGTGCTGGGTGGAGCGCCGCGCAGCACGACGAGCGCGCCCAGCATAACGGCGATCAGCGTCACGGCGGTGGCGACGAGCAGCCAACGGCGGGGTCGTCCGCGCCGAGGCGGACGCTGGGAGAGGAATGAGTCTTCCCAGGCGCGGCGCGCGGCGTCGGATGAGTCGCCCGTGGGGGTCCGGGGACCGTTGGATATGGCGGGACCAGCGGAAACGCGCGCCGCGCGAGGCGTGGCGGGGCGAGGCGTGGCCAGGCGCGGGCCGGCGGCAATCGCGCCGGTTACGCGGCGAATTGCACCGTTGGCGCTGGCCGCGGCAGCGGGTGGGAAAACGCGGGACGCACGGTTGGGCGTGACGACCTGCATGTACGCGCTTACGAGCGTCTCCGGGTGCGGGAACCGTTGCTCGGGGCGCTTGGCCATTGCGGTGGCGATGATGTCGTCAAGCTCGGTCGGTAGGCCAGACCGCACCAGGCTCAGCGAGGGAACAGCGGAATAGACGTGCTGGCGGGCGATCTCTTCGCGGGTGCGCCCGGCAAAGACGGGCGAGCCGGTCAGCATACGATAGAGATCAGCGCCAAGAGCATAGATATCGGTCGCGCGCTCGACGGGCCGGCCGGTGAGCTGCTCGGGTGCGGCGGTCTCGATGCTGAATCGCAGGGGATTCGCCTCGCCTTCCAGCTCGCTCAGTTCAATCATGCGGCGCACGCCGAAGTCCGCGACGGCGACCTGCCCGTCCTGGAGGAGGTGAATGTTGTCCAAGGTGAGGTGGCGATGGAGCGTGGAAAACTCGTGGGCGAAGGCGAGCGAGGCGGCGATCTGATCTAAGTAGCGCCCAGCGGGAGCCAGATCGAGCGGGCCATGCTGCGCGAGCTGGCTGGCGAGGGAGCGGAGCGGTACGTCGGGGTAGACCAGATAGGGCAAGCCGTTTTCGTGGCCGAAATCAACGAGGGGCAGGATGTGTGGGTGCTGGAGGGTGGCGACGTGGTCGGCCTGGCGCAGAAAGCGTTCGAGGTACGCGGTCCGTGTCTGCGGCGATAGGTCGGTACGGACGGGCAGAATGCGCAGGCGATAGGACGCGTCGGAGTTAGCGGCGCGAGCAAGATACAGCGGGCCGAGGTCCGAGCGCTCAATCAGCTCGAAACACTGGTAGTAGCCAAAGGTCATGCCGACCAGCGAGTCATATGGCGAAGGAGCGGACATCCAACACCCCCACTTCTACCGCATATCAAAATACAGGCGCGTTGAACGTCAGGCGCGCGAGCAAGGGAAGTCTCTACGGGACGCTATACGGCGCGGGTAACAGTCTTCTACAGTGACCGGCCGCGACAGTGCGGCGCTACATGCGTTACGGGCGTTACATACGAGCTGAATAGTATCGCGAATAGGGAGTAAGGGCGAGCCGTGCGTCGCGGGACTGCGCTATGCTTCGGCATAATACCGCCAAACGGGCGCACGATTCTCCCACAATGACATGAAAACGAAAGAACAAGCCGATGACCGGGTCATGATACTGCCAGCCTGTATTGCTGTCAACAGGATTTTTTCTGGATGTGACATCAGGAGATGTCGAAGAAGCGGCGGACGTCGGCGATGTCGGAGGTGCGGCGAGCGGGCGGCAGCGCCGCGAGCACCTGGCGGCCGTAGCTCTTGGTGTGCAGGCGCGTGTCGAGGATGGCCATGACGCCGCGGTCATCGGAGCTCCGCAGGAGCCGGCCGATGGCCTGCTTGAGGCGCAGGATGGCTTGCGGCAGGGTGTACTCGCCGAACCAGTTTTCGCCGGCCTCTTTCATGCGGCTTACGCGGGCCTCGTTGACGGGGTCGTCGGGTGGGTCGAAGGGGAGCTTATCTATGGCGACGAGTGAAAGCGCGTCGCCGGCGACGTCCACCCCTTCCCAGAAGCTTTTGAGGCCAAAGAGGACGGCGCGTGGTCGATCGCGGAACTGGCGCAGCATCTCGACGCGATTCACGTCGCGACCTTGAACGACAAGCGAATAGTTCTCGGCTTGGAGTTCGTCCGCGAGGTGGTCGAGGACGGCGCGAAGGGCATTCTGGCTGCTAAAAAGCAGGAAGGCACGGCCATCGGAGGCTTCGACCAACCGCCGCATCTCCTCCGCAAGCTCGCGCAGGTAGGGGCCGCTGGCGGCGCCATAGGCCGGCTCAAGGCGCATGCGGGGGACGTAAAGCAGGGCGTTGTTGACGTAGTCGAAGGTGAGCGGGAGGACGACTTCTTCGGCGGCGGGAAGGCCGACCCGCTTGCGAAAGAAGCGGAAGTCGCCACCGACGGCGAGGGTGGCGGAGGTGGCGACGGTGTGGATCTTGTCGAAGAGTTTTTCCTGGAGCAGCTCGGTGACGGCGAGCGGCGCGGCGGAGACGCTGGGCTGGGGGGCGCGACGACCCCCGCCGGGCGTCTGCTCGACGTAGTAGACCCGCTCGTCGGGCTGCTTGAGGCCGAAGACGACGCGCAGATCGGAGGCGAGGTTGCGTGTGCGCTTGACGAGCTTTTCGTAGAGCTGCTGTTCTTTGTCGTCGAGCGTTTCGGGGCGGTGAAACATCAAGTTACTCGCCACGTCGTCTATCGCGGAGGCGAGGCGCAGACCCTCTTCGAGCGGAGCGGTGAGGTGCTGGCGGCCCCTGGCGTCGGGACGAATGGCGCGGGCAAGGGCACCCCAGGCGCGCACGTCCGCGTCGAGGGCATCCTGCAATTTCTGGCCGCCGACGTGGTCGCGGAGGCGGCGCTGGGCGAGCAGGCTCTG
>CAYMHP010000353.1:0-5636 GCA_964390225.1 uncultured Solibacteraceae bacterium
AGGAGTCCCTTACTTCCGGCTCTATGATCTCCGCTCCACACACGCTACACGGCTCAGTGCCGGCGGTGTAGCGGACGAATGGGTGACCCAGATGCTGCGTCAGACCGATGCCAAGGTGTTTAAGAAGTACTCCCAGATGAAGCTACAGATGAAGCGGGAGGCTTTGGCCAGGATCAACCGCAATGCTAACGAGTTGTCGTCGACTCCGGGTTTTGATACGGAGCCGGCGGCGTGACGGGGTTTTGATACAGTTTTGATACGTTTTCAGCGTTTTGGTGAGGATAGGAAGATGGCGCCGATCACAAAGGGTTGATATCAAAGGATCGGGTGGTGGGCGGTCGCGGGCTCGAACCGCGGACCTCCTGCTTGTAAGGCAGGCGCTCTAACCGGCTGAGCTAACCGCCCGGATCACGTCCAGTTTAGCATTCGCCGCGCTCGTTCTATTCGAGAACGTCCTCCACTTGCTCCGGCAGAGGACCGGCCATGTCGCGCAACTTCTCGAACAGCTGATCGTAAAGCGCAGCATAGCTCTCCAGCGAAGGATCCGGCGCGTGCTCGCGTGCCGTGGCAAACGTTCGGCGCATCTGACGCACCGCCACCAATAGCAGTTTGATTTCCTCGTCGTTGAATCCGAATACGGCCGCCATATGGCTCAGCTTACCGCTCGACAGGAACACAATCCGTGCTGCTCGTAGCGGCTTTGCCAGGGCTGCTTAGAAGATGAAGCTCAGGCCGCCGCGCAAGCTACGCGGAGTCTGCACGAGTACGAGTTGCTGGCCGCTGGCCGTCGCCACCGGGAGATAACCCTGCGCCAGCAGATTGCGCAAATCAGCGGTAGCCTCCATGCGCCAGGGGAGCATCGAAAGTCCCGGAATCGGCTGCCGTACGAAGATGTTGAATCCCGGCAGAGGCCTCATCGCTTGTGTGCTGTAGAGCCGCCCGGGCATTACCCACCGGCGGTCTCCGGTCCACTGATAGCTCGCAATCAAGTGCGTGCCGGTCCACGGCGAGGTGGCGGCAACACGTGTGTTCAGAGTCTGGCGCCGGCTTTCGTGAATCATGGACCGCAACTCGTCGGGGCTCGAACTCAGCAGCCGATCCTCGCCGGCACTGAGACCACCCACCGTGCCGTACATGACCGTCGCGCTCAAGTTGTCGCCTACGTTCTGTGTGACAGCGGCAGTGTATCCGTTGCTCTGGTAATTCCCCGCGTTGAAAGTGGCGTTTCCAGTGAACAGATCCGGAAGAAGGTCGCCGTCGTAGATCGTGTCGTCGGGAGTCACCAGGGAGAGAGCCGCGTTCGTCACGGACTCGTGATACGCCGAGAGTTGATACACCCTCGACCCTATCTTCCGCGAGTAGGTTACCTCATACTCCCGCCCGCGCTGGATCCTGGGACGGCCGCCCAGCATCGAGAGCCGCGGGAATAGCCCAAGCGTGTTCAGGTCGTTCTGCAAATCGGAATTCGCACTTCCCATGCCCGCCAGGTCGGGACGCGCGTCACCGGACGTGTAAACGAGAGCCAGTTCGCTATTCTCTCCGAGGGAGTAAACCAGGCGAGCGTACGGGCTGAAGTAATTCAGATGATCGCCATATGAGACCGAATCCACGGTGAACCCGTACTGCAGCGAGAGCGCGTCGGAGAGTTCGGCACGGTCGTCGTAGCTTGCAGCGACCGAACGTAGCATCGGTAGCGATACATCTCCGCCCGTATGGCCGGGGAGCAGCAGTTGCCGCATTGTGACGGAGATTTCCGGACTATCATCGGCAGCCCTGTGTCGATAGCTGGTGCGAATCGCGGCTACCGGAACGCCGGTTTGCGATCCATACCCCAGATTCCCGCTGACTTGCAGAAGACTGTTGCCAAACAGCGAGGTCGCGAGTGCGAACGCGGTGCCCATATCGGCTTCGTTGCCGATGCCAGTCACCAGCGGGCCGTCGCCGGCCGAGAGCTGCACCATTCCGCGCGTCTCCGAGAATACGGACCCGGAAGAGCTTGAGGCCGGCGTCTTGGCGAGCGCGTCACCCGAGAAGCGCAGAACCGGCCGTGTCGCCGCAGCGCCGCGCAGTATCCATTTCCACTCGTCACTCATCCATGCGCCGCCCTGAACCGGCGGATAGGCCAGCTGAATGGAACTGAACAGCGTGTTCAAGTTGACATTCAGGACGCTGCGCATTCCCGGTTGTACGAGGATGTTGTTCTTCACCGCCGGAATGAAATTGGCGAGAGTGACCCGCACCGAGTAGATGTCGGGAAAGAGGCCGAGAAATTTGAATTCGCCGTTCTCGTCAGTCAAAGCCTTCTCGTAGACACGATCCTGGCGATTGTAGAGGAGGACGGCCGCACCCATTTGCGGAGCACCGCCGGAGTTCGTGACCAGACCGGTGATCGCGCCGGAGAGCTTGATTGCCTCTGCCGCGCTGACCATTACAGGCACAGCCGCGAGAAGGGCGATCCCCATACCGAGGGAGATAACCGAGCTGTGCGTCTTCGCGCTGAACATCGACGCTCTTCTAATTCCAATAAAGCAGGGGGCTCCCTGCTGTCCCTTAGGTTACCGTAAATTGTGCTGAGGGTGTGAGCACCTGATTACGATTTTTATCCGTAACTTTTAAGCGAATCGTGTACTGGCCGGGCGCCAGGCTCCCTAAGGGCAGGAGCTTTTCAATGGTCACCTGGCTGGCCGATGCGCCGGGAATCTTCGCAATGTCTTCACTAAAGTCGAAGATCTTGTCATTCGAGCCGTTCTTGACGACTTCGTATTCGACTGACCCGACCGGCTTCCGAGTCGTCTCATCCATCTCTAAGTTATAGAGTTTTAAGTAGATGCCCATCTTCTCGTCGCGCTTGAAGACGTCATCCAGGCGGGGCCGCACCTTGGAGGAGCCGATCACAAATTGGCCGGTGCCGATGCTCTTAGTGGGTACCTTCTCGATTAAGTCGGCCAGAATCAGCGTGCTCGACGTCACCTTGTCGGAATCGATGTGCGGTACGTTGAGCGCGACTTCGTAGTTGTTGAGGTTGCCGCCCACCACATCCTTGGCCACAACGTTCAGCCGGTAGGTTCCCGGCGCTAGCGGAATCGTCTTTTGATACAGAGACTTACGCTGCGTAAAGGCCTGCAGCATCTGGGCCGGGCTGTCGACTGTAACGGTATCCTCGAAAACGTTCACCACCCGGCGGGTCATCGTTGTGATCCGGCCGTAGATATTTACCACAGCCTTCTGCACGCCCTGCTTGGCCTGGAACTGCAGGTCCTTGTTGTCGAACTGCACCGTAATGTTGGTGAGGACAGAGGCCTCCGTCACTGGAAAATAATCGGCGCGCAACTTCATCGGCAGGATGTTGTAAGTGATCCGGGAGCTCACAGCAGCTTCGAGGTCTTTGAACTTGACCTGCGGCGGCTTCTGCAACTTGGTGAACTGATCGAGACGCTCGAACTGATTCATCCTGGCCGGCTGTACGCCTCCGAGCGGAGTGCCCAGGTGCGTGCCGTCGGTGCGGTTGAAGCGATCGGTCTTGTTTGCGAGCCCCATTTGTTCCATCAGTGTCAGGCCGGCGCCGGGGACGTAGGTCAGAGCGTCCTTTTCCGATGGGTCCATGGTCATGCGATACTCGCCAGTCATGGTCGGGTCCACGAACTCGATATTCACGTCGTTGCCGATCCCGTCGATGTAGCGATAGCGCCAATCCTCGAACGGGAAGGTGGTCGTAGTTCCGCCACCCTCTTCGGGGGGCCGCTCGTAGGTACCACCGGAGGGGTGGGAGTCGATTTCGTCGGGCGGGCCGAAGGTGATGTAGATCCGACCGCGGTCGCTCTTCCAGCCGGGTATGCCCGAGGCATAATGCTCATTGGCGTACGCGATACGGCGGTAATGCTCTTCCTTGAATTCGTTTTCCACCGTATCCGGGGTCGGGTCGCGGCGCAGCCAGAACTGCTCGATGAATTGCTCGCGCTCTTCGTCGGTTTGCAGGCGCTTGAAGGCGGCGCGCTCCTCATCGGTGATGATGTACGCTACGTCTTCATTGAGCCATTTGCGATACGGAGTTTCCAGCTCTTTGCGGAGCTTCTCTTCCTTCTTCCGCTTTTCTTTGTCAGTGAGCGGTCTGGCAACGGTTTCGCGCGGCGCGGGGGAAGTGGACTTCTGGTCGGCGGCTGACAGAAACAGCCCCCCGCAAACCAAGCCACCGAGGGAAGTACAGAGAATCGAAAGGCGTGTAGCTCTCATAACGGCTCACCGCTTTGTAGGACAGGATGAACTGGATATATTGTAAATCGTTGCATTTGGAGCGGTCAATCCCGTGAATGCGGGGCACAGGTGTGACGGGCTTTGGGCCTATCCGCGAGTACCCCCGCCCTTATGGGGCAGGGCTGAAATACTTCAAAGGGCAACTACACACTCGCAGGCGAGCCCGCCTTCACCATCGCCAGCAAACGGTCGTCAAAGTCGAAGGTCGCGGTTCGCGGGCGGTGGTTGCGGGTATACCAGCGATACGTCTCTTTGAGACCTGCCTCGAGCGGCGTCATCTTGACCTTTAATACGCGGGTGGTTTTACCGATGTTCTCTGTAATCGGCGGCACATCGAAATACTCGCCGAAATAGTACGGCTCATCGACGGCGTTACCGCCTGCTTGCTGGATGACATCGCGGGGAATGCGCACCAGCGAGGGCTCGATGCCGGCGACTTTCGCCAATTTCTCGAGCAGTTCAGCCTGGGTGACGGGCTTTGGATCGCCGATATTGAAGGCCTCGCCGACGGCGCGCGGCTCGTCAAGGGCGCGCACCATCGCTTGCACAAGATCATTCACATAAACGAACTGCATCAGCCGGTGGCCATCGCCCGGAATGATGAGCGGCCGGCCGGCGCGCAACCGGTCCCAGAAAAACTGCTCCCGGTAAAACGGATTTCCGGGCCCGTAGACAAACGGGGGCCGGAAGGTGACCACCGGCAGCCCGCTTTGGGAATGCATCCGGAAGAGCAGGCGCTCGGTGCCGGCCTTGTGCCGAACGTACGGATTAGCGTGGTAATCGGGAGCCAAAGGATCGCTTTCCTTGTGGTTCAGGCCATCGCCGTATGCCGCGACACTGGACATGAAGATGTAGCGGCTGAGACGGTCACCACCGCAGAGCCGTACAGTGGCCTCTACCTGGGCGGCCGTGGTTCCGCGCTCCCAATCGTAAACATTGTCATAGACAGCGTCGAAGCGCCGGCCCGTGAGAACTTCTCGCAGGGCTTCCGCATCATTGCGATCGGCCATCAAATTTTCCACTCGCCGCCCGAAGTCGTGCTTCGGTTTCCGGTGCAGGATGGCGATGTCGTGGCCGGCCTTCAGTAGATCCTCCACCAGGAGACGCCCAATAAACAGCGTTCCCCCGATGACCAGTATTTTCATAGTGCTCCTAGAGATTAAGACGTTCCCGGGTGGGGATCCGATTCGTTCCCGCCGCCGGGGGTCTTTAAAAAGATACTGCGACTAGTCGTAATATTCCAGGCCCAGGTGCGTGATGAGATCCTCTCCCCGCATCCAGCGCAGCGTGTTTTTCAACTTCATCAACTGGATGAAAATATCGTGCTCGGGGTAAACCTCGGGCGCGTGCATGGGCGCCTTGAAATAAAAAGACAGCCATTCCTG
>CAYMHP010000354.1:0-5576 GCA_964390225.1 uncultured Solibacteraceae bacterium
AGATGGTCTCGCTGTCGGCGGCAGTCCCGGTTGCCTTTATCATGCAGAGCGCGTTTCAAACGTTGCAACTGAAACGCGTGGCGCTACAGATCGAGGCCTCCGACCAGAAGAAACAGTTCACGATCGACTCGGTAACGCCATCGCGACACGAAGTGCACCCCGGCGACAAACTGCAACTGGCGATCGGCCTGGTCGGCGAGAACGGTAAAGAGAGCGTCCGCCGGGTGGATTACGAAGTGCCGATCGGAGCTCCCGCGGGCCCGCTGTACTTCACGGTCGCGGACGCGAACGTCGCCAACATCGCCGATTTCCGGCAGATCCTCACAGCCACCCCGCGCACGCCCGGGCAGTTGATTACGACGGTCAACAATCTCCATCCGAACAACAAGGCTTATGTGCGGGTGTGGCGCGCCAATACGGCATTTCAGCTGGAAGGCGCCGATCTGCCCGACCCGCCGGCCTCTGTAGCGCTTGTGCTCGCAGGCTCGCAATCGAATATCGCAGGCATCACGCAGACCCGCAACGCCAAGGTCGGGGAAATGGAAGTGGATGCCGGCGACATGTTCGTTTCCGGAAGCAAGACCATCCAGTTGGATGTAAAAGAATGATGCTTTTCACGCGCCACATTCTCCGGGCAGCCGCGCTGTGCGTTGCAGCGGTTCCCGCATTGTTAGCCAGTGGGACGGCTGCTTGGGAGATGAACTCGTACACGGATTTCGTGCGCGGCCGCTTTGAGGGCGTCTCGCTCAGCCGCGACGGCCGGCTTTCGCTCGCGCCCAAGCTCGAGACGCTCTTCAACAGCGACCAGCCGGTGGTCTGGAGCGTCGCACAAGCGTCCGATGGCACCCTCTACGCCGCTACCGGCCACCGTGGGCGCGTCTACCGCATCGACCGGGCCGGAAAGGCCTCGCTGCTCTGGACCGCTGAACAGCCCGAGGTCTTCGCCATCATGGTGGACCGCAACGGCGTGGTCTATGCGGGCACCTCGCCCGACGGCCGCGTTTATCGCATCGAAAACGGCAAAGCCAGCGAGTTCTTCGCGCCGAAAGCGCGCTACATCTGGTCGCTTGCGACCGCACAGGACGGCGCTGTGTACGTCGGCACGGGGGACCAGGGGAAGATCTTCCGCGTGGACGCCACCGGAAAGGGCGAACTCTACTACGAAACCGGGCAGTCCCACATCACCGGGCTCGCGCTCGATAACCAGGGTCGCCTGCTCGCCGGCAGCGAGCCGAATGGCCTGCTCTACCGCATCACCGCGAAAAACAAAGCCTTCGTGCTGTACGACGCTAGCCTGCCGGAAATTCGGGCGATCATGCCCATGCCCGATGGGACGATCTACGCATCGGCGCTCGGCGGGGGCGTTGCCAAACGTGCGCAGAGCGCCCAACAGGCGCAACAGGCTCTGGGCGCCGCCGGTGCGGTGACCGCCACGACCACGACGATCACGGTAGAGGCGCAGGAGAGCGGACCCGGCCCGGAACTCAAGACCCCCGACCCGAGCAAGCAGGCGCAGCAAGCGGCCGCTGTAACGAGTCCCCAGGTGACGACGCAGTTCACGCCCGTGGTGGACACCACGGGCGTGGAGAAGTCCGCGGTGTACCGGATCAATCCGGACAACACCGTCGAGACGCTGTGGAGCTCCAAGGAGGAGAACGTTTACGATCTCCTCGCGGTGGACAAGCAGATTCTGTTCTCCACCGATGGCAACGGGCGCATCTACTCGCTGGCTCCCGACCGCCGCATCACGCTGCTGCTACAGACCAACGAGGGCGAGACGACCCGCCTGCTGCCCGCCGGACATTCCGTGCTGGCCGCCACGGGCAACATGGGCCGCATCTTCCGCCTGGGCGAAGCACCAGGCGCGAGCGGCGTCTACGAAGCGCCGGTCCACGATACGAACACCGCGTCCCGTTGGGGCAGTCTCAGTTGGCGCGCGGATCTCCCCGCAGGCTGCACTCTCCAGTTCCGCACACGTTCCGGCAACTCTTCAAAACCCGACCGGACCTGGAGCGACTGGTCCGAACCGCTGACGAACCCGGCCGCTTCGCGGATCCCGAGCCCGAACGCCCGTTATGTCCAGTGGAAGGCCGAAATCGCGGGTGCGAACGGCGCGACCCCGGCGATTACCAGCGTCTCGTTGTCCTACCTGCCCCAAAATTCGCCGCCGGTGGTCAAGAGTATTAACGTAATCTCGCAGACGGTGGGCACCGCTCAGGCCGCCAAACCGGCCTCGCAGTCCAGCTCCGCCGCATACACCGTAACGGTCACGGACACCGGCGAGACGCCGTCGACCTCCACCGGTACACCCACGCAAACCCTGCCGCGCTCCTCTTCTCAGCAGATCACCGTCTCGTGGCAGGCCGAGGACCCCGATGGCGACCGCATGGTCTACAACGTGTATTTCCGGGGCGACGAGGAGACCCAGTGGAAGGTGCTCAAGTTGAACACCTACGAAAACTCCGTCACCTTTGATGCGGACGTCCTCGCCGATGGAAAGTATTTCTTCCGCGTCGTCGCGTCCGACCGCGAAGCCAATCCGCCCTCATCGGCGCGCGAAGCCCAGCTCATCAGCGCTCCCGTGCTCATCGATAACACACCGCCTCGCATCACCGTCGGCACGGTCACTTATGCCGCAGGTTCGGCTCACATCGAATTCTCAGCCGGGGACGGCGCTTCCGCGCTGCGGCGTTGCGAGTATTCGCTGGATGCCTCGAGCTGGGTGCCTGTGGAGGCCGCCGACGGCGTTATTGACTCGCTGCGCGAATCGTTCGTGCTCGATCTTACGAACCTCACTCCCGGCGAGCACGTCGTGGTGCTGCGCGTGGCGGACAGCGCGAACAATACCGGTACCACCAAAGTAGTTCTGAAATAGCAAGTGGGGATGAGCCTTCCGGCAACGATTGCGACGTGTATGGTGATCGCGTGCGCTCCCGCCGTGATCAGGGCCGTCGTCATGGATTTCGGAAAGGTGGATCGCGGACCATTAGATTGGGATCCCGGGGCGCGCCAGCGTGGCGGAGTCAAGATTCTGTTCATGGCGGCGGGGTTTCTGTAAGCCGCTAAACGCCGCCTTCAATACAATATAAGCTCAGAATCCGTGTGTTAAGATCGTCCCCGTTAGCTGCAAGGAGGTGCCTGTGAGGAACATCCATCAGGGGAGAATCATGAACGGTTTGCTGTTCGCGGCCACCCTCGTCGCTGTCCCGGCGTTCGCCCAAGTCGATCCGTCGGGCGAATGGGCGCCGCGTTTTCATGAGGACCAGCCTGAGCGCATCCCCGGTCCCGAGATCGGCGATTACCTCGGCTTGCCGATCAATGACGCCGCCCGCCTGCGGGGCGACAGTTGGGACGCCTCGCTGCTCACACTTCCGGAGCACCAGTGCAAGCCGCACCCGTCCGATTACGGGCCGCGCGGACCGGCCAACTTGCGTATCTGGAAAGACGTGGACACGACCAGCCAGAAGGTGATCGCGTATCATACGCACATCTCGTGGCAGGCTCCGGAGCGAACCATCTGGATGGATGGCCGCCCGCACCCGCCGGAGTACGCCGCGCACACCTGGCAGGGTTTCTCGACAGGTAAGTGGGACGGCGACATGTTGACCGTGTTTACCACGCACCTGAAGACCGGCTGGATCCGGCGCAACGGCATTCCACGCAGCGACCGCGCCACGTTGACGGAGCACTGGATCCGCCATGGCGATTACTTGACGCTGGTCAGCATTGTCACGGATCCGGTATATCTCACGGAACCGTTCATCCGGACCACGAACTGGGTGCTGGACCCGCGCCAGCAGATCGCGCCCTATCCTTGCGAGGCCGTCACCGAAGTGGTGCGGCCCAGGGGCACAGTGCCTCACCACCTTCCCGGCACCAACACCTTCCTGAGCGAATTTCCGGAGCGGTACGGTCTGCCGCCGGAGGCAACCCGCGGTGGAGCGGAAACGATGTATCCCGAGTACGAGCTCAAAATCGCCAAAGAACCCCGGGTGCAGAAGGCCTCGGCCAAGTAGAATCTCCTGGAGCTACAGATGAGACGCAACCTTGTGACTGCCTTCCGCGTATTGGGTCTGGCCTCGACGGCGGCACTTCTCACGTTTGGCCAGCAGAATCCGTCCAGGCCGAATCTGCAGAACGCGGAGATAAACGTGCTTCCGGTGCAGGGGCACATTTATATGCTCGTGGGCGCGGGCGGCAACATTACCGTGCAGGTTGGTCCGGATGGCGTATTACTGGTGGACTCGGGGCTCGCGCAAATGAGCGACAAGGTGCTTGCCGCGGTGCGTAAGCTTTCGGATAAGCCTATTCGTTACCTGATCAATACCCACGTGCATGCGGATCACACGGGCGGCAATGAAGTGATCGCCAAGGCAGGCATCACCATCACGGGTGGGAATGTCGCCGGAAACCTGACGGATGCCTCCGAAGGCGCTGCGGTGGTTGCCCATCAGGCCGTGCTGGACCGGATGAGCGCTCCACCGAAGGGCAACCAGGAAGCCATCCCATTCGGCGCATTGCCGACCGATACCTACATCACCGACGAGAAGCCGATGTTCTTCAACGGCGAGGCGGTGCAGATCCTGCACGAGCCCGCTGCCCACACCGATGGCGACAGCTTCGTGTTCTTCCGCCGGTCGGACGTGGTCAGCACGGGTGACATCTTCGTCACCACCAGCTACCCGATCATCGACCTGCAACGTGGCGGCAGCATCAACGGAATCGTCGACGCCCTCAACCGGCTGATCGAGATCACCATTCCCGCCGACAAGCAGGAGGGCGGCACCTACGTCATTCCAGGCCATGGACGCCTTTGCGACCAGGCCGATGTAGTGGAATATCGGGATATGGTCACGATCATTCGTGACCGCATTCAGGATTCCATCAAAAAGGGAATGACTCTGGAGCAGGTGAAAGCCTCCAAGCCCACGCGCGATTACGATCCGCTGTACGGGACCTCAACCGGCTTCTGGACGACGGACATGTTCGTGGAAGCCGTGTACAAGAGCCTCGCCGCGAAGAAGTAGCAGCATTCGCCGCCGCGATTCCGTGGCGCACGGAGTGGCATACAATAAGGGTTTCCGTCTAACCACACCGAGAGCATCAAGGGGAATTCAGGATGAAGCTTCGTTGGAAACGATTGATTTTTTGCGGTGGAGCGGCGTTGCTCACCATCGCACTGGCCATGAGCAGGACCAATCTCGCCCGGCCTGCAGGAACCCCCTCGAAGAATGGGTCCGGCCAGAAGATCTGGTTGAGTAACGCGCTGTCGTTCGGGCACGTCGCCTTTGCGCAGGGGCAGGCAACCGCCAAGCCGCAGATGTCCGAGCAGGCGTTTAAAAACATCCAGGTGCTGAAAGGGATTCCGGTAGACGAGTTCATGGGGACCATGGGCCTTTTCTCCGCCGCTTTGAGCGTGTGCTGCGGCGATTGCCACACCGGCGCAGGCACCGATCACCCCGATTGGGCGGCCGATCCGCCGCGAAAGATTGTTGCGCGCCGCATGGTCGAGATGGTGAACAAGATCAACACCGAGAATTTCAAGGGAGCCAAGCAGGTGACCTGCTGGACGTGCC
>CAYMHP010000355.1:0-5566 GCA_964390225.1 uncultured Solibacteraceae bacterium
GGGCGCGGCGGCCGCCGCCGCGCCCGCTGAGTGAGTAGTATGCGCCGGGACAACGCTCGTCCCGGCGATGGGAGGCACCCCTCATGTCCGTGACCGACCTACAGCCCAAGTTCTTTACGATTGAGATGGATGGCGCCGTCTGTGTCCTGAAGCTGAACCGGCCGCCCGCCAATGCGCACAACTTTGCCATGATCCGCGAGCTCGAAGGCATCGTGACGGAGATCCGTTACGACGACGGCGTCAAGGCGGTGGTGATGGCGAGCGCAAACGACCGCTTCTTTTCGGCGGGCGCCGACATCGAGGAGATCAAGGAGAAGCCGGGCGAGTACATCGGCCTCCTGAGCCAGACCAGCAAAGAGACGATGATGAAGATCCGCGCCACGCCGAAGGTCTGGGTCGCGGCGATTGACGGGCACTGCATGGGTGGTGGCCTGGAGTTGGCGATGTCGTGCGACGTGCGCTTCGCCGGCAACGGCAACTGGAAGGTCGGCTTGCCGGAGGTGAACCTGGGCCTGATACCGGGCGAGGGCGGCACACAGTTCGCCGGCCGCGTGATGGGGCCAGGCAAGGCGCTGATGTACATGGTGACAGGCGAGTCGTTCGGACCGGAGAAAGCGACGGAGTTCGGCTTCTTCGACCAGCTCGTGGAGCCGGGGCAGGCGCTGCCGAAGGCGCTGGAGTTCGCGCACAAGTGCGCGGACGGCCCCAACAAGGCTATTGGCTTCATGAAGCTGGCGCTGACCGAGGGCCTGGAGATGCCGATTCATGACGCCTTCGCCTACGAGCGGCACCTGCAAAACGCGCTCTTCGACACGCCCGACTCGAAGGAAGGCGTGCGTGCCTTCACCGAGAAGCGCAAGCCTGAGTGGGGCAAAAAGTAGCATCGCGTTCCTAACTCATTCACCACTTCACGCGCGCTGCCCCCATTCCCTATCGCGATAGGGAATGGGGGCAGTACCATGCCGGCAGTGCCAGGAAGCATGAAGTGGTGCGAAACCTATGCGTCGTCTCGAACCTGGCTCAGCTATTCGCGCCTGGCACGAAGAGCAAGCCCGTTGGGCTACTGAATCCAATCGCTATTGGAGAAATCAGCCCGGTGGTGGGATCAATCGTGCCGATGAAACTGGCGACACCGGAGTCGGATGGCGCTTCGGTGAAGATAGAGCGATTCGACGTGTTCGGAGCAAACGCGCCGCTCATCCAGTAGGTCGTGTTAGCGGCGCTATCTGCCACGAGCAGGCGGCCGTGCGTCTGGGCCGCCCAGACAGTGTCGTCGAGCTGATCGCCGACCGGCAGGCGGGTCACCGCCTGCTGCGGTGTGCCCGGGTTGCTCACGGTGACGATCTCTGATCCGGCCTGATTTACCAGAACCAGATTGCCTTGCGGGTCCACCGTCATAGAATCCGGATCCACCTCGTTCAGCGTTACCGTGCTCTTCGCCACGACATCCGTTGCGCTGGCGTTGCCCATCAGGACTGGCTTCAGCGTGACCGTGCCGCCGCTGAGCGTCATCTCGTCAATCGCGGGGAACGTGTTGACGCCCGCGGAGTTGACGTTAGGGTTCGAAGCGGCCACGAACGCCACGCCGTTCACGAACGCCAGATCGTCGTAGCCACCGCCGTGGGGCGCCGGTGGGAAGGTGTACGGCGTGATCGTCCCCGCTGATGGGTCAATCGTCACAAAGCGTGCGTTTCCATCCTCACAGGATGTCACCCAGAGCAAGTGACTTCCTGGGTCTTCTCGCATGCCGTCGCTGTGTCCCGGCACATTGAACGACTTGACGACCTTGCCTTGTAAGTCGTATTCGACGACGGTGCTGTTTGCGGTCGCGGCGTCGCTACAATCTTTGGCCGTCTTGTTCTGGTAGTCTATGAAGATGTGACTACCGTCGTCAACCAGCGCATCGGGGGCAAAATATGAGTCAGTGCCCTTCGCGAACACGGTCAGATGGTAACCGGGTGCTGTCACAATCTGGCTCGGAGGCCCGCCCGAACCAGCCTGCGCATTGGTTGTTGACGCCGTCGAAGAGCTTGCGCAGCCGCTCAATATTGCTATCGCGCATCCCGCGACAAGCAGCGTGGGAATCCTGAAAGCGCGAAAAGTCACCTTCACGTTCGTCGTTCCTTTCTCCACGAGCGATCTCACACCGCACGCTGAACCGTGAAGAGTATGGCTTTCTCGCGTAAAAGAAATGTAATGACGCGATATAACACATGTAATTTTTCAGCTATCGGCGAGGCTGGAGGATTCGCCGGGGAGACATCGTGCAGTGCACCTCACGCCACCGCATAGCGTTTGAAGCGACGCCGGGTATGTACGATGGACGATTCGTTCGGTCCACGGTCCATGCGAGATGAGCCGCATCCAACTCCTTACGTACGTGCCCGATCCCACGCGGCACGGGCGGGAAATCTCCACTGGCGACTCGTAACATTCACCCAATCTGGACCTTTGCTTTCCGCAAATCAGAGCCCAGTTGTTTACGATCGGTGAAGCGGTAGGTTGTCGCGGCATGCGGCGGCGCTAGTCCGCACGGTCTACCCCCCAGACATTGGATCCCGCCGATGGCTGCCGTAACGTGCTGTGCCAGGGGAGTGAGGGTGTGTACGAGATGATGAGAGGATATCTACCGAACATCCGGACAGCAACCACAGGGTTAGCGCTGGCGTTGTGCCTCATCGCGGCCTCGTTGGTCACCGTCGCACCAACGAACGCTAAAGCTGCCATAGGCAAAGGACTCATGTCTACTGCTTTGGTGAAGGGCGCCGCGGGACCAAAGTTCGCGTGGCCGGCGTTCAACGGCGGCGGGGCCAGGAGTGGAGTAAACACCAACGAGACGACGATCACGCAGGCGAATGTTGCCAGTCTAGGTCAGGTCTGGCAGACGACGCTGCCCACTCGAACGGACAGTGCGCCCGTTGAGCAGCCCAACGTCATCACACCTGACGGTACGCGCGATCTCCTTTTCGTCACCACAACCAACGGCAGCTTGATTGCGCTCGACGCGAATACTGGTGCGGTGGTATGGAGCCAAGGTCATTCGCCAGGGACCTGTCTGGTGAACAATGGCACACAACCGTGCTTCACTACCAGCGCTCCGGCGCTTGATCCTTCCGGCACTTATGTCTACACATACGGACTGGACGGCTACATCCACAAGCATGCTGTGGGCAACGGCGTGGAAGTGAAAAGTGGCGGCTGGCCAGAACTGGTTACCCTCAAAAGCTTCGATGAAAAGGGCAGCAGCACGCTCAATGTCGCTTACATCGCAGGCACCAGTTATCTCTACATGACAACCGCGGGATACCCTGGCGACAACGGCGACTACCAGGGACACGTCGTCGCCATCAACCTCGCGACCGGCGCCCAAACAGTCTTCAATGTACTCTGCTCTGACCAGACAGTCCATTTCGTCGAGCAGCCAGGCATACCGGATTGCGCTCAACAGCAAGCCGGCGTCTGGGCGCGCGGCCCGGTGGCTGTCGATCCGGTCACGGACAATATCCTCTTCGCGACCGGCAATGGGACCTACGATCCGTCGAACTTTGACTGGGGCGACTCTGTCATCGAGTTGAACGCGAGCGCCGCCAGCAGTGGCGGTATTCCAGTGGACAGCTATACGCCGACCAACTTCGCCCAACTGCAAAACGCGGACAACGACCTTGGCAGCACATCGCCCGCCCTGCTACCACCGCAATCGAACAGCACAACGCCATACATGGCGGTGCAGTCCGGAAAGGACGCGATGGTTCGGCTGCTGAACCGGCAGAACCTCTCAGGTCAGGGAGGTCCCGGCAAAACTGGAGGCGAGCTACAGCTTCTGGCGCTGCCGCAAGGCGGCGAGGTGCTGACACAACCAGCCGTCTGGACCGACTCGACCGGGGTCACCTGGGTCTTCATCGCAAACGATAACGGGCTGGCGGCGTTCACAGTCGTGACCAACCAGTCGGGCACGAGCTCGCTTCAGGTGGCGTACTCCAACATTGACAGCGGCAGTTCGCCATTTGTCGCGGGCGGCGTGCTGTATGTGCAGGACGTCAATACGATTCGCGCTCTCAATCCGTTGGATGGGACGCTGCTTTGGAGCGCGGCAACCAACGGACGCCACTGGCAGAGCCCGATCGTCGTCAACGGTCACCTCTACGTCGCTGACGACAGTGGCCATGTCACTTGTTATGCCCCCTCTACCGTGGCGCCGACATCATGGTACTTCGCGGAAGGCTACACGGGCGGCACCTTCACAACCTATCTGACGCTGGGGAATCCTGGCGGCAAAACGGCTAACGTCACAGTGAGGTATCTGCTCGGCAATGGATCTGTGGTGCTCGGCACGTACACGGTCGCGCCGGGAGGCCGCACGACGGTCAATGTGAATCGGGTCATCGGTTCTGGAGCATCGGGCCAGTCTGTTTCAATGGTCGTGCAGGCGGACCAGCCGATCGTCGCCGAGCGCCCGATGTACTTTACCTACGGTCGCATGAACCACGCCTGGACGGTACCCGGCGGGACGGACGTAATCGGAGCTACGGCGCTGGGCACCACCTTCGACTTCGGCTACCTGGACACCAGCGCCCAGCACGATTCCTATCTCACTGTGCTCAACCCCGCCAGTAGCGCCATGACCGTCGGCGTTACCTATCACAGTGCCGACGGCACGCAAGCCTTCATCTCAACGCATACAGTCGCGGCCAACAGCCGCGGAACGATCTACGTCAACAACGACGCCAGCCTGCCACCCGGCACCTACAGCGCCAGCGTGACACTCTCTCAGCCAGGCTTGGTCGAGCGCCCGATCTACTTTGTGGACACCAGCACAGGTGTGACGGGGTCAGGGGATGTTGTAGGGCAGTCCCTGCTCCAGCCCAGTGCGGCGTTTGCCGAAGGCTACACTGGGAGCGGCTTCAGCGAGCGGTATCTGCTCGCCAATCCCGGCCCCACCTCAGTGCATGCTACCGTGCGCTTCTTCGACTCCGCGGGGGGCGAGCACGACAGCCCGTTACTGACGCTCGCCGGGTATGCCCAGGCGAGTGTAGACGCGGCGGCGGTGCTCGGCCTCGGTATCAACAACGGCGCTCAGGTGACAGCGGATGGAGTGGTGCTCGCGGAGCGGCTGATGACCTTCCGCTACGGCGGGCCGCTGGGTCCGCCACCTGGGCCAGCGCATACGCCCATTCCAGGGGCGACCGACGTGCTGGGGGCGCCGGCGCCCGCCACAGCCTACGCCTTCGCCGAGGGCTACACTGGTGGTCTGTTTGCCGAGTATCTGACTGTGCGCAATGTAGATATGGCGAACGCTATCAGCCTCACCGTGACCTTCCTGCCGGCCGGCGGGGGAACGCCGGTGACGCACACGTATCCAGTAGCGGCGGGCGCGCGGTTCACGCTGAACACGGCGACGGTTATGGGTGCGCAGTCGTTCGGGCTATACGTGAGTGCCACAGGGCCGGTCGTGGCGGAACGACCGATGTACTTTGACTACACCGCTGGCGGCAGTGACCAGACTGGCGGCACTTGCGTCGTCGGTTATCAGATCTAATGTGCTGCTTGCGGCTAGTATGAGCGGCCG
>CAYMHP010000356.1:0-5498 GCA_964390225.1 uncultured Solibacteraceae bacterium
GAAGAGGCTTTTTTTGGATGTTGTGGATCCTGGTTGACGCTCGTCAGTTCGCGCTCTTTGACTTCGCCTGTTCGCGCCGCGAGGCAAAATAGCCGTCCATAGCTTTCAGTTTTGTTGCATTCGGGACTAGCCGAGCGCCCGAGTGCCCGTCCAAGCCCATCACCTGCTGGGAGGACTCGTTGAACGCAGACCATTCGGGGAGACCGGCCCCATTGGGATTTCCGGTTTTTGCGAAATTCGTCCAGTGAACACTCATCAGATCTGAGACCGCGATGTCTTCAGCTTCTGGCGCCGGACCGGGCACGCCCAGGTTGTGGAACACATAGCCAATCTCGAAGGCGTGAGGCGCGCCATGCGGCGTTCGTGCCGTCTTGTGATCGGAATAGTAGACGTATGCCTTACCCTTGCCGTTCAGCGATTGCAGCGACGCCCAGGCCCGGGTGGGCCAAGCGAAGACGGAATCGCGGAAGAGATCGCGGCTCGACTGCACCGTATCCTCGTCTGCAGCATGTGGATACGCCGCGAGAATCGCATCGGCCTGCTTGCCGTAGCCGGTGCGGACCTGTGTTTCAAAGGAGGTCTTCGTCACGCCCGATCGGGCAAATGATGCGCCCTCCTCCGAATTGGTGCCGATGAGAACCATCACGACCGCATTCGATCCCCGAATTCTTCAGGACCGGTTGAAGTTGGTATTTTAGCAGCAAGGAATCACCATGAAGTCCATACCGCGCCGCCGTTTTCTCAGACAAGCCGGCCAAGCGACCGCATTCGGCTACCTGGGAGCAAATCTCAGTGCCGCTTCCGTGCGAATTGCAATTATCGCCGACCCGTCCGACCAATTGATCGCGACGCAGTCTGTTCAGTGGGCTATTGGCGAGTTGCGACAGGCTGTGGAGGCGAAGGGGGCAATGTGCATTACGGCTGCCGCTCCTTCCGGTGCCGGCGATTTTAGCCTGGGCGTCCTCGTCTCCCCCGAGACTCCTGCATTGGCCAAGGAGGCATTCCGCCTGACCCCGCAGGCGATCTCGACAAAGCCGGGTCTGCGCGTTTCCGCTTCCGACCAACGCGGTTGCATCTACGCGCTGACGGAATTGGCCGACCGTGTGCGCCATGGCGGCGATGTAGTGGCGGCTCTCACACTTACAACCCCGTACTCTGTCCAGCCTGCCAATCGTGTGCGCAGCATTGCCCGAGCCTTTGTCAGCGAGGTCGAAGATAAGCCCTGGTACTATGACAAGACCTTCTGGCGCGACTATCTCACCACCCTGGTTGTCAACCGTTTCAATCGTTTCAGTCTCACGCTGGGATTGGGCTATGATTTTCCCCGCGGCGTCACGGGAGATTACCTGCACTTCGCTTACCCCTACCTGCTCGATGTTCCGGGCTACAAAGTTCGTGCCGTTCCGCTCGACGATGCCGAGCGCGAGCGCAATCTGGAAATGCTGCGCTTCATCGGGGAAGAGACCGCGCGGCGCGGTCTCGAGTTCCAACTCGGCCTGTGGACCCACGCCTACGAGTGGACCGATAGCCCGCATTCCGATCACCATATTCAAGGGCTCACGCCCCAAACCCACGGCTCGTATTGTCGCGACGCTTTGGCGCTGCTGCTGAAAACTTGCCCGGCGATACAAGGAGTCACTTTCCGCGTGCATGGTGAAAGCGGGATTCCCGAAGGCAGCTACGATTTCTGGCGCACTGTTTTCGAAGGCGTGCAGCGCGCCGGACGTCCCGTCGAGATCGATATGCACGCCAAGGGTATCGACGACAAGATGATGGACGTCGCGGCCGCCACGGGCATGCCGGTCAAAATTTCACCTAAGTACTGGGCCGAGCACATGGGCCTTGGTTATCACCAGGCCGCCATTCGCGAGTTGGAGATGCCACGGCCCGGTAATGAGAACGATCCGCTCTTCAGCCTGAGCAACGGCTCGCGGCGCTTCCTGCGCTATGGATACGGCGATTTGTTCCAGGAAGGGCGCCGGTACGAGGTCCTCTTTCGCATGTGGCCCGGCACGCAGCGCATGTTGCTGTGGGGCGACCCGGTGATGGCGGCTGCTTACGGGCGCGCATCCCATTTCTGCGGAGCCTCGGGCGTTGAGATTTGCGAGCCTCTCTTCTTTAAGGGCCGCGAGGGTTCAGGCCGGCCCGGAGGCCGTTGCGGATATGCCGATGAATCGCTCAATCCAAAAAGCGATTGGGAGAAGTACGCGTATACGTATCGCCTCTGGGGACGTCTGCTCTATGATCCAGAGGCCGATGCAGATCAGTGGCGGCGGCATCTTCGCACCGAATTTGGTCCAGCCGCGCGCCCTGTGGAAGATGCGCTTGCCCACGCCAGCCGGGTGCTGCCGATGCTTACAACCGCGCATCAGCCTTCGGCCTCCAACCGCGGATACTGGGTGGAAGTGCCCGCCAACATGCCCATCGTCGAGCGCGGCGCGCCGGTTCCTTACAGTGACACACCGGCACCGAGACGCTTTGGCACGGTAAGTCCGCTCGACCCGGAGCTGTTTGCATCCATCGAGGAACATGCCGCGGAGCTTCTTCAGGAAAAACCCAGCGCCAAATACTCGCCGATTGAGGTGGCGCAGTTCTTTGAGGACACTGCCACGGAAGCCGAGCGCGCGCTGGAAGCGGGTGCGAAACAGGCATCCTCGCGGACCGACCCCGGCTTTCGCCGCATGGAAGAAGATGTGCGGATCCAGATCGGCCTCGGCCGGTTCTATAGCGCCAAGCTTCGCGCCGGGTTGTTGTTTGAAATCTTTCGGCGGACCGGCAACGTGCAGGCGCATGCGCACGCGCTAACCGAGTACCGCAAGGCGCGCGCCACCTGGGCCGCGATGGCTGAGAGGGCCCGCAAAGTATACGTCGCGGACCTCAGTTACGGTGAAACGCCCGTGCGCCGGGGCCATTGGCTCGATCGGCTTCCCGCGATTGATCAGGATCTGGCCGCGGTCGAAGCGGCCCATTTCGAAGCCGGTCCGGAACCTGGGGATCGCGGCCTTCGCGCGATTGCACAGGCCATGGGCCGCCCGTCTCGGGCTTCGGTGAAGTGCACTCATAACCCGCCCCGGAGTTTCCGGCCCGGAAGCGCGGTACCGCTCAGGCTCACAGTCCAAAGTCCTGCGCCGGCCGCTGCCCGGGTGCATTACCGCCGGGTCAACCAAGCCGAGCGCTGGCTATCGCTGGACATGAAGCGGGAGGGGGGCGCCTTCGAAGCGATGATCCCCGGGGCGTATACGCATTCTCCCTTTGCGCTGGAGTATTACTTCGAATTGCGGCCATCTGGCGGGAGTCCGACGCTCTATCCGGGTTTCGATCCGCTTTTCGCCAACCAGCCATACTTTGTCCTGCAGAAAGGGTAACTTTGTCGTTGCCCGCCAGCGGCTCAGCGATGCCTCGATGTTCGCCGATGACGCAATTTCAGAGTTTTTTCGCTGCAGAAACTACGGGCGGTGGGCTCTCTTTCGAACCTAGCCCGCCCGGAGTGAGAGACGCGGTGTGCCATGGTGAAGATAGGGAGGCAACCGCACTCCGGTTGGCGCGCGGCAAGCCGCGCTTGAGACTCGTCTGGAGGGTAGTTTGACCGCGACAATCCATGGGAGCCGCCGCGATTTGAAAGAGAACCGGCCGCTGCTCACGGTGCTCGCGCGTAAAGCGGGCAGATTAATCTTCGACGGATTTCCCACCGGCGTGGAGGTCTGCTCATCCATGCAGCACGGCGGCCCGTACCCGGCAACCAGCGACCCCCGGTTTACCTCGGTCGGCACTGCGGCGATTCAACGGTTCTCGAGGCCAGTGTGCTTTCAGGACTGTCCTCCGGAGTTGCTTCCGCCCGAGCTCCAGGCTCTCTCCGAATAGCGATTATGGATCCGCGGACGGCGCTCTATCGCAAAGTCACCTGGCGTCTCATCCCGTTTCTGTTTGCCTGTTACATCCTGGCCTACGTCGACCGCGTCAATGTTGGATTCGCGAAGCTTCAGATGCAAACGGATCTGGGGATGAGCGACACAGTGTACGGTATTGGCGCCGGCCTGTTCTTCATCGGCTATTTCCTTTTGGAAGTGCCGGCCAATATGATGCTCCGCCGTTTGGGCGCGCGCCGCTGGCTGGGACCGATCATGATCGCCTGGGGATTGGTTTCCTCGGCCACCATATTCGTGAAGGGAGCGGCCAGTTTTTCCATCCGTCCTTGCGGGGATTGCCACGTAGCTCTACCTAGTCGATGGGCCGGCGCATGCCCATTGGCTCGCCGATGAGGAGCGAGCGGCGATTGCGCGGGACTTGGCGCAGGAAGAACATGCGAAGCGGCGCGAAGGCGCTTCTGCGCACCGATTCCGCGATGCGTTCCGCAGCGGGAACGTCTGGCTGCTCTGCTTGGCCTTCTTCGGTCTCCAGGTGGGCAACTACGCGCTGGCTTTTTGGCTGCCGCAAATTCTCAAGGACACGTTCACGAAAGATCCTTGGATCATCGGGTTGGCTTCGACGGTTCCCTGGGGAGCGGCTGCGATCGTCATGGTGATCTATGCGCACCATTCCGACCGCACCGGGGAGCGGCGGTGGCATGTGGCGCTCGGAGTGGGGATCGCGGGAGTAACCCTGGCGCTGGGAGGGCTTCCGGGCGTTGCGGGATGGCCCGGATTGGCGCTGGTCACCTGTACCACTGTGGCGATCATGTGCACCCAAGCGGTGTTTTGGTCTTTGCCCACGGCGGTTTTGTCGGGTGCCGCGGCCGCCGCCGGAATCGCGTGGATCAATTCGGTCGGCAACTTGGCTGGCTACGTCAGCCCGTTTCTAGTGGGACGCATTCGCGATACCACGGGCGGAATGACCCTGGCCTATTTCGCTTTGGGCGCGTCCTGCCTGCTTACGTCGGCGCTGGTGTTGGCGCTGACACGTCCACGGAAAAGCTTTCTGCAAAACGCAGAGTTGGACGCGCTGGAACGGATACCATGAACTACCGCTTCGCTCTCGCAGTAACTGCTGTTCTCATAATCGCCGTCACGCCCGTGATGCGCGCCCAATCGCCGGCCGTACTCACTGTCGACGTCAGCCGGCCGAAGGCGGCCGTCAGCCCCACATTGTACGGGTTGATGACCGAAGAGATTAACCACTCCTATGACGGCGGCGTGTACGCGGAGCTCATCCGGAACCGCACCTTCCGTTCGGATTGGACGGGCATCCTCAATTGGTTTCTGGTTGAGAAAGGAACCGCATCGGCAACGGTGACTGTCGATTCCATGGAGGGACCCTCCGCGGCGCTTCCGAATAGTGCAAGGCTCGAAGTCGCCAAGGCTGATGCGAACAGCCCGGCGGGGCTTCTGAACGAAGGGTACTGGGGGATTGCGGTGCGGCCGAACACGAGGTACCGTGGCTCGTTCTTCGCAAAGAGCAAGTCTGACAGCGCACTCCCCGTGAAGATCGCGCTCATCGCGGACACATCGGGGCAGGTCCTGGCCAGCGCTTCCGCCGTTGTCACCGGCTCGGCTTGGAAGGAA
>CAYMHP010000357.1:0-5448 GCA_964390225.1 uncultured Solibacteraceae bacterium
GCCCCGTCCTCCGCGGCACAGCCCAGAACCCCGACGTCTACTTCCAGGCCCGCGAAGCCGTCAATTCGTTCTACCTGGCGACTCCCACCATTGTGCAGAACACCATGGACAAGTTCGCCGGCATCGTGGGGCGTCAATATCATCTCTTCGATTACGTGGGCGCGCCGGATGCCGAGCGCGTCGTGGTGCTGATGGGTTCGGGCGCCGAGGTCGCACAGGAGACGGTGGAAGCCCTGGCGGCCGCCGGAGAGAAGGTCGGCGTCCTGAAAGTGCGGCTCTTCCGGCCCTTTTCCATCGAGCACTTCCTGGCTGCGCTGCCGGTCTCGGTGAAGTCTCTCGCCGTGCTCGACCGCACCAAGGAGCCGGGCGCCATCGGCGAACCTCTTTACTGCGATGTGGTGACCGCGCTGGCGGAAAGGGGAATCGGCAAAAAAGTGACTGGCGGCCGCTACGGCCTCTCTTCCAAGGAATTCACTCCCGCCATGGTGAAGGCCGTCCTCGACGAGCTGAAAGCTCCCTACCCCAAGAACCACTTCACCGTCGGCATCAAAGACGACGTCACCCATACCAGCCTCGATTACGATCCCTCATTCTCTACCGAGGCGTCCGGCACCGTGCGGGCCCTGTTCTACGGCTTGGGCGCCGATGGAACGGTGGGCGCGAACAAGAATTCCGTCAAGATCATCGGCGAAGAAACGCCCAACTACGCTCAGGGCTATTTCGTCTACGATTCCAAGAAATCGGGCGCCATCACCACCTCGCATCTGCGCTTCGGGCCCGCGCCGCTGCATTCCAGCTACCTGATCAGCAAGGCCAATTTCGTCGCCTGCCACCAGTTCTCTTTCCTCGAGCGCATCGACATGCTCAAAGGCGCGGAGCAGGGCGCCACGTTTCTGCTGAACAGCACCTTCGGCCCGGACGAGGTGTGGGATCACCTTCCGCGGACCGTGCAGCGGCAGATCATCGAGAAGAATCTGAAATTCTACGTGATCGATGGCTACGAGGTCGGCCGCCAGACGGGAATGGGCGGCCGCATCAACACCATCATGCAGACCTGCTTCTTCGCCATCAGCGGCGTGCTGCCGCGTGAGGAAGCCATTGCCGCCATCAAGCATACGATCGAAAAGACCTATGGCAAGCGCGGCGAGAGCGTGGTTCGGAAAAACTTCGCGGCGGTGGATGCGGCCCTCAGCCATTTGCACCAGGTTCCGATTCCGGGCAAGATCACGTCCACCTTCGATATTCGTCCGCCGGTCCCCGCCGCCGCCCCGGAGTTCGTTCAAAAGGTTACGGCCAAGATCATCGAGGGCAACGGAGACGATTTGCCGGTGAGCGCCATGCCGGTGGATGGCACATTCCCCACGGCCACCGCGCAATGGGAGAAACGCAACATCGCACTCGAAATCCCGATTTGGGACGAGGAGTTGTGCATCCAGTGCGGCAAATGCGTGCTGGTGTGTCCGCATAGCGTCATCCGAGCCAAAGTCTACGACGACTCGTATCTCGCGGGCGCGCCGCCGACTTTCAAAGCCGTCCCGGCACGCTGGAAGGACATGAAGGAGAAGAAGTACACGCTGCAAGTGGCGCCGGAAGACTGCACGGGTTGCACTCTATGCGTGGAGTTCTGCCCGGTAAAGAGCAAGACCGAGGTGAAGCACCGCGCCATCAACATGGTGGCGCAACCCCCAATCCGCGAAAGCGAGGCGGCCAACTGGGACTTCTTCCTGAACATACCGGAGGCCAACCGCAACACGCTGTCGCTGACCCAGGTGAAGGACGTGCAGTTGCTGCAGCCGCTGTTCGAGTTCTCGGGAGCTTGCTCGGGCTGCGGCGAGACTCCTTACGTCAAACTGATGACCCAGCTCTTCGGCGACCGCGCTTTAATCGCCAACGCCACGGGCTGCTCCTCTATTTACGGCGGCAATCTGCCGACCACGCCCTTCTGCGTGGATGCCGCCGGCCGCGGGCCCACCTGGTCCAACTCGCTGTTTGAAGACAACGCCGAATTCGGGCTGGGCATGCGCCTGGCCATCGACCAGCAGCACCAATACGCCTGCGAACTGGTCTTGCGCCTCAGCTCCTTGATTGGCGATGAGTTGGCACAGGCCCTGCTGCTTGCCGACCAAGGTACGGAGGCGGGCGTCGCCGAGCAGAGAGAACGCGTCCGCATCCTGAAAGAGAAGCTGCGCGGCGAGCAACTGCCTGCGGCGCGCGACCTGCTCGCGCTCGCCGACATGCTCGTTAAGAAGAGCGTCTGGATCGTCGGCGGCGACGGTTGGGCGTACGACATCGGATATGGCGGGCTCGATCACGTGCTCTCGACCGGCCGCAATGTCAACCTGCTGGTGCTCGATACCGAGGTCTATTCGAACACCGGCGGCCAAGCCTCGAAGGCGACACCCCGCGCCGCCGTCGCGAAATTCGCCGCGGGCGGCAAACCGGTGGGCAAGAAAGACCTGGCCATGATGGCGGTGAGTTACGGCAGCGTGTACGTGGCCCGGATCGCCATGGGCGCGGCCGACACTCACACAGTCAAAGCATTCCTCGAAGCGGAAGCATTCAACGGGCCGTCGCTGATCATCGCGTACAGCCATTGCATCGCGCATGGCTACGACATGGCTCACGGGTTGGACCAGCAGAAGGCCGCGGTCAACTCCGGCCACTGGCCGCTGTTCCGCTACAACCCCGACCTGGTCGCCGCGGGCAAGAATCCGTTCCAGCTCGATTCGCGCGCGCCCACCATGCCGCTCAAGGAGTACGTCTACAACGAGACGCGCTACACCATGCTCGCCAAGAGCGATCCCGAGCAGGCCAAGAAACTGCTCGATCTCGCACAGGAGGATGTCGCGAGCCGCTGGAAGCTCTACGACTATTGGGCCCATCAGCCTGTAAATGGGGGAGAGAAGAAATGATCGACCTTTCCAGAACGATTGATCTATCCACGACCTACCTCGGATTGAAATTGAAGAATCCGCTGGTGGCGTCCTCCTCGCCGATGTGCGAGGATCTGGACAACATCCGGCGCATGGAAGACGCCGGCGCCGCGGCGGTCGTGCTGCCCTCGTTGTTCGAGGAGCAGATCGAGCTTGAAACCGGCGAGCTCGACCGCTATCTCACGGCGAGTTCCGAGCTTTCTCCCGAAGCATTCACGCATTTTCCCGATCTGACGCGGCACGTCGGCGGGCCCGAGGGCTATCTGCGTCACATACAGCGCTCGAAGGAATCGGTCCGCATGGCCGTGATCGCCAGCCTCAACGGATCGAGCAAAGGCGGCTGGGTCAGGTACGCGAAACAGATCCAGCAGGCTGGGGCGGATGCGCTCGAGCTGAACATCTATGCCATCCCGGTCGACCCGCAGGTGACCAGTGAACAGGTAGAACAGAGTTACGTGGAGCTGGTGAAGGCGATCCGGGCCGAGGTGCGCATTCCGCTGGCGGTGAAGCTCGGGCCGTACTTCAGCTCGATGGGAAATTTCGCCCGCAGACTGACCGCTGCCGGCGCGAACGGGCTGGTCCTGTTCAACCGCTTCTATCAACCGGATTACGACCTCGAAGCGCTCGAGGTGGTTCCTAACCTGATCCTGAGCAACTCACACGATTTGCTGTTGCGGCTCCACTGGATTGCCGTCCTCTATGGAAACGTGCAGGCCGACCTGGCGCTCACAGGCGGCGTCCATTGCGCCACCGACGTCGTGAAAGCCATGATGGCCGGCGCGCGGGTGGCCATGATGACCTCGGCGCTGCTGAAACGCGGCATCAGCTACCTGGATACCGTCATCACGGAACTCCTGGTGTGGATGGGCGAGCACGAATACGATTCCATCAAACAGATGCAGGGCAGCATGAGCCGCAACGCCGTGCCCCAGCCCACCGCCTTCGAGCGGGCCAATTATATGAAGGTGCTGGGGTCTTATGCGATGCGCTGAGCCAGCGGCCGCGAGGTGTGCGCAGCCGATTTCAGCCCCGCCCGTCATGGCGCGGTTCTGGCTGCGCGACTCTTTCGGGTAAGAGGAGTTGCGGCATGATGATGTTCAATCGATTCGTGTGGCCCGTGCTGATCCTCGAAGCCAGCGCGGTGGCGGGCGGCCCTCCGGCGGCCGGCGCGATAGAGGCAAACTCGCAGGCGCCTTCCTGGACCGTAAGCCTCCAGGCCGGCTATACGAATACGTATCAGATGCTGTTGGGCGGTTTTTTCGGCGAAGGCCCATATCTTCAGGGCCGGCTGACCGTCAGCGCAAACAACCTTCTCGGAAAAGGTGATACGCTCAGCCTCTTCGGATGGAGCGCTACCGATTTGCCCAACCGCGCCGTTGACTGGCAAACCGGGCTCGGCTACAAACGCCGCCTGTTCCGGAGACACGGGCAGACTCTCTCGCTCGCCGGAGGCGCGCAGCGTTGGATTCTTCCGAATGTGAAAACCGGCGCGCAGGATTGGCTGCTGGCGGGCACGCTCGGGTATACGACCTCGTTCAAACGCCTGCCGATCACCGTGACGGAAGACTCGCTGAGCCTGTTGCGCTCTACTCTGCCGACTGGCTCGTTGCTCTCTTCGCAAATCCAGACGCAGCACACGTTACTAAAGCATGAAGGCCTGAAGCTGTTTTTGCGTCATGGGGTCTCTCACACGTATTCGTGGAACTTCTATGGCGCGAACGGAAATCGCGTAGTGCGCTACGGCGCCTCGGCAGTGGTGGCGTGGAAGGAAACGTCACTCGAATTCGGCTGCCGTCAGCAATTCGCGCTGCAAGACAAGATTCGCTACAACCGTTACTGGACCTTTCTGCTGACGCGCCAGTTGACGCGGCCCTTCCACCCAGAACCGAGGCTGCACAGAACCGCGGACTGACCGCAGCTCAGACCTCCGCTATCACTGGCGCGTCTGAAATTCCCTGCTCCGCGGTCAGCCGCGGCAGTAGTGCCTCGGTTCCTCTCTTACACGAAGTCTTCGCGACTGCGGCGCCTCACACCACCGTGCGTGTAATAAATGCACAATAGCGGACGGAAACGGTCCGGAAGAAAAATTTAATCATTCGCCAGAACTAACGATGAGGGGGGTACGTCTGTCTATACGATAGAGGTCCCATGGCAGATTACGTCCCTTCAAGCCTACACCCCTTGGCGCGGCTTCGGGCGAAGACCGATCGCGACCTTTTAATCCTGTTGAACCACGCCATCGAGCACTGCTTCGAACTAATCGAACTTTCCGCGTTCGCAGAAGCCGAAGCGCTGTATCATCAAACGGCGGCGCTGCTGCCGCTGGTTCGCACACTCCCGCCTGACCAATTCCAATCGTTGTGCACCCGCGCGTCTGAGCTCGCCGCAGCCCTGGACGGCAACCGGGTAATTTCCTGTGGAGCTTGAGTTCGGCGAGCTGGCGTTTCGCTCGCCCTTGAGCGTTACGATTCGTACATACTCATGAGGCTGGCTGCGCACACTCGATTTATGTGTG
>CAYMHP010000358.1:0-5423 GCA_964390225.1 uncultured Solibacteraceae bacterium
CACCTATCGAGAGCTTGCCGGGAACCAGAACTAGCGCCTCCTAGTGATACGATACGGACGCTGCACGATGGCCAATCTGATCTACTTTACACCTACGTCGCTGGATGGCTATATCGCGGACGACGGCAACTTCGGTTGGTCGGTGCCAAGCGACGAGGTATTTGCATTCATCACCGATCTCCACCGCCCAATCGCCACGTACCTCTACGGACGCAAGGAGTACGACACGATGGCGGTTTGGGAGACGCCCGAGGTCATTCCCGGCTTGACGCCGGCCATGCTGGAGTTCGCGCGGATCTGGCAATCGGCTGACAAGATCGTCTATTCCAAATCGCGGGAGGCCGTCTCTACACCGAAGACGCGTCTCGATCGGGAATTCGAGCCGCAGACCGTTCGCGACTTGAAAGCTCGATTGCCTCACGACGTTTCGGTGGCTGGTCCGACCCTCGCTGGCCACGCAATCCGGAGCGGGCTGGTGGACGAGTATCATCTGCTCGTCGCGCCTGCCATGCTTGGTGGAGGCATTCGGGTGCTGCCCAGCAACGTACGCATGAGTCTGGACCTCCTGGACGAGCGCCGTTTCGCCAATGGAATGGTGTATCTTCGCTATCACACGCGGGCCTGATGGAGGCTGAGTCGTCAACGCTGGCTGGCGTTCGGCTACGCCGCATTACACCGGCAGCCGCAGCCGCGCTACACACCCGGTGCCGTCCGTCCGGTTCTCCAGCGTGAGCGATCCTCCGTGCGCCTCGGCAATTTGGCGGCTGAGCACCAGCCCGATCCCGGAGCCGCCGGGCTTGGTCGTGAAGAAGGGGACGAACAGGTTGGCCGTACTCGAAAGGCCGGGGCCGTCGTCCAGTATGTCAATTTCCAGCATGGACCCCTCGCGCTGCCAGCCGACACGCACGCGGCCGCCCGCCGGTAAGCATGCATCGGCGGCGTTGCGCAGGAGGTTGATGAGCACCTGCTCGAGCTGATCGGGGTCGGCCTGCACGGTGACCACGGGGCCTTCGTCGAGGCAGATGGGAACGCGCGTTTCCAGGCTCACGGCCCGGCGAACGCAATTGGAAATCTCGAGCCGCTGCGGCTGCGGCGGCGGAAGCTTGGCCAGGCGGGCATAAGCGCCGATGAACCGGCTCAGGCTCTCCGACCGCGCTGTGATGACGCCCAGGCCGCGGCGCATATCTTCGCGCCAATCGCCGGGCAGAGTATCCCGGCCAAGCATCGTATCGAGCGTTCCGGCAATTGATTTGATCGGAGTCAGCGAGTTATTCAGTTCATGCCCGAGAACGCGCACCAGGCGTTGCCACGCCTGCAATTCCTGCTCCCGCAGAGGGCGCGTGAGGTCGGAGATCACTACAAGATCGAGCGGCAGCCCGTGCTCGCGGATGCGGCTGCGCCGGATTCCCCAGCGGCCCGAGCCGCCCGGAAACGAGGCCTGCAGTGTGCTCTGCGGCTCGCCATCCAGGCAAGCGGAGAGTTGCAGGTCGGCCGCGCTCAGCCCGGCCAGCCTTTCCGCGGGCGCCGCCAGAAGCCGCTCGCCGGCCCGGTTGACCAGCCTCAGCCGGCGGTGCTCGTCGAAAGCGAAAATGGCGACGTCGATCTCGTACATGACCGTTCGCAATAGAGTGGTGGCCTCCATCGCACCCAGCCGCTGCTCTCGCAAGGTGCCGCCGAGCGTGTTGACTTCGCGCATGACCTCGCCGAGCGCGTCGTCCGGGTGCGGCGCACGGCCGCGGACAGAGAAATCTCCTTCGCGCAAGGCGGCCAGCAGGTTGGAGAGCGTCTGCAGCGGAAAGACCACGCGATCGTGAACCGCCATGGCGAATCCCCACCACGCACACACGATCAGCAGGGTAAGGGTCCACTGCACTCTGCCGCTGTAATCGCCGGTCCAGAGGATGATCAGCGCGATCGCGGAGCCCGGCAGCCCGGCTAACAACGCGAGCAGGACCACGTGGCCCTGATAGCTGAGGCGGGCCTTGCGCGCGGGGGCCACGGCTATAACCCGTACCGCTGCAGGCGCCGATAGAGCGCGCTGCGGCTCAAGCCGAGCGCATTGGCCGCCTGGCTTACGTTGCCGTTGAATCGCGCCAGGGCTTTCTTGATCAGCAGGCCCTCCACGTCTTCCAGGCTCATGTCCTCGAGCCGGAATGCTCCGTCGCGGCTGGCCCGCAGACCGAGGTCGGCAGCCCGCACCGTTTCGCCTTCCGTCATTAGCACGGCGCGCTCCACGGCATGATCGAGTTCCCTCACATTGCCCGGCCAGGCATGCGCCAGCAGAGCTTTGATGGCGGCTTCGTCGAACCCAGTGAGGTGTTTTCGATAATGCTCGGCGTGCTGGCGGAGAAAATGCGCCGCCAGCAGCGGGATGTCTTCCCGGCGATCTCGCAGCGCAGGCAGGCGGATCTCGATGGTGTTCAGCCGGAAAAGCAGGTCCTGGCGGAACCGGCCCTCCGCCACCTCGGTTTCGAGATTGGCATTGGTCGCCGAGAAGATGCGCACGTCGGCGCGCCGCGGCCGTGATGAACCGACACGCTCGAACTCGCCGGTTTCGAGCGCGCGCAGCAGTTTCGATTGCAGGTTCGGCGAGATATTGGCGATCTCATCGAGAAACAGCGTGCCGCCCTCGGCCATCTCGAAGCGGCCCACGCGGTCGCTCTTGGCATCAGTGAATGCGCCTTTCACGTGGCCGAACAGCTCGCTTTCGAACAGGCCCTCGGCGAGCCCGCCGGTGTTCACCGTGACCAACGGGCGGGCGGCGCGGCGCGAAGAGGAGTGCAGGGTTCTTGCCACCAGGCCTTTCCCGGTGCCGTTCTCGCCGGTGATCAGCACGTTGGCGTCGGAGGGACCTACGCGCGAAATGACGTCCAGCACGGGCCGCATGGCGGCCGACTGCGCCACCAGTTGCGGGAAACGCTCGGCGCGCAGCGCCTGGTTTTCCTCCTCCAGCCGCTGTCCCTTGCGCAGGGCGCGGCCCAGTTCGATCTGCGTCTTCAGAATCGTCGCAAACCGCGCGTTATCCCAGGGTTTCTGAATGAAGTCGCGCGCGCCGCGCCGCATGGCCTCTACCGCGAGTTCCACCGAACCCCAGGCTGTCATGACGATCACCGGCACCGCGGAATCGAGGCTCTGAATGCGCGTCAGCAGGTCGAGGCCTTCCTGCCCCGAGGTGGTGTCGCGGGTGTAATTGAGGTCCATCACGACGGCATCGAACTCGCGCCGCTCGAGAGCATCGAGCACGGCGGCGGGTGAGGTGACGGATTCTGCCTGGTAGCCCTCCCCCTTCATCAGAAAACGCAGCGCTTCCAGCACGTCGGGCTGGTCGTCCGCGATCAGAATCGAAGGCGTGGTGGACTGGGGCGCTTGCATCTATCCATCTATTGATAGCGCAACGCGGGGCGCCCGGTAGCGCGGAGGGCGGTTTCGGGTTGCTGGCGCATCCACCGGCGCCGAACTGCGAGCGCCGGCGCTACGGGGGCGTCTGGGAGCGCCGCCGGTCTTGCCGCCGGGTGTTTTCGGAAGGCCGGAGCGACGTGCGCGTCAGTCGCCCGACTGCATAGCCGGCTCGAGAACCGTGCGCGGCTTGCGCCTCGCGCGCCAACGCTCCAGGACCGCGGCCATGTAGGTGTAGACCACTGGCGTCAGATACAGCGTCATCAGCTGGGAAAATGCCAGCCCGCCGACCACCGCCATGCCGAGCGGGCGCCGCGCTTCCCCGCCGGCGCCATAGCCCAGCGCGATGGGGATTCCGCCCAGCAACGCGGCCATGGTCGTCATCATGATCGGACGGAAGCGAATGAGGCAGCCCTCGTAGACCGCGTCCAACGGGGACTTGCCCCGCCGCTCGGCCTCCAGCGCGAAATCGATCTGCATGATCGCATTCTTCTTCACGATGCCGATCAGCATGATGAGTCCGACAAAGCTGTAAATGCTCAAATCGATCTTGAACAGGAGCAGGGTGAGCAACGCGCCGAAACCCGCGGAGGGCAGGCCCGAAAGTATGGTCAGCGGATGGATATAACTCTCGTACAACACGCCGAGCACGATGTATACCACCAGGATCGCGATCATCAGGAGCAGCCCCATATTGCGCATCGAGTCCTGGAAGAGCTTGGCCGAGCCTTGGAACGAGCCCGTAATCGTGGCTGGCAGAACGTCTTTGGCGGCCTGCTCGATTTCATCGGTAGCTTGCCCCAGGGAGACGCCGCGCCGCAGCCCGAACGAAATGGTGACAGACGGCATCTGCCCGGAGTGCGGAATGCTGGTGGGGCCGGCATCGAGTTTCAGCTTGGCGATCGCAGCCAGGGGCACCAGTTGCCCGGTATTCGATTTCAGGTAGAGCAGTTTGAGCGAATCCTCCTGCTGCTGATATTTCGGCAGCAGTTCCAGCAGAACTCGGTACTGGCTGTTGCTTCCGTAAATGGTCGAGACCAGCTGCGGGCCGAACGCGTTATAGAGCATCCCCGCGATATTGTTCCAATCCACCCCTAACGATGCGGCGCGGTCGCGGTCGATGGAAATCTCGATTTGCGGGTTCTTGATCTGCAGATCGCTGATCACGTCCACCAGGCCCGGCAAGTGGGCCATGGCCTGTTCGAGCTTGGGAGCCTGGCGATACAAATCGTCGGTGTCCGGGCCGTACAGCGTGTAGTCGTAGGAAGCGTTCGAATTGCGTCCGCCAACGCGGATCGCCTGTGGAACCTGCATCGATACGCGCAGCCCCGGAATATTCGAGATTCTCGGCCGGATGCGATTGACGATATCCACGACCGTGGCCTTGCGCTGCCGCCGCGGCTTCAAGTTGACGTTGAGGTTGCCCCAGTTCGCCGCTCCCCCGCCACCACCGGTTCGCATGAAAAAGCTTTCCACGTCGGGGTCCCGGATGACGATGTTCGCCACACGCTGGCCATAGTTGATCATCTGGTAGTACGACGTGCCTTGCAGGGCCTGCATGTTGACGTTGAACTGGTCATTGTCCGTATCGGGGATGAAGCCCTTAGGCACCGCCACGTAAAGGTAGGCGGTCGCGGCCAGCACCGCAACGAAACTCACCAGCATCACCGGACGATGGTGCAGCACCCAGCCCAGGCTCTGGCCGTAGACGTCGCGCATTCCATTGAACGCGCGCTCGATTGCGCGGTAGAGGAAGCCGTGCCTCTCGGGTTTGGCCTCGCGCAGGAACCGGCTGCACAGCATGGGCGTCAGCGTGATCGAAACAAGGCCGGAGATCAGAATCGCCGCGCAGATGGTGACGGCGAATTCGCGGAACAGGCGTCCCAGGATGCCCGACATGAACAGGATCGGGATGAACACGGCCGCGAGGGACAGCGTCATGGAGAGAATCGTGAAGCCGATCTCTTTCGATCCCCGCAGCGCCGCCACCAAAGGCTTCTCGCCGTGCTCGATGTGCCGCACGATGT
>CAYMHP010000359.1:0-5396 GCA_964390225.1 uncultured Solibacteraceae bacterium
GTCCCCAGGTCACGGTCCCGCCATCAATGAGGAATTCCTGTTCGGCCGCGTCGATCGGTCCCGGCGCGTTCCGCACCAGCGACCGTAACATCGTGGTCTTCCCGGCGCCGTTGCGGCCGATGAGTGCAATCTTCTCGCCCCGGCTGACACTCGCGGTGAACCCATCGATCACGCCAACACCGTCGTACGATTTCGAGAGTCCCTTCACCTCGAGCGGATGCCGGCCCGAAGGGCGCTCGATGCCGAAGCGGATGTACGGACGTTGGATATTCGACTTCGCCAGGTCCGAGGTCTGAAGCCGTTCCACCTCTTTTTTTCGTGAAGTCACTTGGGAGGACCGCGTGCCCGCCGAAAACCGCGCGATGAACTCGTTCAGCTGCGCGATTTTTTTCTCCCGCTGCGCGTTTTCGGCTTCGACCCTCGCACGAATCTGCGTCTTCGCGAGCACCATGTCGTCATAACCGCCCGTATACATGATGACCGTCTCGTAGTCGATGTCCGCCACATGCGTCGAGACCTCGTTCAGGAAGTGGCGATCGTGCGAGATGACGATGAGACAGCCCTCGTACTTCAATAAATAATCCTGCAGCCAGTGCACCGACTCGAGGTCAAGATGGTTGGTCGGCTCATCCAGCAAGAGCGCGCTCGGATTACCGAACAGAGCCTGCGCCAGGAGCACGCGGACCTTCTGGCCGCCCTGCAGTTCGCTCATCTTGCGATCGTGCCACTGTTCCCCGATGTCGAGGCCGTCAAGCAGAATAGCCGCGTCGCTCTCGGCGGTGTACCCGCCTTCATCGCCGACGATGCCTTCGAGTTCGCCGAGCCGCATCCCGTCTTCCTCCGTAAGTTCGTCGTGGGGCTTGGCGTAAAGGGTTTCCCGGTCCTGCAGCGCAGCCCAAAGCGGCGCGTTCCCCATGATCACGGTATCGAGCACGCGGTACGAGTCGAAAGCAAACTGGTCCTGACGGAGAACTCCGAGTTTCTTCGGCCGGGTAATCGAGCCCTTTGACGGCTCGATCTCGCCCGTCAGGATGCGCATGAGGGTCGATTTCCCTGCGCCGTTCGGCCCGGTAATCGCGTAGCGGCGCCCCGAAAGAAACGTGGTGGTCACGTCTTCGAACAGGAGACGGGCGCCGTAGCGCATAGAAACGTTGTTGATGGATATCAAGCGATTCTTTCCGTGAAAGGGTTTATTGGACTCGGACAGGATGCCGCAAGGCCGGGCTTCCTTATTATATCGGGAAACGGGTGCGTACGGACGTAGAATGATCCAATGCGCAGAATGACTTTGACCGTGATGTTGATCGCCATTTTGGACCAGGCTCTGCAAGCGCAAACGGTTCCGAAAGGCGCTGGAGCGCCCAACCAGAGGACCGCGACGATACAGGTTCAGACCGATCTGAACCGATTGATGCGGGGCGTCCTGTATCCGGCATCCAATGTGGTCTTCTCCGCGCAAAACGACAATCCCGCGGAGGTGAAACGTGCGCCCGGCCTGGACCCCTCGATGGCCACCGATCCCCTGGCAAGCACTTTCGGAGGTTGGCAGGCTGTAGAGAACGCGGCACTGGCCCTCAGTGAGTCCGCCAATCTACTCCTGATCCCGGGACGAAATTGCGCCAATGGCTTGCCTGTTCCAATGAATAGTCCGGACTGGCCGATATTTGTTCAAGGCCTTCGGGATGCCGCAATGAAGGCTTACAATGCGGCCCAATCCAAGGACCAGGACAAGATGGTGGAGGCCGCCGAAACGCTCTCTGCCTCGTGCGCCGGTTGCCACAGAAAATGGCGCGACAAGCCGAGGCCCGCGGACCGATGCAAATGAACAGGCATTGGCAGGCTAGATGCTCCAATGCAAACGTTGACGAACCCAACGATGGTGCAAAGGATGTGCACGCTGGCCGCCGCGGTTTCCATCGCATCCGCCGTTCTTCCGAACCGTGCAATGGCCGCCCCGGATTTTCGACGCCCGCACCAAGAACCTGATCTGGCGTGCTTCGGCGAGCGACACGCTCTCAAACAAGTCCGACAAAAATATCAACAAAAGCGTGAGCAAGATGTTCAAGCACTTTCGGATCTCCCACCTCGTTCAATGCCGGCTACCGCGGCCCCCCTGCGGTCGGACGGCCCCACGCTCCAGTAATAACTGCACGACAGCGTCCTTCCGGCAATTGATCGCACGCTGTAGAGGCGTATCGCCCTTTTTGTCCCGTGCTTCAATTGCAGCCCCGCAATCGAGCAGCGCCCGCGCGATCTTCACGTGACCGCGCCGCGCCGCCATATGCAGCGCGGTCGCCCGTGTGACGCCGTTGCGCGCGTTCACATTGGCGCCGGCTCGCACGAGAATCAGCACCACCTCCGGGCCTGTTGCTAACGCGCATTCATTCGCTACACGGTAAAGCGGGGTGTGTCCTCCATCGTCCTGGATATCGGCAGCAGTGCCGTGCCGGAGCATCGATGCCACCACTTCGCTGCAACCCGCGCCCGCTGCGAAATGGAGAAGGGTGCGTCCGCCGAAGCGGCGCGTCGCAAGCGACGCATCCCGCTCCACCGCATCTACGACAAAATCGATCAACCGCGCACCACCGGATTTCAGCATGCGCGCCATCAGGCCGACGAAAACCGCCGGCCGGGACACAAACCGCGGCGCTAAAACTAGCGCCTCATCGTCGCGGCCCGCCGCAATCGCGGCGATGGCGTCATCCAAGACGCGCTGCTGGCCCCAGCGCGCGGCTAACTCTTCGTGCTCCGGCCCGGCAGTCTCATTTCCTATGACATAGGCGGAACTATGCAGAAAAAATTGACGAAGCGCCTCTCGGGTACCCTCATCGAGCGCAGCCGCTTCGAGCGCCGCCCCCATGTGCTTCAGCCAGGCGGTTCGCTGGGCGAGACTAATCTGGAAGCGCGCGTGCGATTCCCGCAAGCTCAACCACCATCGGTACTGGGTTTGCTCCTCATCTCCACCGAGAAATTGAATGAGAAAAGCGCTGAACTCTTCTATCGCGCACCTAAGGCTCTTGCCTGGGAATAGCGGACGAAGTATGGGGTCCTTGCCAACACGCCCGTAGAATTCCACCGATAAACGCCTGCAACCCGCCTCACCGCCTATCGCCGTCAGCAAGGTTATCCGCGGGTCCATCAACAGATTGTACAGTGACAGTTCCAATACCGGCGACCTGCGTCGCTTTCTGTCCCTTCCGAGGCGCAATATGCGAACTGCTATGTCGTCCACAACAAATTTTTTCCGTGCCTGTTCCAGTACCGACTCTGCAGCTCGAACGCGACTGCCAGCGGAAGCGTTCGCATCTGCCATGATGGTCAATAACGTCTCAGCGGCTGCTTCACACCCGTATTGCAACCGGGAAATTGTGGTAGAGAAGATCTCTCGGCGAGCAGCTCGCAGCGCGTCGCAGAAATCCGGTTCCTGCAACTACCTGGCGCTCCAGCCGAATCATAATCTCCTCAGTCGAACGGTCATGCGCACTGAACCTGCAGACAAGCGGTTCCGAGGGGACAAAAACGCAGCGAGCTCAACACGCGCCGCGGGATTAGAGCGCGCCTGCGTCACACTGAGGAGGTCTCAGCCAACTCCGGGAAGAAAGCCTTCGGCCTCCAGTAGACGGTAAATACGATCGGCGGCGGTCTCCGCTGTTTCCCCCAAATCGCGCGCGGGGACGTGGACGAAAGCTCTGTCGGAAACGAGTTGCTGCGTCCGTTCACGCTGGCCGGATTCCATCGGGCCGCACACGAGAGCAATAACCCCGGCTTTGTTGAGCGCGCAACAGACCTCCGCCACCGCTTCCGCCTCTCCAGCGACAGCGTGGACACGGCAGTTTGCGTCGAAGAGGCGGCGCTCCACCTCATAGACGATCTCGGGGATCGTTTCGAGCCACACCGTCGCCACGCGATGACCCACTCGGGACTGTTGTTCCGAAGCGGTGATGCGGTGGCCGAAACCGGAGAACCGCTCAGACCCTGTCTCCGGAATGGAGATCTTCTCCGCCTCCCTCCCCGTTATCATTCCCGCGGCGACCGTTGCATTCGTGATCGGATCGATGAGTATGAAGCTGCCCGTCATCCGGTTCCGGCGGTATGGATCGCAAAAAATAGGCTTCTGCGTCTCGATTACCACGGCTCCGATGTCGTTCAGCCCCAAGCCTTCCCCCGGGTGTTTTTCGAGCGTATTGACGTCCAGGCGATAGCGAATCACATCCACGGCCGCCTGCACGGTTTGGGTCGTATGCTTCAGAAGGTATTTCCGCCCGATTTGCAACTGGTGGTCGTGCATCCAAACAATACGCGCGTCAACGCGGCGCGTCACATGCGGAGCATGAGAGGGCTGCACCAGCATGTCGCCCCGGCTGATATCGATCTCGTCTTCCAGGCACACTACCACCGACATCGGTGAGAAGGCGTGCGTCAACTCGCCGTCATACGTGAGGATCGATCGCACTCGCGTCGTGCGATGTGACGGCAGGACAACCACCGAGTCGCCCCGCTTGATTACGCCAGACGCCACTTGCCCCGCATAACCGCGAAAGTCGAGATCGGGGCGAATGATGTATTGCACCGGAAATCTCAACTCCGTCAAGTTGCGATCGCTGGCGATGTGCACGTTCTCGAGATAATTGAGGAGACTCGAATCCTCGAACCACGGCATCCGCCGGCTCTTCTCCACCACGTTGTCGCCGTTCAGCGCGCTTAGAGGAATGAAGTGCAGGTCCGATACTTGGAGGCGGGCGGCATAGTCGGAAAACTCGGCGCGAATTTCGTTGAAAACCTCTTCGCAGTAGCCGACCAGGTCCATTTTGTTTACCGCCACCACGAGGTGCCGGATACCCAGCATGGAAGCGATGAAGGCATGCCGGCGCGATTGCGGCAGCACGCCGCGGCGTGCGTCAACCAGGATAATAGCCAGATCCGCCGTTGACGCCCCGGTGGTCATGTTGCGCGTGTACTGCTCGTGTCCAGGTGTGTCGGCGATGATGAATTTCCGCTTCGGCGTCGCGAAGTAGCGGTAGGCGACGTCAATCGTGATGCCCTGTTCGCGCTCCGCGCGCAACCCGTCCGTGAGCAGCGAGAGATCCAGGCCGTTGGTCGTTGTGTTTCGCGTGGCCTTCCGCACCGAAGCCAGCTGGTCTTCGTAGACTCCCTTCGAATCGAAGAGGAGCCGTCCGATGAGCGTGGACTTGCCATCGTCGACGCTCCCCGCCGTGGAGAAACGGAGCAAATCCGTTCGCGCAGTCGAGCCCAGCCAACTCGCGACCCTTGGTTCGACTCGTGCCGTTGCCATTAGAAGTACCCCTCGCGCTTCTTCAATTCCATCGAGCCTTCCTGGTCATGGTCGATCACGCGATTCTCACGCTCCGAACGGCGGAACTGGATCATCTCTTCGA
>CAYMHP010000360.1:0-5321 GCA_964390225.1 uncultured Solibacteraceae bacterium
TGCGTGTTGAAGAGCGTCCGCACCGGACCGCCATTAGGTAATGCGGCCACCGTCTGCGCCAATGCCCCGGTGTTCTGCGCCAGGCCGCCATCCACCATCACGACGCCCCTCGGTCCAGTCTGCGCAACGACGTTACAGCCGGCGCCGCTCAGGACATACAGGTTGTCACCCAACTGAGTGGTGGTGATCTTGGGGGTTTGCGCAAAGGCGCGCGACGCCGCCACCCCTGCCGCGGCGGTCTTCAGAAACGTCCGGCGCGTTGAAAATAACATATTTAGGACTGAACCAGTATACTCCCGGGTGAACAGCACCCGCACTCAAGGTAACGAGAAAGGCGTATGCGGCGTTCGAGCCGTTACAGGAAGCGGCCTACTTCTCCTCAATCTGGGGGCGGGCGGAGGCCGCGGCCGGTTCGTTCCGGCATGGAGCCGTATACAGCCCGCGCTACGGTACCGTACGGAAGGTCACTAACCTCCGAAGGCCAGCATGGAGAAGACAGTTTCAGCCTCGGACGCCAATAGACGGTTGTCGGAACTGCTCCGAACCGTGAAAGCGGCCGCAGGGTTAACCGTGACGGCGTCGCGGGGTATACTGATGCTGCAGGTGAAAAAGATAAAATGACCTGGATATATACTTTCTCGTGTGATGGAGGCCTAACATGCTGCTTATTTTCGTCATCTCAGTGCTGGCGTCGAGCGCAATGCCACTCCGGGCCGATTTCGACACTGGGAGGAAAGCGTACGAAAACTCTGACTACCTCACCGCATTCACCGAATTCAACCCTCTTGCCCAGGCCGGTGACGCGCGGAGCCAGCTCTATCTCGGTCATATGTATCGTCTCGGCCGCGGAGTGCCCAAGGATGCGGCTGAGGCTGTGAAGTGGTACCGGAGGGCTGCGGATCAAGGATATGCCGACGCTCAGAGCGCGATGGGAAACGTCTATCTGCTTGGGATCAGCGTTCCCGCGGATTATCTGGAAGCCCGCCGGTGGTACCAGCGTGCGATTGATCAGGGGCTCGCCAAGGCGAAAGCCAACTGGGGGTACATGTACGAGCAAGGCCTCGGGGTCAAGCGCGATTATCAGGAGGCGGTGAAATGGTACCGGTTGGCGGCGGAAGCCGGCGACGCAACCGGGCAGGCGAACCTGGGGGGAGTGTACGACCTAGGGCACGGGGTCAAGAAGGACCGGCAGGAGGCGGCCAAGTGGTATCGCCTGGCGGCCGAGCAGGGCGATGAGCGCGCCCAGTTCAACCTGGGATCCCTCTACGAAACGGGGCAAGGCGTCACGAAGGACTATGCCGAAGCGATGCGATGGTATCGCTCCGCTGCGGGCCGGGGGCACGCCTGGGCTCAGTGCAACATCGGTGCATGTACGCCGCGGGGCGTGGGGTCACCGCTGACCTCAACGAAGCCGCCAGATGGTTTCGGCTCGCCGCGGCCCAGGGCGATACAGTTGCCCAACGCAATCTCGAGGTCATCGAGCACCCGAAGCCGTCGATCACGATGAGCGAGATTCTTCGTGCACTACAGCGGCGCTGAGGCTTCGAGCGGTCCTAATTCGCTACTTCCGGCGCTGGCGCCGGCTGCTCTCCGCCTCGGCTCGGGACCGGGGCCGGTTTCGGCAACTCTGCGTGGCCATCCAGCGCGAACACAAATAGGATCGGCGGATTCTCAATTTTCGCGTCGTTCGGGCCCACCGTCGTCGCCGGCCGGCCGAGGCCGCCCTGGAATGCTACATACTGCTTCCCATCCACCTCATAAGTGATCGGAGGAGCCATGCCCGTCCGTCCAGTCTGAATCTCGTACAGGATCTCACCCTTGTCGGCCGTCACCGCGCGGAAGCGGCCGTCGTTGATCACCTGGAACACGAGGTTCCCGGCCGTCGTCACCGTTCCACCGCCGATACCGCCGCCGCCGTCGATGCGCCACATGAGCTTCTGATTCACCGGGTCCCACGCTTGCAGCCCGCCCCGCATGCCTTCGGCCGTGGGCGGTCCGATCGCCGGGCTGTCGATGAGTTTGGGGGTGCCGCCGCGACCAAACGCGTACCCGCTCGATCCAGGCCGGTACTCCTTTTGTGCGGCATAGGTGAAGGGCTGCAGGAACACCGGAATATAGACATAGCCCGTATTCGGGTTGTAGGACATCGGCGACCAGTTGTGCGCTCCGCCGCCCGTCGGAAACAGCGAGATCGGCTCCGTATCGTAGTAGGCCTCCGGATTCACAATCGGGCGCCCCTTAGCGTCCAGTCCGAGCGCCCACGTGGTCTTCACATACGGGGCTCCGGAGATGAACTCACCGGTGAGGCGGTCCAGCACCCAGAAGAAGCCGTTCTTGGAAGCCTGAGTGATTACCTTACGCATTCTGCCGTTGATCTTCAGGTCGAGCAGCATCAACTGCTGCACGCTGTCGAAATCCCAGTTGTCGTTCGGGGTCGTCTGGAAGTACCACTTGAGCTGGCCGGATGTGAGGTCCACGGCCAGGATCGAGCAGGTATACAGATTGTCGACGTTCTGTGCGCCTCGGAACTTCTGGACCCATGGTTCGGCGTTCCCGGTGCCCACATAGACCAGATTCGACTCCGGATCGTAGGCAATGCCGTCCCAGACCGCGCCGCCGCCTCCCCTGGTCCAAAAGTCGCCGCCCCAGGTCTTGAGCGCAGCTTTCATCGCATCGTTTTCGGGTGGCAGCTCGGGATTGCCCGGAACCGTATAGAACTTCCAGGCAAAATGCCCAGTCTTGGCGTCGAACGCCGCAAAGAACCCTCGCGTCGGTTTGTCGCCGCCGGACGCGCCGATGATCACCTTGTCGCCGGCGATCCGCGGCGCCATCGTCAGCGTGTATAAATCCTGCGGGAACGCCACACGTGATTCCCACACCGGCTTGCCCGTGATCGCATCGAGCGCCTGGAGGCAGCCATCGATAATCGGTGCGATGATCATGCCATTGTAGAGCGCAAGCCCGCGGTTCACGATCCCGCAGCAGATCCGCGGTCGCACGGCGGTCTGGTTCACTTCCGGGTCCCACCGCCACAATTCCTTGCCGGTCCTGGCGTCGAGCGCGTAAACCACGCTCCAGGTCGTGATGCCGTAAAGCGTGTTGTTCCACATCAACGGCGTACCTTCCTGATTGCCGCCGCCCGCGCCCACCTCGTACGTCCAGACCAGTCCCAAGCTCTTCGCGTTGCTATCGTTGATCTGCTTCAACGTGCTGTAGCGAGTCTCGCTCTGATTGCGTCCGTAGCTCAGCCAGGAACCTGGCAAGGCGTCGTTCGCCAGACTCCCCGCGTTACGGAGGACCTTGCCGTCCACATTCACGGGTTTGGCCGTTTGTTGCGGACGCAGGTCGCCGGCCCCGAAGAATCCCAGAAATGCCACCGCCAGCGCGGCGTGCACCCGTCCAAAAGTACTCATCAGATGTCCCTCTCAGGCAATTTGACCAACGGTATCACAGACGAATCTCCGTTTCACTTTCGGGAAGCGGTCGTTCCGCAACGCGCCGGGACTTTACAATGAAGCGTTAATGCCCCAGCGTCCAAAACGCGGCATATGAATCTGCGCGAGTTGCTGGCAAAAGCTTCCCCGCCACGCTCTGGCGATGAACTGGCTGGCCTGGCCGCTAGCAGCGCCGAGGAACGGGTACGCGCCCAGATGAAACTGGCTGACGTGCCCCTATCGGCGTTTTTGCGGGAGCCCATCATCCCGTATGAAATCGACGAAGTCACCAGGCTGATCTGCGATTTGCACGATCGCGAAGCCTTTGCGCCGGTTGCGCACTTGACCGTGGGTGAATTTCGCGATTGGCTGCTGTCCGAACAGGCTACGCCGGAAACCGTGCAGTCCCTGGCCCCGGGATTGATGCCAGAGATGGCGGCCGCCGTCTCCAAGATCATGCGGCTGCAAGATCTGGTCTCGGTCGCTGCCAAGTGCCGCGTCGTCACTCGCTTCCGCTCCACCATCGGATTGCCTGGACGTCTGTCGACGCGGCTGCAGCCGAACCATCCCACCGACGATCCGCATGGTATCGCGGCCAGCATTTTCGATGGCCTATGCTACGGCAACGGCGATGCCGTGATCGGGGTGAACCCGGTCGCCGACAATCCCGCCCGCGTGGAAGCGTTGCTCCACCTGCTCGACCGCATTCGCGGCCATTACGAAATCCCCACGCAGATCTGCGTGCTCGCCCATGTGACCACGCAGATGCAAGCCCTGGAGAGAGGCGCTCCGGTTGATCTCGTCTTTCAATCGATCGCCGGAACAGAGGCCGCCAACTCGTCTTTCGGAGTGAATTTGGCTTTGCTGGACGAGGCTTGCCAGGCTGCCCGCGAGTTGAAACGCGGAGAACACGTCATGTACTTCGAAACCGGGCAAGGCAGCGCCCTCTCGGCCAACGCGCATCATGGCGTGGACCAGCAGACCTGCGAAGCGCGCGCCTATGCTGTCGCGCGGCGCTACCGACCCCTGTTGGTCAACACCGTTGTCGGGTTCATCGGTCCGGAGTATTTGTACGATGGAAAGCAGATCATCCGCGCGGGCCTGGAGGACCATTTCTGCGGCAAACTCCTGGGCCTGCCGATGGGCTGTGACGTTTGCTATACCAACCACGCCGAAGCGGACCAGGATGACATGGACACGCTCTTGACCATGCTCGGCGTCGCCGGATGCAACTACATCATGGGAGTTCCCGGCGCCGATGACGTGATGCTGCACTATCAGAGCACCAGCTTTCACGACGCCCTCTATCTGCGTTCGGTGCTGGGCCTGAAGCCCGCCCCCGAATTCGAAGCCTGGTTGGAGCGGCGGCCATCTTTGCTTCCCGAGCCATGGCTATTGACCTGAGATCGTTCACTCCGGCCCGTGTGGCGCTGGGGCGCACCGGCCACAGTCTACCCACCAGGGACCTGCTTCGGTTTCAACTGGACCATGCCCGGGCACGCGACGCGGTCTATCATGAGCTGGACCCCAGTGCGATCGGATTACCTCACGTTCTGCTCCACAGCGGGGCGGCAGATCGACAGACGTATCTTCGCCGGCCGGATTTGGGCCGCACCTTGAACGGCCAATCGCGCGCCCGTCTCGAAAGAGGAGATTACGATGCCGCGCTCGTGATCGCGGACGGGCTCTCAGCTCCGGCGGTCCACAGGAATGCGGCGCCGCTCGTGCAATCACTCCTTCGGCTGCTGAGCGAAGAGCAATGGTCTCTGGCGCCGCTGATGGTGGTGTTGCAGGGACGTGTCGCTATCGGGGATGAAATCGGGGCGCTGCTCGGCGCGCGACAGGTCATCGTCCTGATTGGGGAACGTCCCGGGCTGACTTCGCCGG
>CAYMHP010000361.1:0-5317 GCA_964390225.1 uncultured Solibacteraceae bacterium
AGAACCGGACGGACGGCACCGGGTGTGTAGCGCGGCTGCGGCTGCCGGTGTAATGAGAAAACAGAAAGAAAACAGGGACAGCCTGATCCGCGCAGATTTCTCACCTCTCGATGAGGGCGGCTGGAGCTCCCGCCGGGACGTTCGGTGACTCCGCATACTGCTTTGGGCCAATATCGGCGCCTTGTCACCCGCTAACCTTCGCCAACTTACGCCCGTAACCCCCCATTCGCTAAGTTGGTTGCGATGAGCGAAGAACGCGCCCTCCTGCCTCCACCGGAACCGGAATCCGTCGAACAAACCGGGTTGGCTGAAACCACCATCGAGCACCTCATCCTGAAGATCCTTTACTTCCGCGGCGAGCTTTATGGCCAGGACCTCTCGAACGCCATCGGGCTGAAGTTCAGCGTGATTCAGGACATCGTCGAAACGCTCAAACTGCAACACCAGGTGGTGGTGAAGCGCTCATTGGGAATGGGCAACGTGGGGGCCGTGCTGGCGCTGGCTGAGGCGGGCCGGGCCCGCGCGCGCGAATATCTCGAAGCCAACCAGTACTCCGGTCCGGCGCCCGTGCCTCTGGATCAATACATCGCCGTGGTCCGCGCGCAAAAGCATCCGGAAGGCTGGCTCACCAAAGAAGCGCTGGCGCAGGCGTTTCGCACGATGGTCATCACCGAGCGCACCATCTCGCAACTCGGGCCGGCGATCAGCGCCGCCCAGTCGCTCCTCATTTACGGGAAACCGGGTGATGGCAAGACGTTCCTCATCGAGTCGCTCGGCAACCTGGAGACTTCACCGGTTTACTTGCCCTATGCGATCGAGTGCCAGGGCAACATCATCCAGGTGTACGACCCGATTTACCACCACGCCATTGACGAACCCGCGCCCGAGCCATCCGTGATGAGCATCGCGCTCGAGCCCGGCAACGACCGCCGCTGGATCAAGTGCAAACGCCCCTTCATCGTGAGCGGCGGCGAACTCTCGCTGGACATGCTCGATCTGCGCTTCAACTCGAATTCCAAGGTGTACGAAGCGCCCTTCCAGTTGAAGGCGAACAACGGCATTTACCTCATCGACGATTTTGGCCGGCAGCGCGCCACGCCCGCGGAAGTGCTCAACCGCTGGATCGTGCCCATGGAACGGCGCGTCGACTATCTCAGCTTTTTGACCGGCGGCAAGATGACGGTGCCGTTCGAAACGTTCCTGGTCTTCTCGACGAACCTGAATCCCGCCGACCTGGGCGACGAGGCATTCCTGCGCCGCATTCAATATAAGATGCTGCTGCGCGGGCCGGCCGAAAGCGAATTCATACAGATCTTCGAGCGCTTCTGCGCGCAGCGCGGCGTCCCCTGCCCTGCCGGCCTGGTTACGCGGTTCATCGACCGCCACTATCGCGCCAGCGGCAAGACCTTTCGCCGGTGCCATCCACGCGACGTGCTCTCGCACGCGCTGAACCTGATCCACTTCGAGAAACTGCCCGTCGAGCTGAACGACGAGATTCTCAACCGTGCGTTCGAAAGCTGCTTCCTGCAAGAAGAGGAAACTGCCCCACAGGCCACGCTCCTGGCAAATCCGGCGGCGAGTCTCGAATCCCTTTCCGCCGCGTGCGCCGAGCTACAGCAGACCTGCTAGGGCGGGCTCGTCGAAGCCCAACACGATGTGGCTGCCCTTCACCAAGATGGGGCGCTTGATCAGGTTCGGATTCTCCGCCATCAGGCGCAACGCCTCCTCGCGCGACGGCGGGTTCTCTTTCATTCCGCGTTCCCGGTAGATTTCATTTCTCGGGTTGAGAAACAGCCGGTAATCGCGTTTTCCAATCAGCTTGTCGAGTTCCTGAACCGACAAGCCGCGGTTCAAGTCCACTTCCTCGAACTCGGCCCCCTTGTCGCGAAGCCAACTCTTCGCTTTACGGCAGGTGGTTCAGGTGGGTTTCAGGTAAAGCTTCATAATCAATTCTCCGTCAATCGAGTTTGTAAATCGTCAATCCCGAAAGCAGTTTGGGATAGAAGTCGGTCGATTTCTGCGGCATCACGCCGCCCCCGAACGAGGTATCGGCCACCTGCTGGATGGACGTGGGCTTCAGCAGGAACGCGATCTGCGCGGCGCCCTTGCGCGCCTCTTCGAGCGCCGCATCGATACCGCGGATATAGCGGAGATGCTTTTCGTCGCGCACAGCTTCCTCGCCGATTCCCAGAAGCTCGCCCAGAATGCGGTCGTGCAGGATGCGCACGTCCAGCGCGCCGCGGCTCTGCGTGTCTTCGATCCGCCAGAGACGCGCGCCGATGGCCGCACCGATGATCGTGCGATCGGGACGGTCCGCCCAAGCCTGGCGGAGATGGTCGAGCGAATCGATTTCCTCCACCCGAAACGCCGCGGCGGCTCTGCGCAGAAAGTCGTCGGGAAAGCCGCGTTCTTCGATGCCGCTGACCAGGCGGTGCGTGGCCAGGATCTTAAGACCCGGCGAATACATGTTGACGAACGTCATCATCACGCGGTCCGCTCCCGCGAGCCCGGGATTCTCGTTTCGAAACGTCAGCGCGGTCTCGTACCGGTGGTGGCCGTCGGCGATCAGCAACTTCTTATCCGCCATCAGCCGCTGAATCGCGGTGGCATCCGTAATTTTCCAGAGGCGGTGAACGGCGCCGTACTCGTCGGCGGCTTCAACCAGCGGCGGGCATTGCGCCGCGGTGTCCAGCAGGGCGTCGATGCTCCCGGCGGGATCCGGATAAAGCATGAAGATCTGCCCGAAGTGCGCACGCGTATGGCGGAGCAGTTCGAGCCGGTCCTTCTTCGGGCCCGAGAGCGTCTGTTCGTGGCGGTGGACGACGCCGGCGCTGTAGTTCTCCACCGCGCCAAGCCCAATGAACCCCTTGCGCACCAGGCGCTCGCCCGTATCCGGCACCGAGAACTCCTGGAAATACGGAAACACGCCAGGTTCGCGGTCGCGGGCCAGCACGCCCGAGGCGATCCATTCCTTCAGATACGCCGACGCGCGCGTATATACGTTGTCGCTTTCGGAATCCTGCGGCGTGCGCTCGCCCAGAATCACGCGTACCAGATTATACGGGCTGAGCGACAGGTACCGGCTCTGCATGGCCGGCGAGATCTTGTCATAAGGCTGCGTGAGCAGGTTCTCCGGCGGGCCCGCCTTCGCGCTGTAGCGGTAGGGTTGGAAGGGGTAGACGCGTGCCACGCCTCAGAATATCAGGGAGCCCTCCCCCGATGAAAGGTATCTCTCGCCGGCGCGATTTTTCGAAAACGCAATCTGCTATCGTGCGAAGAGATGAGCAAAATCCAGCGCGTTCTCATTAGTGTTACGGATAAGACCGGGATCGTCGATTTCGCCCGCGAGCTGAGCGGGCTGGGAGCGGAACTCATCTCCACCGGCGGCACGGCGCGCATGATTCGCGAGAGCGGCGTGCCGGTAAAGGACGTTGCCGAAGTGACCGGCTTCCCGGAAATGCTCGATGGCCGCGTCAAGACCATGCACCCGAAGATCACCGGAGGCATTCTGGCGATCCGCGGCCGCGCCGAGCATGTGCGCGCGCTAGCCGAGCAGGAGATCACACCCATCGATATGGTGGTAGTCAATCTCTACCGGTTCGAAGAGGTGGCGGCGAAGAGCGGCGCGCGGCTGGAAGAGCTCATCGAGAATATCGATATCGGCGGACCTACCATGATCCGTTCGGCGGCGAAAAATTACCAGGATGTGGCGGTCGTGGTTGCGCCGGGGGACTATTCCGAAATTCTGGCGGAGCTGCGCGCCGGCAACGTCACTCTCTCGCTCGAAACCAAGTGGCGGCTCGCAAAAAAGGCCTTCCGAACGACGGCCGATTACGATGCGGCCATTGCGGCACGCCTGGAGAAGGTCGACGAGGATTCGGCATTGCCCAGCGCCCTCGTCTTGCGGGCGCCGAAGCTCTTGGATTTGCGGTACGGCGAGAATCCCCATCAACAGGCAGCGCTCTACGGCAAGTGTGGTCAGGGCGTGGCCGGCGCGGAGCAACTGCAAGGCAAGGAGCTGTCGTATAACAACCTCGTCGACCTCGATGCCGCCTGGCAGCTTGCCTGCGAGTTCGAACGGCCGGCAGTGGCCATCATCAAGCACACCAACCCCTGCGGCTGCGCGGAACAGGGTAGCCTTGCCGAAGCCTATCGCAAGGCGTTCGAGTGTGACCCGGTCTCGGCCTACGGCGGCGTCCTCGGCTTCAACCGCGAGGTGGATGAGGAAACGGCGCGCCACGTCGCCCAGACCTTCATCGAGGCCATCGCGGCTCCGGGCTATACGCCGGAGGCGCTGGCCGTGTTGAGCGGCAAAAAGCAATTGCGCCTGCTGCGCGTCGCGCCGGCGGCCGACAATCTGGTGGTGAAATCGATCAGCGGCGGATTCCTGGTGCAGACCGCCGACGACGCCAGGTTGGATCGCGCTGCCGCTGCCGTGAAGACCAAGCGACAACCCACCGCCGAAGAATGGATGGCGCTCGAATTTGCCTGGAGAGTAGCCAAGCACGTCAAGTCGAATGCGATCGTTTACGCCAGGCCGGGACAGACCATCGGTGTCGGCGCGGGTCAGATGAGCCGCGTGGATTCGGTAAAACTGGGCGCCATGAAGGCCGTCCTACCGCTGGCCGGCACCGTGGTGGCATCCGATGCCTTCTTTCCCTTCCCGGATGGCGTGGAAGAAGCGGCCGCGCGCGGCGCCACGGCATTCATCCAACCCGGCGGCTCTATCCGCGATGACGAAGTAATTGCGGCAGCCGACCGGTTAGGGGTCGCGATGGTCTTCACCGGAGTCCGCCACTTCCGCCACTAGGTGGCGCGGTCTTCAGCAGAAATTGTGGGGCGGCCTTTCAGGCTGCGGACCCGCTTTCAAGCGGGTCCCGCCGGCTGAAAGCCGGCTGCGGGCAGGATTGCCCGCCCCACGTGATTGAGCAGAGCATCTAGACCAGCATTCCTGTGATTGCGATCGCCGCCCCGGCGATTCCCGCGGTCAACCCGATCGCCGGAAACATCTTCTTGCGGGAAATAAAGTAGAGTGACGTCAGCACGAGCGCGATTTCGAGCAGGCCCTCGCCCAAATCGAAACGCAGCCCGCGCCGCTCATCGCCCTCCGCCAGGGCTTCATCCCTTTCGGCTTGTTCCTGAATCTGGCGGCCCTTGGCATCTTCGCTCTTGGTCTGAGCGGTCAAATCCGCCATTGCTTTGGCCGTGCGCTCCGGGTTGCCGCTCAGCAGCGGAACCAGGCTCGCGCCCAATTCCAGCGTATGGACCTTGACGCGGGTCGATTGGTATCGCTGCCACGAGTCATTCGCCGCCGACT
>CAYMHP010000362.1:0-5254 GCA_964390225.1 uncultured Solibacteraceae bacterium
GTGGGGTAGGCACGCGCGAGGCGGGAGCGATGTGGGTGCGGGGGCGGGAAGCGCCGCCGTTCCCCAGGGCTCGTTCGAGCGGACGCGACTGACCTGGGCCAACTATTGGGCGCTGGGTTTTTTCTCGTTTTTGCAATCGGTGCTCGGCCCGATTCTGCCGTTTCTGCGGTCGGACCTGCGGCTCAGCTATACCGTAGCGAGTCTGCATTTCAGCGCATTCGCGGCTGGCGGTGTGCTGATGGGGAGTCTGGGCGAGCGGATCGCGGGGCGCTGGGGGCGGACGGTGGCGTTCTGGGGTGGCGGCGCGGGCATGGCAGCCGGGACGCTGGTGCTGGTCGTTTCTCGCAACGCCGTAGGGACGATCTTCGGCGCGTTCGCGATGGGCTTCCTTGGCGTGCTGCTGCTCGTGACGATCCAGGCCGCGCTGGCGGACTTGCATGGACGCTGGCGGGCCGTCGCGCTGACGGAGGCGAATGTGGTGGCAAGCGTCTTCGCCATTCTCGCGTCGGTCACGGTGGGGATCTTCACTGCAGCGCGACTTGGCTGGCGAGTCGCGTTGGCGCCGCCGCTCGTGTTCCTCGCGCTGCTTGCGCTGCTCTACCGCGACGCGCGTCTTGGGCAGGGGAGGATGGCGAGGCCAGTGCTGGCAGGGCGTCGGGTGGCGCCGCGAAAAGTTGCAGAGGTGGTGGCGACGGGGCGGCTGCCGAAGCGGTTCTGGGCGTTCTGGTCGCTGATCTGCCTGGAAACCGGGGTGGAGTGGTGCGTGGCGTACTGGGGCACGTCGTTTCTGGCGTCCGCGGGCGGCATGACCGGTTCCGCGGCGGCGACCGCGCTGGGCGCGTTCTTTCTGGCGATGGTGCTTGGCCGCACGGCGGGCAGTCAGGCGGCACGGCGGCTCGCGGGCCAGACGATCTTGCTGGCGGCGCTCGGCGTGGCGCTTGTGGGGTTCCCGCTGTTCTGGCTGGCGCCGACGCCCGCGCTGCATGTGGCGGGGCTCTTTATTGTGGGGCTGGGACTCGCGAACGTGTACCCTACGGCGGTGGCGCTGGGCACGGAGGCAGCGCCGGGGCAGGCGAATCGCGCGTCGGCGCGGCTGACGCTGGCGAGCAGCGGGGCGGTGCTCGTAGCGCCGGCGGTGCTGGGGGCGCTAGCGGACCATACGGGCATCGGCGCGGCGTTTGGTATCGCGATTCCGTTGCTGCTGGCGGCGCTCGGAAGTCTGCTGCTGGCGCGACGGACCTCACTTCCTCTATCTTCTCGTTGAGAGGGAAGGGGCGCGAAGCAACGCGGTGCTGGTTCGGCACGCGGGGCAATCTTGACTCGGCTGCTATGGTTGAGGGGACAGGAGTCTCCAAGGAGGAGAAGGAGGGTGCGTACACGCGCCTGGTGGAGACTCCACTAGCGGAGGACGTGAGGAATCAACGAGCATAGAACGTGAGGAGCGCATGCCACTATTTCGCAGGCAACCTGCCGTTGTGCTGGAGCGCACGCAAGAGCGCGGATTCCGCTTTTTTGGCGGCCGCCGTCACCTCGCCGACATGCCTTATCCGCTGCCGAAGGATACGACTGAGATCAACCGGCTGGACTTTCAGCATTACCTGCTGCGCACCGGCTTCCATGGGAACTATGCGGCGCCGGTGCGGCAGCCGGAGCGCATTCTGGATGTCGGTTGCGGGTCCGGCCGCTGGGCGATGGAGGTGGCGTCGCTGTTTCCCAACGCGAGCGTCGTGGGGGTGGACCTGGTGAAGCCGGCATTGGACGATAGCCGCACGCTTGGCTATGGACTGGAGCGGCGACCGGAGAACTTCGCGTTCACGCAGGGCAATCTGCTCGACGGGCTGCCGTTCGCGGATGCGAGCTTCGACTTCGTGCATCAGCGACTGCTGATCACGGCGATTCCTTTCGAGCGGTGGGCGTTCGTGGTGAAGGAGCTGACGCGGGTGACGCGGGTGGGCGGCTGGATTGAGCTGGCGGAGTGCGGGGTGCCGGAAGCTGGCGGGCCGGGGTATACGGGCTTGTGGAATACCTGGATTGCGCTCTGCGCGAAACGTGGGGTGGACTTCACGATGGGGAATTCGCTCGACGCGATGCTGCGCAAGGGTGGGCTGGCGAACGTCGTACAGCGGTCGCTGCGCTTCCCGATGGGCGCGTGGGGTGGGCGCGTCGGGCGCATGTCGGCGACGGATTGTCTGGCGGTCGGGCAGGCGCTGCGGCAGGGCGTGATCGCGCAGGGCATCGCGAGCGAGGCGGAGTATGACAGGCTCTTCGCCCTGGCGCAGGAGGAGTTTGGACAGCCGAAAGGGACCGGCGTCTTGCCGTTTTACCTGGCCTATGGGCAGCGGGTCGCATAGTGGTAGTCGGCGGGGAGTGGGCCGTGAGGCCGAGCGCGGCGCCACATGATACGGCGCACCGGCCGTGGCCGCTGCCGCGCGGCCCGTGGGTGATGGCACAGCGGTGGCAGGAGCTGCTCTTCGCGCACTGGCCGCTGGCGCCGGAGGCGATTCGGCCGCTGCTGCCGCGGGCGCTCGAGCTGGATACGTATGAGGGGCAGGCGTGGCTCGGCATCGTGCCGTTTCGCATGTCGGGGGTGCGCCCGCGCCTGCTGCCGGCCGCGCCCTGGCTTTCGGCGTTTCCGGAGCTGAACGTGCGCACGTACGTAACGCTGGATGGCAAGGCGGGGGTGTACTTTTTAAGCCTGGACGCCGGCAACCCGGTCGCGGTGGCGCTGGCGCGCGGCTGGTTTCACCTGCCGTACTACAACGCGACGATGCGCTGCCAGCGGACCGGGAGTAGTGACGGCGAAATCGCGTACGCGAGCAGCGCGCGGCACGGTGGGCGGCCGGCTGTGCTGCGGGCGAGGTATCGCCCGACGGGCGCGGTCTTCGCGGCGGAGCCGGGGTCGTTGGCGCACTGGCTGACCGAGCGCTATTGCCTGTATACAACGACGCGAGCCGGGGCGCTGCTGCGCGGCGAGATCCACCACGCGCAGTGGCCGCTGCAACCGGCGGAGTGGGAGGTGGAGGCCGATACGATGGCGGCTTCGCACAGTATCGCGCTGCCAGATACGCCGCCGCTGCTGCACTACGCGGCGCTGCAAGAGGTGCTGGTATGGTGGCCGGAGCGCGTGCGGTAGGCAGGCATCTCCTTCGATGCGCAGGCGCAGGATGGATGCGCAGCCGGCGATAGGATGGCCTCACACAGTGCGCGGTGAGCGGGCGCAGTGTAACCTCGGACGCAGTGTAACCTCGAACGTAGTGTTTCTTGCTCTAGAGCTACGAAATTCGGGCATCGTGGTTTCGCGAGGAGGGGCACATGCAGCGCAGAGGACACTTGGGGCGCTGGCGGCGCATGTTGCTAGCGGCGGGGCTGCTCGCCGCTGGCGCGTTCACCGTTCTGCCGGCGCTCGCCCTGGCGCAATCAGCCGCGTTCGTGCAGCCGTTCTCGAAGATCTCGCCGGTGGCTTCGACGGTTCCGGCGAATGGCGACGTCAATCCGTATGGTGTCGCGGTGGTGCCGCGGAGCGTCGGGCGCCTGACACGCGGCGACGTGCTAGTGAGCAACTTCAACAATTTCCACAACTTGCAGGGCACGGGCACGACGATTGTCGAGATTTCGCCGACCGGGCACGTTCGCGTGTTTGCCCAACTGGACGCGACGAAGGTGAAGGGCGGCATTGGGCTGACGACGGCGCTGGTCGCGCTGCGCAGCGGCTGGGTCATCGTCGGGAGTCTGCCGACGACGGACGGCATGGCGGATACGGCGACGGCGGGCGAGCTGTTCGTGCTGGACGCATGGGGCAAGGTCCGGGAGACGATCTCCGGCAAGGACATCAACGGGCCGTGGGACATGACGGCGTTCGACGGCGGTAGCGAGGCCGCGCTGTTCGTTACCAACGTGCTGAACGGAACCGTCGCGGCTAACGGAGGCGTCGTGAATCGGGGCACGGTTGTGCGAATCGGGCTGAGCATACCCGACGCTGGGGTGCCGCGAGTCACCTCGCGGACGATCATTGGGTCGGGGTTCTCGGAGCGGACCGATCCGGTGGCGCTGGTGATTGGGCCGACGGGAGTGGGACTCGCGAGGAGCGGCACGCTCTACGTCGCCGACAGTCTGAACAATCGTATCGCGGCAATCCCGAACGCGCTGACCCGCGCGACGAGCGCGTTCGCGGGCGAGGACGTGACGGCGAATGGCGCGGTGAATGATCCGTTGGGGCTTGCCATCGCGCCGAACGGTGACATCCTGACGGTGAACGGCAACGACGGCAATCTGGTGGAGACGACGCCGGGCGGCTCACAGGTGGCCACGAAGACGCTCGATAGCACCGGCTCGCCGCCGGGAGCGGGCACGCTCTTTGGGCTGGCAGTCGCGCCGGGCGGCAGCGGGGTGTACTTCGTGGACGACGGCAGCAACATGCTCAACCTGCTGCACTAGAGCACATCTTGCGAACATTGAGCGTGCGGCCGCTGTTACAAGCCTGTGTCTTGAGCGGCCGCACGCTCATCGCTTGCCCAATGTCACAACAAGTCGAACGCCGGCCGAGGTCTACCGGCGTGCGGCGGATGGCTGAGCAGGGGGCTGACAGATATGGCGCTGGACGTCTACGGGCTTACCAGACAGCGCGACGTGGCCACGCTGAACCGCTTCCTCGACGAATACGTCGATCGGGCGGCGAGTGCCGACCGCGGCGACGAAGAACTCATGCTCGAGCCACTGAACGTGCGCCCCGGAGAGAGCGAGGGGCCGGAAGGGCAATGGGAGTGGGAGCCATCGCGAACGCTCTCCCACATCCTGGTGCGGGGGTTAGCTCATCCGCGCCGGGCTTTCACCGCGTACCTCACCTGCCTCCCGGTCTGTCAGCAGACGGGGATCGAGCGGGCGATCCTCGGCTTCACACGGGACGACCAACTCGTGCTGGGCCTATCCTTTGACGGTGGCCAGGAGGAGGCCGACGAGGAGGCGCGGGCGCATGAACTCCTCGCGCACCTCGCCACAGCGTATCGGTGTCACCTCGGTCTGATCCTGCTGGAGGCGCCCCCACCCCTGAGCGAGGCCGAGTTCCGTCAGCCTACCAAGCCCCCGTATGTCGTGTTCCGCACCAGCTTTGATGTGTAGACGGTTCGTTCTACGCTCGGCAAGGCATGTACAGCAAGTAGCCAAGAAAGAGGAGGAGTTCGCCTTCTGCCGCGGTCTATCCGTGTCTTGACAACACGGTACACCTCACGCAACGGTCGCGAACAGGGACGGGCCGGCG
>CAYMHP010000363.1:0-273 GCA_964390225.1 uncultured Solibacteraceae bacterium
GGCGGGCCAACGTACACTGTGGAAATGGACGTCCAGCTCGATGGTCCTCAGGCGCGCGTGCTTGGATCGCTATTGGAGAAAGAAATCGCTACGCCGGAATACTACCCGCTGTCTCTGAACGCGTTGGTGAATGCGTGTAACCAGAAATCCAACCGCGAGCCGGTAGTCAACTACGATGAGGAGACCGTGGAAGCGGCTCTCGAGGTTCTGCGAATGCAAGGCCTGGCTGTAAGAATCACAGGCGGCGACAGCCGCGTTCCGAAGCATGGCCAG
>CAYMHP010000363.1:283-5229 GCA_964390225.1 uncultured Solibacteraceae bacterium
AGCGCTTCACCGAGAAATTCAACCTGGGACGCCGTGAGGCGGCGGTCATCTGCCTGCTGCTGCTGCGCGGTCCGCAGACGCCGGGTGAACTGCGCAGCCGCGCCGGACGGCTCTACACATTCGACGACCTGGAATCGGTGGAGAGCACGCTGAACCATTTGGCGGAGATGGGCATGGTCAAAAAGCTTTCGCGGCAGCCGGGTTCGCGAGAATCCCGCTACGCGCATTTGTTCTCAGGCGATGTGGAATTTCCCGAAACATCGCAGGTTCCGGAATCTTTCGCGCCGCCCCGGGAAGACCGCATCGCCATGCTGGAGCGGGAGCTGGCCGATCTGCGCCGCGAATTCGACGACTTCCGCAGGAGGTTCGAATGAGACTGCTCGTCTTGCTGCTGTTTTCTGCGGCCGTCCAAGCCGAGAACCTGAGCTACTGGATCGAATCGTGTGCCAAAGCGGAGACGGGCTGCCACACCGGCGATCCGCAACTTGCCGAATGGGCGCTCGAGGCGTGGCAGTCGGCCTCGGCGGGCAAACTTACTTTCGCGAAGGCGCCCGATCTGGAGAAGGCCCAGCTTCGCGTCTATTGGGCAAACGGGAGCCAAGGGCTGTACGGAGAGACGCGGCCGATCGTGGTCAACGGCACCCGCGGCGCGGAGGTTTATGTGTTGCCCCCCGCAGAAAACTCCGCCGATCCGCTGCTGCGGGATGCCATTGTCTATCTCACTTGCCTGCACGAAACGGGACATGCGCTCGGCCTGCGCCACACCGCTGCCTTCGCCGACATCATGTACAGCTTTCAATATGGCGGCGACATCCCCGAATATTTCGGCCGTTATCGCCGGCTCTTGTCGTCACGCGCGGATATTCACAAGCATGCCGGCATGTCCGAAGACGATCGCAAGCGCCTGGCCGACGCGCTCCGCTGAGCGCAGTGGGGCAGGCGATTCGTCTTCCGGCGCCGCTGGCCGCGTTAGGAGCTGGAGGCTGCCAAAACCGATTTCGATGCAGTGGAGGGTGAGGTGCGCTCGCCCTCCATTGCATCGTCACCGGTTAGCTTAATGGCTAAAGTAGGCCCGTTTTATAGTGCATTTAGGATCTGAGTGAGCAGACTCGCCAGGTTCCCCAGCAAATTCGAAAGCGGCCCGCCTGCGTTCAGAAGATTCGCCACATCGCAAAGCAAATTGCCCAGCAAATTACCGGCCCCGGGTACCGCTGTAATCGTGAGGACGACTTGGTTGAGGTGAACCACCAACCCGAGGAGATTCAGATCCAACGGGCCGAGCGTGAGCGTCAGAATTTGGCAAGAAGCGGCGACACCCAACGGTATGGTTATGGTCTGTGAGATGGGCGACCCCGTAAGGGGTGCGCCGGTCGGACCCAGCACGTTACCAGTGAGCGTCCCAATTGCGCTCAGGACGCCGTTGACCACTTGAAACGAGCTGACGGTCAGAGTGCCCACGAATCCGCCTACTCCCGGCACGAAATTGTTGATCTGAGTGGTCAGCGATTGAATAATATTCGCGGCCTGTGCGTTTTGCACCGTTCCTGCCGCGATTGCCGCAGCCGCCCCAATCGGCAGGGCTGCCGACAATAGTCCTCTACGTGATTTATCCATTATGATTGTCTCCTCCATGAAGACGGAAGATGCCGGGAGCTCAGTGCTTCCCGGGCTTCTTCTTTCGTATATAGGGCAGGAGCTGAAATCCACATAGCGGAAAAGCTACAGTCTGTTAACGGCAGGGGAATAAGCGAACGGTGCCCGACGCCGTGGCGGTCCGTACGCTATGGCCATTAGTGCAACAGACCCCGCTCATACAGGGGCAGTTTGGCCGGCGCGCGTCCTAGCCGTCAAGGGGGAGACCAGTAAACGAACCAGCAGGCGATTCGCCGCCGCGCCGGTGTATACTAGCCCGCATTCGAGGCACCATGCGGATTCCGGCTAAAACATTCGTCATGACACTCGGCTTAGCCGCGGCGCAGTTGCTTGCCGCGCAGTGGTTCCACTACCCGACGGCTGGCGTTCCCCGAAAACCGGATGGCTCTCCCGATCTGTCGGCCCCGGCGCCCCGTACCGCTGACGGCAAACCCGACCTTTCGGGAATCTGGACACCCGGGCGAACTCCCCTGATCGATGAGAGCCTCGCGGGGCAATCGAACGCTACCGGGCCATTTTGGGACTTTGGTTCCGTGGTTCCCGGCGGCCTGCCGTACCAGCCCTGGGCAAGAGATCTGCGCAACCAGCGCGCCGCCGATCACAGCAAAGACAATCCGGACGTCCGTTGCATGCCGCTCGGCATCCCGCAGATGAATACGCATCCGTTTCCGCGCCGCTTCGTCCAGGTGCCGGGCTACATCGCGATTCTGCATGAACGCGATATGGAGTATCGGCAGATCTTCACCGATGGGCGGCCTCTCCCGGCAGATCCGCAGCCCTCTTGGAACGGCTATTCGACTGGCAAGTGGGCGGGCGACACGCTGGTAGTCGAGACGATCGGCCTACGCGACGGGCTCTGGGCCGATTACGATGGCAGCCCTCTGACCCCCGCGGCAAAGATCACCGAGCGCTTTCGCCGGCCGAATTTCGGTTCCATGGAAATCGATATGACCATCGACGACGCCAAGGCGTACACCAAGCCATGGACGGTAAAACTGCATTGGAACCTGCAAGTCGACTCCGACCTTCTGGAATACGTCTGCCTGGAAGGCGAGAGGGACTCCGCGCACATGGTCGGTAAGTAGGGCGGCGGCGGCAGCCGCAAAGATTCACTCCAGCGTCTGGAAACCCGGATCGCCCTGCGCAATCAGCCGCGGCGGCTGGCCGTTCCACCAAACCATGATGCGCCCGAACAACGTCTCATCGGTCGCGAGGCGTACAATTGCCTCGGCAACCTCCTCGAGCGAGAGCAAGGTTTCCGGCACGCCTCGGGCTTTGCGTTCTTCGGGCGTGAGGCTTTCCCAGTATTGCTTAGGGCCGGGCGACGCAATCCAGGCCGGAACCAGGCAGTTGACGCGAATGTTTTCCTGTTCGCGCAGGCACGCGAGCGTCGTCGTGAGTCGCATCTGAGCCATCTTGCCGACATCGTATGCCGGCCAGGGAGAATGATTCCGCCCGTGGCCCAGGGCAGAGGTCGATCCGATATTCACGATCGCGCCACCCCCGCGCTGGCGCATCACATCAATCGCGCCTAATGTGGCGCGCATGGGGCCGAGAATCTCAATGGCGGCGGCATCCATCCATCCGGTGAGTTGGCCCATACCATCGGGATTGGATGCGTTGTTGACCAGGATATCGAGTCCTCCAAAGCTGGATACGGCGAAGGCGAGCAGCGCGCCAATATCGGATTCCGTTCGCATGTCCGCACGGCAAAACGCCGCGCGCCCGCCTTCGGCTTCGATCATTTCCACGGTTTTGCGCCCGCCCGCCTCGCTGATGTCGCTGACGACGACTGCTGCGCCGCCGCGGGCGAACCGGCGCGCCACTGCCCGTCCGGTTCCTTCCCCGCCGGAGCCTGTGATGAGCGCCACTTTGCCTTGCAAGTCCATAGGGTCTCCTGACGTTGCGGCCTGGCGGCCAAGATACGAATTTTATCGTGGGCTGGCGGCGAAAAGCGCTTCCGCGCCCGTGAGGGCGGCGGGGTACACGGAGTATCGCGAGCTGCGACGATATAATTTCTTCATGCCTGAGATCCGGCACTCCGTGTGCGCGCTCGATTGCCCGGACTGCTGCTCGTTGCTGGTCACCGTCGAAAACGGCCGGGCCACGCGGCTGCGCGGTGATCCGGCGCATCCGGTCACCCGCGGCTTCCTGTGCGGCAAAGTGGCGCAGTATCTCGAGCGCGAGTACTCGCCGGCCCGGCTGCTGTACCCGCAGCGCCGCGTCGGCGCTAAAGGGGAGGGTCGCTTCGCGCGCATCTCCTGGGACGAAGCCCTCGACACGATTACGGCGCGGCTGAAGAGGATCGCCGCCGAGTTCGGCCCCGAGGCCATTCTCCCGTACAGCTATGCGGGCACCATGGGAGTGCTCAATTTCGGAGGCATGGACCGCCGCTTCTTTCACCGGCTCGGAGCGTCGCGGCTCGATCGCACCATCTGTTCTACCGCCGGGGCGGCAGGGGTCACCGAAGCCCTGGGGCTGCGCTACGGCACTGAGCCCGAGCAATTCCGTAATTCCAAGCTGATTCTCGCATGGGGCGCCAATGTTCTCGGCACGAACGTGCATCTCTGGCCGTTTATCGTGGAAGCGCGCCGTAATGGGGCGCGGTTTTACACCATCGATCCGCATCGCAACCGCACCGGCGCGGTTTCCGATAAGCACTTCTTCATCAACCCGGGAAGCGATGCGGCCCTGGCCTTGGCGATGATGCATGTCATCATCGGCGAGGGCTTACACGATGCCGAATACGTTGCTGCGCACACCGGTGGTTTCGAAAGTCTCCGCGAGAAGGTGAAGCAGTGGACACCGCAGTCCGCCGCCGAACTGACGGGCATCGCGGCCGAGGAGATCGTCGAGCTGGCTCGCGAATATGCGACTACCCGGCCCGCCGTCATCCGGCTCAATTTAGGCGTCCAGCGCAGCGAACGCGGCGCGATGTCCGTGCGGACGGTGGCCCTGCTGCCAACGCTGACGGGTTCCTGGAAAGAAGTCGGGGGCGGACTACAACTCTCCACCTCGCAAGCCTTCCACCTCAACCGTGCCGGGCTGGAGCGCGCCGACCTTCAGCAGAAGGCACTCGGGCGCGACGCGCGGATCGTCAATATGGCGCAACTGGGCCGGGCGCTCACAGCGCTAAGCGATCCCCCCGTGAAGGCCATCGTGGTTTACAACTCGAACCCGGCGGGTATCGCACCGAACCAGAATGCGGTTCTCGCGGGATTCCAGCGCGACGACCTGTTCACCGTGGTGCTCGAGCAATTCCAAAACGACACCGCCGATTACGCCGACATTCT
>CAYMHP010000364.1:0-5187 GCA_964390225.1 uncultured Solibacteraceae bacterium
GCAACCCTGCTGCTCCAGCTGAACGATGATCTCGGCTTCGACGGCGCCTCGCTATCGATTGTCCTCCGCTCATATCTGTTAGAAGCTTTAATTCAAGACGGTTTTCAGGAGCTGGTTTTCTGGGCTGGTCTGGGCGGATCCCTCGCACGGTATGCGGAGTTTGTGCCTGGACTTGGTGTGTACATCGATTCCGCCGCCTACGGTTGGAAGACTGTGCGTGCCCTCCTTAGAATGGTCGCGGGCAGCTTACCAAAGAGAATGCAACGGGATTTGGAATGGATTGCTCTGCCCGGCTCCGATGTCAATGGACCCGTAGATATGGGCTGAGCCGGGCTAGCGTTCGCACAGCACAGCCGCGGAGTATGGTCAACGACACTTCTACGTGGTTAAGCTACCATGGCCACGGAGCGGCCAGCTATGCCATAGGCGGCGCTAAGGAACATGTTCGCCCCGCCACGTGCCGCTGATCATCTTCCTACGAGCCGGGCCCTGGCGGAACCGGAATTCCCTTCGCCTTCATCAAGGATTCCAGCAGGGCCACGGTCTTCGGGAACGCATCGGCGCCGCCGCGTTGGCCGCCGGCGCCTCGGGCAACGTCGAGGGGCGTTCGGCCGTTCGCGTCTTTCGCGGTCAGGTCCGCGCCGTTGGCGACAAGGAATTCGATGAACTTATCGAAGCCGTGTTCGGCGGCGCCGTGCAGAGCGGTTTGATTCGGGACCGCGTTCGCGCTGGGCATTTGACTGCCACGGCGGAAGCTCTGCGCGATGCGCTCGCCGACGCTTTCGCCGGCGCCGAAACCGGCGCCGCTGCCACGAGGAGGACCGCCGCGTCCCCCGCGGCCGCCACCCGCGGCACGGGGGTCTACGATCGATCGAGCGTTCACGTCGGCGCCGGCTTTGATCAGGAGATCCATGGTGGCGAGCACGCCTTCGTCGGTCCGGCTGCGTCCGCGCGTGACGCGCGCGCCATAGTCGACACCGGCTGCCGCCATCAGCGGAGTGATGTTTTCCTTGCTCGGCAAATCGACCAGTGCCTTGTACTCCAACAGCAGCGCGACAAATTTGGCATCCCCGGCACGCGCCGCTCGCAATAGCGGTGTGGCGCCTTGGGCGAGCATGGTGTCGCCGCCTCGATCCTGCGGGACATCTCGATAGGGCGGGCGCCGCTTCAACTGAATGTTCGGGTTCGCCCCGCGTTCCAGCATCATGCGCGCGACATCGACGGCGGTGAGCTTGTCAGGACTCGGGAGCACAGCCATTGCGCCGTTGCCTTTCATCGGTAGCGTGCTGACGTCGGCGGCCATATAGACGGGCGAGCGGCCGAACAGGTCCCACTTGTCGAGATCGGCGCCGCCTTTGACGAGCACGGCGGCCGCGTCGAAATGCATATTCTCGAGCGCGAGCAGCAGCGGCGTCTCGCGGTCGGGATCTTCGGAGTCGGGATCGCCGCCGGCCGCCAGCAAATTCTGAATGCAGGCTACGCAACCTTCCCGCGCGGCGTAGTGCAGGGGCGTAAAGCCACCCTTATTCATGTCTTTCGGGCGCGGTTCCTGGATAACCTTTCGCTCCCATTGATTGACCTTCCCGTGATCGTTCAGGTTCGCGCCGTTCGACGCGAGGAACTTCACCATGTCGGCCTGGCTTTGCGCGGCGGCCCACATGAGCGCGGATTGTTCGCCCCAGGTCTCCTTGGCGTTGATATCGGCCCGCGCATCCAGAAGTATCCTGGCCGCGTCGATTTTGCCGCTGCGGGCCACAGCCATGAGGGGCGTTTCACCATTGGGAGTTCGGTAATTCGGATCGGCGCCGGCCTTGAGCAGGGCGTCGATGATCGGGGCCGAGCCGATGATCGCGGCTTCCGTGATCGCCGACGTACCAAACTGGTTCGCCACTTTGACATTCGCACCGGCCTTGATCAGCGCACGCACCAGCTCGACATCGCCGTTCGCGGCGGCGTACATGATGGCGGTGGTGCCATCGGGGCCGGCGGCGTTCACGTCCGTGCCCTTGACGCTCAGCAGGCGCATGGCCGCCACAGTGTCGCCGGATTCCGCCGCGTCCAGCAGTGCCGCACCGGGGGCGTTCGCCCCGCCAGTGGGGGCAGCCACTATCATGGACGCGCTGGCCAGCAGGACGGCGATGGCAGCTAAGAACCGCTCCCTGACGGTCGCGGCTCGGCCAACGTTCTGAGCCGCGACCGTGAGGGAGCGGTTCTTCAGATTATCAAGCATCGCTCTAGACCTCCGACAGACCTTCGGTGCTGTCGCCGATGGTTTTCACGGGGATCTCATTGCGCTGCAGCAGCGTGAGCAGCAGGTCGCCGTGACGCGAATCCTGAGGATACTTCAGGTGCTGGCCGCCTTTGATCTTTCCGTTCGCGTGTCCGAGGATCGCGGACGGCAGCGGATCGTTGTTGTGCCGATCGCTGTTGCTCATGTCGCTGCCAAACAGAATCGTGGAATGATCGAGCACGGTGCCGTCGCCTTCTTTCGCCGCTTCGATCTTCTTGATGAACCCGGCAAAGACTTCCGTGTGGTAGCGCTGAATCTTTACCAGCTTATCCATCTTCTCGGGGTTGTTGCCGTGATGCGACAGCGGATGGAAGCCCTCGGCGATGCTCAGGTTGGTATAGGTACGCATGCTGGCTTCGCGATCCATCGAAAAGGTGATCACGCGCGTAACATCGGCCTGGAACGCAAGAGCCATCAGGTCGAACATCAATTTCAAATACTCCGTGATCTCGTTTGGTGTGCCGATCGGCGCATCCGGAATCGTCAGCTCGGTATTGCTCTGCTTTTCAGCCATCTGCACACGGCGCTCGATCTCGCGGACGGAGTCGAGATAGTCAGTGACCAGGCTGCGGTCCTTCACGCCGAGGCTGCCCTGCAGACGCTGGGCCTGCGCCTGGACGCGATCCAGGATGCTGCCGGTCTCGGCAAGGATCTGCGCCCGTTCCTGGTCGGTATCGCCCTGTCCGAAGAGCTTTTGGAAGACCGCGCGCGGGTTGCCCTCCTGTGGCAGCGGCTGGGTCGGAGTACGCCACGCGATCTTGGCGCTGCCCTGAGCGGCGGTGAGTTCGAGCGACGGGAGACGAGTCTCTTGTCCCACGTATCGAACGGCGATCTGGTCGCAGCTCACGCCGGAATCCTTATCGGTCTTGCCGAAATCCCAGGGCTTCACGCAGGTCAGCCACCCTTGCTCGATGTAGGCGTGGGGTTCCGGCGTTTCCGCGGGCTTATTGCGCAAGCCAGAGACGATGGTCAGGTGCTTGCGGAACGGCTCGAGCGGTTGCAGGATCGGCGACATCGTATAGTTCGTGCCGGTTTCCTTCGGCGACCAGCGATCCATGATCGCGCCGTGCGGGAACCCCACAAAGGCGAAACGTTTCGGAGTCTTCCCGGCGGGAGTAGCGGCCCATGCGGTGGCGGCGGGAATCATGGCGTCCAGCAGCGGCAGCGCGACGGTGGCTCCGGCTGCCTTCAAGACTGCTCGGCGGGGAACATGCTTTTTGGACAGGAACATGGTGTCGTCTCCTTATTTCTTGTTCGCACTCAATACCGGCTGCGGCACGCGGCGCATCCTAAACTGATCGCTATTGACCACCGCCTCGACGATGGCCGAAAACCTGTAATTCTGGCCCGCCGTATCCCGCACGATCTTGCGGACAGTCGGCATATCGTAGTACTCGCGCGTGCGCCCCGTGGCATAGGTCAGCAGGTTTTCCACGAACGTCTGCGCGAATTGGTCCGGATGGCGCAGCAGCGCGTTGCGGAGATCGTCGGGCCCATTCAGCTTGGTGCCGTCCGGCAGCTCGCCCGCGGAATCGATCGCGGTTCCGGCGTATCGGTCCTTGTCTCTCCACATTCCGGTCGCATCGAAGTTCTCGAGGGCGAAACCAAGCGGGTCCATGACCGAGTGGCACGACGAGCACGTCGGACTGGCCCGGTGTTTCGCCATCAACTGGCGCACGGTGAGCGCCTTGGTCGTGCCGATGTCCTTATCGTCGAGCGTCGGGACGTTGGGAGGCGGATTGGCTGGCGGGACACCCTGCAGGTACTGCAGGATGAACTTTCCGCGGAGCACGGGCGAGGTCCGGTTCGGGTACGCGGCCGCCATCAGGATGGCTCCCTTACCGAGTAGGCCCCAACGCACCGAGTCTTTCAGTTCGACCCGGCGGAACTCATCGCCTTTCACATCGGTAATGCCGTAGTGCAGCGCGACGCGCTCATTGAGGTACGTGTGGCGCGCGCTCAACAAATCCAGAACGCTGCGGTCTTCGCGAAAAATGCTGTCGGCGAACAGCGTGAGCTCGGTCCGGAAATCCTCACGCGGATCCATACGGCCGGAGGCGTACGGAAAAACGTCGGTGTCCGGAACGACGGCATCGAGCCGCGTCATTTCGAGCCACTGAAAAACGAAATTGCTCGCTAGCGTACTCGATCGCGCATCGGCCAGCATCCGCCGCACCTGCTGGTTAAGCGTCGCCGGATCGCGCAGTTTGTTTTTGACGGCGATATTGAGTAGTTCGTCGTCGGGAATCGAGTTCCATAGAAAGAACGACAGCTTCGATGCCAGTTCGACATCCGAGATCGTGTAGGTTTCACCAGGCTTCGTCCCGTCCGGCACGTGCTCGCCGCGATAGAGAAAGAACGGGCTCGCCAGCATTCCGGTGATGCCGGCGCGAATCCCACTCTCGAAGCCACCTTTCTTGGCGCCATCGGCGTAATACTGCATGAGTTCCGCGATATCCTCATTCGTCACGGGGCGACGGTAGGCGCGCTTGGCGAGAGTCGAAAGAATCTCCTTCGCACAGGCGTCGGTTTTGGTGTTGTCCTTTGCGGCCTGGCAGATGAAGATGCGGTCGCGGCTGGGCGTGGAACTGAGGCCGGTCGCATCGAACGGTCCCAGAAGCTGGAACGAACTCACGCGGTAAGACCGATCCTGGCCGCCGCCGGGTGCAAACATCTGCAACTGATCGTCGGACTCGGCGAAACTCTGCCGCCGGAACGTGACGCCGATCCTGTGCGGTCCGGCCGTCCCCTGGAACTTGATGTTCTTGAGGCGGGCATTGACCCGGTCAAGCGCGCCGCTCTGCACCTGGTCGTACAGTTTCGAATCCTCTTCACCGCCGATCACCGTTTGATAAACGATCTTGTTGTCGAGCGTCACGACGAGCGGATTCTCGTAC
>CAYMHP010000365.1:0-5179 GCA_964390225.1 uncultured Solibacteraceae bacterium
CCGTCGGCGCGAACGCGACCGTTATCGTGCACGTCCCGTTCACCGCCAGTGTCGCTGGCCTGACCGGGCAATTGTCGCTCTCCGTGAAATCCCCGGGATTCGTCCCTGTTTTCGCGATACTCGTAATCGTCAGCGCCCCGGGACCGTTATTGGTCAACGTGGCGCTCTGCGACGCGCTGGTCGTGTTGACGTTCTGATTGCCAAAACTCAGGCTGCCCGTCGAGAGCGTCACCGTTGGGCCCACGCCGGTTCCGCTCAGACTCACTGTCCGGGGGCTGCCACCTGCATTATCGGTGATGGCCAGGCCGGCGGTACGCGTGCCCGCGGCACTTGGCGTAAAGGTGACGCTGATGGTGCACGTGGTTCCTGCAGCCAGCACGACGGGACAGTTATTCGTTTGCCCGTAATCTCCTGCATTCGCTCCCGTGAGCGTAACACTAGCAAACGTCAAATCTCCGGATCCTGAGTTTTGGTATGTGATGTTCTGGGCAGGGCTCGCCGTCCCTACGCTCTGGCCGGAAAACAATAGCGAGGTAGGGGAAACCGTTACGGCGGGACAATCGGTAAAGCACACCTTTACCAGAAAACCATCCCCGCTCTGTGTGCTGTTGAACGAGGTGCAATTGTTACAAAACGCCTGATACGGAATCAGCGTCGGGAAATCCTTCGAAAACACCTGGCCGCTGGCGTAAGCATTTCCCTTCGAATCAACGGCAATCCCCCAGGCGGTATCCACGTCATTCCCGCCCAGGTAAGTGGAGAACAAAAGGCCCGCGGCTCCAGGCAGCGAAAGGTTCCACTTCGAAAGGAAGATGTCGTCCATTGGAAAGGGTGCACATCCGGCTGCGCAGGCGCTCTGAATGGGATTCGCAAGCGGCAGATTCAAAGAGCTTGTTTCTCCGCCCACATAGACCAGGCCGGTGCTATCGAGCGCGATCCCATGTCCTAAATCGTAACCGCTTCCTCCAAAAAACGTCGAGTACAGCAGGGACGCCGTCCCCGAGCTAGCCGGATCGAGTTTCAAAAGAAAAGCATCCGCACATGGAGAACCGTTGCAAGTGCCGCCTCCGAACGTGGTTTGAAAGGCCGTCGCAGGGGTAACCGGAAATGTGCTGGATTCTGTAAACCCGGTCACGTACACCTGATTCGCGGAATCCAGTGCGATTCCCTCGCCGCGGTCGTCGCCGGCGCCGCCGAGGTACGTGGAATAGATCAGATCATTGCTGCCCTGCCCGCCCGGATTCAGCTTGGTTACGAAAGCGTCTCCCAGCCCCAGACTGCCGCCTCCGGAATACGTCTTCGAATACGCCCCCGCGCTGAGGGGAAAGTTGCTCGAAGTCGTGCTGCCCGTGACGTAGATGGCTCCCGAAACGTCCACGGCAATTCCCCAACTCTGATCCGATCCGGCGCCGCCGAGAAATGTCGAGTACACCAGATCGCTGCTGCCTCCACCGGCAGGGTTGATCTCGGCAACAAAGACGTCACCGTTGGGATTTCCCCCTCCGGCAAAAGTCGTCTGGAAAGCGCCCGTGGTGAAGGGGAGGTCCGCCGAGCCAGTCGGTCCGGTGAGAAAGATATGCCCCGAGCCGTTAACAGCCAATGCAAACCCGTATTCATCGCCAGTGCCGCCGAAATATGTGGAATACAGCAGTGTGTTTCCGCCGGCGCCCAGTTTGCTGGCAAACACGTCCCGGGTGCATGTCCCCAAAGACGTTTTGCAGGCAGTTTGATAAGCGCCCGCAGTCACTGGAAAATTGGAGGCGTTGGTGTCTCCTCCGACGTAGATTTGCCCCAATCCATCAACGGCCACGCCACGCCCGACGCTATTCCCATTTCCGCCCAGATACGTGGAATACACTAGCGAGGCTGCGCCCGGTAATTCCGGATTCAACTTGGCGACGACCACGTTCTGGCTTCCCGGACTTGTAGCCTGATACGGATTCACTGTTGGAAAATCGGGAGAGCTCGAATAACCGACGACATACGCGTTTCCGCTCGCATCCACCGCTACTTTTTGGAAGTTGTCCGTACCGCTGCCGCCCACGTATGACGAGTACGTCAGCTGCGGGTCGATAACAAGCGGACGCGAATGGTCGTAGGCTCCGATGGCAAACCCGATCTCATGGCGCGTTCGCATTACGTAATGCCCATCTATATACTCGCGGCCGCCGGCGCGCGTCGGGGTCTCGCCGAATGTTTCGCCCGTTGAGCGTTGGTAGATTACTGGTTTGTGCAGGCGCACTTCCCTGCCCGCGATTTTCAAAATCAGGTCACCCTGCCGGTTGAACCGGACCGGGCCGGCTCCCCGAATGCTCAAACGAATCGCCCTGGGATCGGCAGAGGGCGACAGCACCAGGTCGTACTCCAGTTGCCCGTCGTTGCCGTAATAAACCAGGTCGACGCCCGGATAAAGATCGTGATATCGAACTTTGGCAAAGACCGGTATGCCCGTGCGCCATCCCTCCGGCCGATTGCCGATGAAGTAATTGCTCTTCCCCGGCAACTCTTCGGCTCCTGCGATATGGGAGTCCGGATTGGCGCCGAGCCACTGTATGCGCAGCACACTGGGTTCGGACGGGGCCGAAGCCCCCTCCCGGCGCGCAGGCCGGGCCAAAGTCAAGACTGCCCCCGTAGAGGTCAGGAAGAGAGTTGAGCCTGCCTTCCGCGACAGAAATTTTGCCTGAGAACTGGTCTGACCGCGGTTCTCTTCGAACCGCAAGGGCAGTTGACGATATACAACGAGGGCGGTGGTCTCACTCGCGCCAACCGGAGCTGCCACGGTACGCGTCCGCCTCTGATATGCCGAAGACTGTGCTCGCAGGCTGACGGTCCCCGCGCCGGCTATCGCCACGCTCAACAGGAATATCCTCAAGGTGTACATCGCAGCGAAGAATGAGAAGTGCGCTTTGTCTTTCCACGAGTGTACTTAAACCGCGCCACCGCATGAAAGACCCACGGGTACGGGCCTCAGGGTGTCTCAAGTACTACCCAACCGACGGCGGTTGGGGCCGGATTGGTCTCGAAGAGAAGAACTTTAGAAATATTTCCCAAATCCCAGGAATCCTGGTTTAACGCTTGTTTCAGATTCAACCGGCTGAACCGAAGTCCGACGGCTCCCCGAATGCGGGCGTAATTTGCTTACCGCCCGTCTCGCAACGTATCAATATCCGGCTTTTGCCACACAGCCAATATCGATTTGCCGATCTGATATCCGAAGATCGGATCGAAAAAGCGTGAAATCGGGATAAGCACACGATCCCAGAACCTAATTTGGTCTACCGTGGGCGAGGCCGACCGCAGAAAGGCACGATTTCCGAAGGATGCGAGCAAGCCGGCAGAATCGAGGTAACGCAATTCTCGAACCTCAAGACCCTCAGGAGCCACATTCCTTAGCCGACGTTTATTGTACCGGCGATAATGTCCAATAGCCTGATCAAACGGTGTGTAGAGCCAGTCGTGAGCTGGCGAAAGAACAATGATGTGACCCCCGGGGAGTAGGTGGTCGGCCGCAAGGCTCATTTCGGTACGGTCATGCTTGATGTGCTCCAAAACATCAAAGTAAATAATACTCCCGAACCGCCGGCCACTTGGCAGATCCTCAATTGTACCCACAACAAGTTCGCAACGGGAGAACTTGCCGGCTCGAGGAATGCGCTCAGCAAGTGAAAAGTCTGGCTCAAGACAAACCCATTCTCGTTGCATGCTGTCCAGGAATACGGCAGTATTCGATCCGATACCCGCGCCGACTTCCAGTACACTGCCAGCCAGATACGGTTGAATTTGCGAGCAGACGTAACGTTTCCAGTTGACGGCATTCGCGAAAACATCCAACTCGGAGCCGATATACGCTACTTGCGCCACGCTACTCCCCCATGTCTCGCACGCTGCAAATAAAGTTAGCGCAGTCACGAATAGGAATGAATACTTGGATCCCCCGCGTTGCGAGAACCCCGAACGAAAACAGGAGAGCGATTGTGACCACTTGTAAGACGAATAGCAAAAGAAAACCTGCGGCCGTCGTCGCCCAGCCGGGAATCGCCAAAGATGTCGTCAACCGAATGCCCACAACTACCGAAAAAAGAAAAGCGCTTACAAACAGCAAACCGGTTGCAAAACACAAAACGCGTGCGCCCACTTTGTCGCTATAAACCGCCATCGCACTGAGCCCATGAATGATCAATCTTGTGAAGCTCATTTTGGATTTCCCCGCCAGCCTCTTGGCCCGATTTATACGAATGGTCGACATCGGGAGTCGCAATTTCACGACCGCTGCCGCATAATGGTTCCAAAAGTCGGAACACCGCAGGAGAGCAGCAGCGAGCGCAGGTGGTATGATGCTGAAGTTCCCGATTCGAACGTCGAAGCCAATTAACAAGAAGTGAATAAGACGGTAGAAACGATAAAAAGTCTTGAAGATCGCGCCTTCCGTGCGCCGACCTCGTTCCGCGAAAATAGCTTTTCGGCAACCCTCCTGAAAATAGTTTCGTACGAGTGTGGGGATCGCTTGCGGAGAGTCTTCCCCATCGGAGTCCATGACCAGGATCGCGCTATCGGGATCCCGCTGTATAGCGTGGAAAACCCCGACACAAAGAGCTCTTTGGTGTCCTAGGTTGCAATATAGATTCACAACTTCGATTCGCCGGAATGCTCGTGGTTTCCATTCTCCGCAGAAACCCGAACCCGCCCCTTCGGTTGATCCATCATTGACAATAACAGCGGTCGGTTGAAGTCGCAGGTCAAGGCACACTTCGTCCAATTCTTGCATCAAGAGGTCCGCCGCTGCCCAATCATTAAAGACTGGAAGTATTACAGCCATGCGGAAACGTGTTTGATCGTGGCCCGCCGTTGATAGCCTGTCTTCGGTACTTACCCGGATTTCACTGACTGCGCCGTCAATTGCCAACGGAGATCTCCACGTTTGATCAAGATTCGTGTGGGCTGCAGATGACGGCCGCACGTCCTCCACCGGAGCCCGTCACATCCTCACAGGAATAATGGTTAGAGACATACGCGAGCACGTCCGGCTCCCACCATTCGCCCGGACGGCGATATTCTGATATTGGTCGGGTCAGAACGACATAACTCACCTTTCCTGCTCTGAGTGCGTTCAATATTTGACCACTTGGAAGTTTACCGCTTCGAACTACATAAGAATAAAGGAGATTGTCGTTAATCAGCG
>CAYMHP010000366.1:0-5175 GCA_964390225.1 uncultured Solibacteraceae bacterium
GCGCTCGGCTCGCTGTTGCTCATGTCGGCCTACTCAAGGGGAGGACCAGAAGTGCAATCTCCGCAATCGCCGCGCGGCCGCATCCTCGGCATCGGCGGTATCTTCTTCAAATCCGCGAATCGCGATCAGACGCGCGAATGGTACTCCAAGCATCTTGGACTCGCCGACAAAGGCCAAGGCGCGATACTGCCGTGGCGAGAACACGACGACCCGCAAAAGGAGCACGTGACAGTGTGGAGTGTGTTTCCCAGCTCCACTGACTACTTCGATCCCGGCCACGCACCGTTCATGATCAACTACGTCGTGGACGATCTGGATGCTCTGCTCGACCGCTTAAAAGAAGAGGGAGTAAAGATCGACCCCAAACGAATGAATGAATCCTACGGCCACTTTGCCTGGATCTACGACGTGGATGGGAATAAGATCGAGCTCTGGCAGCCGCCCTCCGCAAAGCCCTAAGGGCCTTCCACCGCACTTACTCAATCGGTTCTCGGCAGCTACGGTCCCGTAAGCGCATCGCACACTGCGCGTTCTGGAGCGCCGAACGCAGGCGCAAGACCATCGCAATGAGCGATCGGGTGGGGCGGTCAATCGTGACCGCGAGCCGGCCTTCCGGCCGGCTGGACTCGCTGAAAGCGAGTCCACAGGCTGAAAGCCTGCCCCACCGGACGGTCCATTGGCAGCGCGCGTGTTGGAGAAGCCGACACAGCCCACCATCTCTCGACACAGTCGTTCCTAAGTGTGCCAGTTCCCACAGCGCCGGACAAATTTACACAAGCGACGCGCGCATTCCTACATAGCCCAATGAAGTTCCAAAATAACTTCGGGCTCGCAACTACTTCCGATGAGCTACAGCGTTGTCGAAAGTTAATCGCGGCATGACGTTTGCGTAGTGACAAGCACCGACGGTAGCCAAGCATCGCCCAGCGCGGGTCACGTCGGCTGTTTACCGTTATGGAACATTGCGTCGCGAACGGGGTACTTGCCCTTCGTAAGAAACGAAAGTCCCGCGAGGCGGGAGCATCTCTCATCGAAATGTCTCTGCTGTGTCCTTGGATCTTCTTCCTGTTCGTGGGCACTTTCGATGTCGGATCTTATGTGAATGCTTTGATCGCGACTGAGAACGCGGCGCGCACCGCCGGACTGTATTATGTGAGCAGCCAGAAGCGCAGCTCCGATATCAACAAGGCCTGTTACTATGCGTTAGAGATTCTGCGGACGCAAGCGAATGTGCGCAGCTCAGTTACTTCGTGCGGATCTACTCCGTCGGCCGTAAGCCAGACGGCTCCCGTCGCCCTGACAGCAGCCTCAATTAGCGCAGGGCCGGACGGCCAACCCGCAACCACGGTGTCGGTAACTTATCAGACCGTGGTACTGATTCCGATACCCGGCTTACTTCCGAGGCAATTTACGGTAACTCGCGTTGTGGAGTACAAGGGATGACTCACATGTTTCGGAGCAACCGTGTAAGAGGCAGTTCCATACTCGAGTTCACTCTGGTAGGGATCCCTGCAATCTTTCTGCTGATTTCGATCTTCGAAGTCAGCCGGGGGATGTGGATCTACCACACGCTCGCATCCGCCGTGAACGCCGGGGCGCGCTATGCCTCGCTCCACGGGCAAGGATGCTCCAGCGCGGGGTACAACTGCGGCGTTGCGGTCCAGGACATTGCCGGCAAGATTGCCGCGGAAGTTCCGGGCATTCCGCCGGCAGACGTCAGTGTGACCCTGACTTCCACGGCGAGTGGAACAGTGACGTGCACTCCTCTGAGCAGTTGTCTTACGAACACCGCCAGTTGGCCCCCGTCGGTCGCGAACGAAAACGCGCCGGGCCAGGAAATTGTGATCGGAGCCCGGTACACCTTCCGATCGGCGCTGGCAATGTTTTTCCCCGGAGTATCGCCGGTGAAGTTTGCCGTTACAAACTTTACGGCGGCGTCGCGGCAGATAATCCAGTTCTAGGGACCGGTATGCGAAATAGCGAACGTGGCCAGGCACTCGTGCTCTATACACTGGCGCTGGTGTCGATGTGCGGGATGATCGGACTCGCAACGGACCTCGGCTGGGCGAATTTCCGGCGCCAGGCCGCACAGAAGGCGGCCGATGCATCGGCTCTGGCGTCCGGCAAGGCGGCGCTATCCTCTTCCGGCGGTGGATTCGTCTGCGGCTCGAACCAGATCGCCTGCCAGGCCGCTACCGCCTGTCCCGCGGACCTGCCTACGACTGTTTCCTCGAACGCGGATACAGCATGCATGTATGCGCATGCGAATGGTTTCGATGCCGCTCGAAACCAAAACGTCCTCGTGGAAGCAAATGTCAATCCAGTACGGCCGCCGACGGTCAGTGGAGCGGCTCCAGCTTACTGGGTGACGATGCGGGTGACGGAGAGCATCCCTCAGATGTTTTCAGCGGTGCTGGGGAATCCGCGAGCGCTCATCGCAGCGCGATCCACTGCGGCCATCGTTCCAAATGGACTGGCTTGCATTTATGCGTTGGATCCCTCGGCGCAGGATGCCGTGCAGGATCAACAGAGCAGCGCGCTGACTGTGAATTGCGGCATCTATGTCGACTCTAACAGCGGGCAGGCGTTAACCTGTGACGGGCCGATCCGCGCGACGAATATCAACGTCGTAGGCGGGTATACTGGCACAGGTTGTTCGCCGCCGCCTCACACCGGAGTGAACACGGTCGGCGATCCGCTCTCTTACCTGAGGCCGCCCGCCGTTCCGTCCGGCTGCAGTTCCAACAACCTGCAGGTTGGCGATAACCAAACGGTTACTTTGAATCCGGGCACGTATTGCGGTGGAATGAGAATCGGCCAGGGTGCTCACGTCACGTTCAATCCGGGAACCTACTTCCTCAAAGGGGGTGGCATCGATACCATTCAATCGACGGTTCTCAACGGGACTGGCGTGACATTCATCCAGACCGGCCCCCCCGCGGGCGGCACACCGATGGGCATGTTGCTCGAAAGCCAGTCGGATGTGACCTTGAAGGCACCCACTTCCGGACCCATGGCTGGAATTCTGTGGTACTCGAATGCGAATGGGCGCATCCTGAACGACATTCAGTCCCAGACCGTCGCGCGACTCGAGGGTATCCTGTACACTCCGGGCGAGGACTGGCTGGTGCAAGGACAAAGCCAAGCCAGCCAGACCGATCCGAACGCCGCCAGCTACACGGGCCTGGTGGCGCAAACTCTCCGCGTGAACGGCAGCGGCGCCAGTTTCAGCTTCAAAAGCGATTACAGTGCACTGCCGGACGGATCGCCTTTCCCCGCTGTGGCGCTCCTGGAATGATGGTAGCCACGAACGCGGCGTTTAGCCCGCATTTCTCACCAGCTTGGATCGAACGATTGCGGAAGCGGGGCTTAAGCCCCGCGCAGGTTGAAACCTGCCCCACGTCTTGTGGGGCGGCCGTCTAGCCTGCGATCGATTTCCAGCTCTTTACGAGGTGATCGGCGGTTCGCCAAGCCAGGGCTTGCACCGTGAGCGTCGGGTTGCGGGCGCCGCTGGTCCCCATCACCGAGGCGCCGAGAATGCCGAGGTTCGGCGCTTCGTGCGAGAAGCCCCAGGCATCCACGACGTTGGTTTCCGGGTTATCGCCCATGCGCGTTCCGCCGTAGGCATGGGTACTGACGGCGGGACCATTCATCGGTAGCTTCACTACTTCAATTGCGCCTGCCGCGCGGAACCACTCCTCCATTTTTTCGAAGGCATGCGCGTGCGCGCGCTGTTCATTTTGCCTCGGCGCGGTCGTGATGCGGCAGACCGGGTCGCCCAAGGGATCGCGGACGTCGGAATCAAGATCGAGGAAGGTGGCCTCGTAAGGAAACGTGGAGGTCTGCAAATACGCCGAAGTCCAGCGCCCCGCATTTTCGTGGATAAAAGCCTTCCAGCGTTTTCCCCAGCCCGGCGCTCGTCCGAACGTAAGCATGTTGGCAGCCTCGATCGGGTGCGTCTCGGTGTGCAGGTGCAGGCTGGTGCCGCCGATGAATCCCAGCCCTTTGTGATCGAACCCGTCGTCGGCCCAGTCGTCGACGGTGACCCCTTGGGCCGGCAGGCCATACCAATTGTTGATGTCGAACGGGAACAGCGCGTTGACCGCGCCCTGCGTGGACCAATGGCCGAAGTAATGGCGCCCTACCTGCCCGTGATTATTGGCGAGGCCGTTGGGATACGGTTTCGACTTCGACAACAGGAGCAGCCGCGAGTTTTCGTAGGTGTAGGAAGCGAGCAGCACGACTCGCGCCGGCTGGAAGTATTCCCTTCCGTCTCTCAGATACACCACTCCCGTGACGCGGCCATCCGTGCCGGCGAGAATGCGGGTTACTTGGGCACGATCGAATATGGTCAGGTTCCGGGTCTTTACGGCATCCGGAATGGTGGTTACCGCGGTGGAGTTCTTGGCACTAATGTGACATCCGCCGAAGTTGCAGAAGCCGTGATAGGCGCAACCCGGGCGACCGCGGTACGGACGCGAGTTGATGGCGGCCGGCGCGGCAAAAGGATGCCAGCCGAGCTTTCTCGCGGCCGCGGCCATGTGTTCGGTGAATTCGGTGCCGCGCAAGGGCGGCATGGGATATTCGCGCCGCCGCGGGGATTCGAAGATGTTGCCCGCGCGGTCAATGGTCCCCTGCAGGTTGCCGGCCTTCCCCGATACGCCGATCTCGTACTCGACGAGGTCGTAATAGGGCTCGAGCTCAAAGTAGGTGAGCGGCCAATCTTCCAATGTTGAACCCGCGGGAATGGCGCTTACGCCATACATCTTCATCGTCTCGCTGCGAGTCCGGAAATCCCAGTCCTTCAGCCGCCAGCTCTGCGCCCAGTAGTGAATCGAGGTGCCTCCGATCGCGTTCATCATCGGGTGATTCGGCGCGCGGCGGGCCGGCTCCGAGGGGCTGGTGCGGATGGTTGGAATCTCGCGCTTGATTTTGGGAACCGAGGTGACCAGCTGGCGGACGTTGTTATGGATCTCGTCCGGCCTGAAGCTGCGCGGATCCATCCACGTGCCTGCCTCGATTCCGGCGATCCGCAGACCGGCGCGCGCGAGCGGCAGCACCGCGACACCGCCGGCGGCGCCCAAACCGATCACGGCGACATCAACGGGCTTGAGGTTTATCGCCACGGGATCATCTTACAGCGGTTCCAGGTCCGGGTCGACCGTGGCGGCTTCC
>CAYMHP010000367.1:0-5165 GCA_964390225.1 uncultured Solibacteraceae bacterium
GAGCCTTTGTCGCCGATCCCGGGCGCGCCGGGGATGTTGTCGATGGAGTCGCCGCGCAGCGCCATCACGTCGATGACCTGTTCGGGACGCACGCCGAGGATCTCCTCCACCTTCGCCGCGTCGCAGATCAGGTTGTCCTTCGGCGGGTTGAGGACGCAGATGCGGTCGTTCACGAGCTGCAGCATGTCCTTGTCGCTCGACACGACGTAGACCGGGTGGCCGGCTGCGGCGGCCTGGTTCGCGAGCGTGCCGATCACGTCGTCGGCTTCGAAGCCGGGATACTCCAGGATCGGGATTTGCAGGGCCTCGAGCACGCGCCGCACGTACGGAATCTGCTCACCCAGATCGGGCGGCATTTCCGAGCGGTTGGCCTTGTACTCGGCGAATTCCTGCACGCGGTGGGTCGGCTCGCCGCTCTCGAAGATCGCGGCGATGTACTCCGGTTCGTACTGCTTGGAGAGTTTCCGGAGCATGTTGTTGAAGATGTAAACCGCCTCGGTGGAAAGGCCGGTGCTGGTCCGCATGGGCGGCGCGCCGCTGCGGGCGCGCGCATGGTACGCGCGGAAAATGAAGCCGAAGGCGTCGATCAGGAATAGTCGCTTATGCGGCACACGGCCCATGATAGCAACCGAGTTATGCAGAATGACGCAAATCCGGGACACACTGGAGCGCAAAGCGTCGCGTTTTCGCCACACCACGCTCTCCACAAATGCTTTAGACTGAATGATTTGAACTTTGGGTTGAGAAGTTGCAACTAAGGTTATCAATGCCGGAGAGATATTTTGCGATTTGAAACTACGGTACGGCGCCCGGTAGAGGCGAGCGGCGTCGGACTGCACAGCGGAGTAGCCGTCCAGATTCGGATTCTGCCCGCGCCCGTTTCCACCGGAATCGTCTTTCTTCGGACTGATCTCGACAACTTCCCCGTGCCGGCCAGTTGGCGGCATGTCGCGCGCGTCAGTTACGCGACGAGCCTGATGCGGCAGGGCGTCCTGATCTCGACCACCGAGCACCTGCTCAGCGTTTTCTATTCCATGGGAATCGACAACGCCTACGTCGAGATCGACAACCTGGAAGTACCCATCCTCGATGGCAGCGGGCAACCGTTCGTGGAGCTGATCGAGCAGGCAGGCATCCGGCAGTACCGGCGCAAGCGGCGCTATCTTCGGGTTCGCCGTCCGGTCTCAGTGGAGGATCACGGCAAACGCATCAGCATTCTGCCGGCCGAGAGTTTCCGCCTCACCTGCGAGGTTGATTTTTCGCATCCGCTGGTGGGCCGCCAATCGCTCGAACTGGAAGTGACGCCCAACCGCTACGCGGCCGAAATCGCCCCGGCGCGAACGTTCGGCTTTGAATACGAGCTGGACCAGATGCGCAATATGGGCCTGATTCGCGGCGCGTCCCTGGAGAATGCCGTCTGTTTCACGCGCGACTCCGTGCTCAATCCGGGGGGCCTGCGCGCTGCCGACGAGTGCTGCCGGCACAAGGCGCTCGATTTGATCGGAGACCTGGCGCTACTGGGTCGGCCGCTGCTGGGCCACGTCATCGCGGAACGCGCCGGCCACGCTATGCACGCCGCGCTGGTCGCGCGTATCATGTCCGACCCATCCCTATACGAGATCCTCACCTTCGACCAGCTCGCCGCGCGTGTGACCCAAGCGCTGGTGTCGTAAACGTCAACCTGAAAACCAACCCACCCCCGGCCTGACGGCCAGGGCTGAAAATTTCAGCCGCGCCCGTGAGGGCGGGGGTCTCCTGCCTAAATAGGCGCTTACGATACCGGACGCACTACCGTGTGTACTTCGATCTCCACCCGGTCGCTGACGCGCAACAATAACGTACTCGGATTTTTCAGGCCCCACTTCAAATAAGGCACGTCGAAATGAGCCGTCGCTTTATACTGTCCGCCAACTGCCTCGATCGCCACTGGGACCGTCATCTCGTGATCGGCGCCATGCAGGCTGAATGTCCCGTGCAGTTGGATTTGGGAGGCTCCCTGTGGCGGGAGCTTGCCTTCCACGCGGTCGGGACGAAAAACGATTTCCGGATAGCGGCCGCTTTCCAAAACGCTCTTGTGCATCTTGCTATCCCGGGAGCCGTTGCCGGTCTCTGCAGTCGTGGCGTCCACCACCAACTCCCCTTCGGCCTTGCCGGTCCCCTCATCGAAGCGGACGGTCCCGCGTTTCAGTTGAAAACTGCCGTGGACGGTGTGCAGGGTCGCGCCCAATGAGAACTCCACCTTGGTCTGCGCAGGATCCAAAGTGAAAACGGTGTCTTGCGCCGATACACTGGCTGCCGGCGCCAGCATGGCAAGCCCGGCGAACAGAGGGATGACGTGTCCGAATCGTTTCATCAGGTTATATGTACTCGACGCGCACACACGTTCCGGCGTTCCCGACGTGCTCGCCAATTTACCGATATTACTGAACCGTGAAAGTCGCCTTCGTCTCGTAGGTCTGGCTGCCGACCGCGTCCTTCACCTCAACCGCAATGGTGTAGTCGCCCGGAAGAATGTCTTTCTGCAGGGTGATCCCCATTGAGGCGGGAACGTAGCGCTTCGGGTAGAACGACTCGGTCTGCTCGCCCGCGGCTTCGGGCTGCTTCCACAGAACTTCGCCGGAGCTGCGGAGCACCGACGTTACATAGCTGACATCGATCTTGTTCTTTGGGCCGTAACGGAAGCCGGTAATATCGAATTGCGCCCAAACGGCATCGCCGGGCCGGTAGACCGGCTTTTCGATCGGCTCGGTATCGTCTTCGGAACGGAAGAATCGAAAATTGCGCACGGTCAGCGTGTCGCTCGCATCCACGCGGTGGCCGCGGACTTCAAACGGCACGGAGATTTCGGTTTTGGCTTTGGCGATCAGGTCCTCGGCGTGGACGACAATCTTATACATTCCGGAGCCCGCCAGCGGCGGCAGAGGGATCTCGGTCTGGATCTTCGGCATCCATTCTTTATCCTGCGGCGTGACTTCCTCGGTGATGTCGTTGTGGAACGGCTCCATGATGGGGACGCCGTCCGGATCGAACGCCGCCACTGTGTAGGCGAGCTGAATCTTTTCTTCGGGAGTCTTCTGGTAACCGGCGATGCGGCAGGAAAAGAACATCGTCTCGCCAGGAATGTGCTCGAAGCCGGCGGGCAGCGCCGCGCCGCCGTCGGTATCGGAAATGATGGTTCGAACGATCGAAAAAGGAGTCGCCGCGTGGAGCGCGACCGCGACAGCCAGCAACAGGATCGCCCGCATGATGCCTCAGTTCCATTCTAACGGGCGCTGCGCACGACGCGTGGAATTAGGGCAACCGGCTGCAGTCTCCGGCGCCTGGCGCCCCTCGACCCCTCTGCGGTCGGATATCGTAGAAGGGACATGCATAAGAAGCGACTGGGCAACAGCGATCTGGAGTTGTCTCCGATCGGGGTCGGGGCTTGGGCCATGGGCGGAGGCGGATGGCAGTTTGCCTGGGGACCGCAGGAGGACGATCAGTCGGTCGCGGCGATCCACTCTGCGCTCGACCATGGCGTGAACTGGATCGATACGGCAGCCATCTACGGCCTCGGGCACTCCGAAGAGGTGGTCGCGCGGGCACTCGCGACACGTGGCTTGCATGGGCCTCTGCCGCCCTACGTGTTCACCAAGTGCTCGCTGGTCTGGAACGATAAACGTGAGATCAGCAACTCATTGAAAGCCGACTCGATCCGGCGCGAGTGCGAAGCCAGCCTGCGGCGGCTGAAGGTCGATGTCATCGATCTTTACCAGATCCACTGGCCGAATCCCGATCCCGACCTGGAAGAAGGCTGGGCGGCGATGGCGCAGTTGAAGCAGGAAGGCAAGGTTCGCTGGATCGGCGTCTCCAATTTCACTACCAAGCAAATGGACCGCTGCCGCAAGATCGCGCCCATCACGTCGCTGCAGCCGCCGTACTCGGCGATCTCGCCCGAAGCGGAAGACCAGGTTTTGCCATATTGCCGGAAACACGGAATCGGGGTCATCGTGTACTCGCCCATGAAATCCGGCCTGCTGACTGGCAGGATGACCAAGGAGCGCGTGGCCAGCTTCCCTGCTGACGACTTCCGGCGCCGGGCCGTAGCCTTCCAGGAGCCGATGCTTTCGAAGAATCTGGAATTGGCGGAGGCCATGAAAAAGATTGGCGCGCGCCACGGGCGCTCCGCGGGCGAGGTGGCGATTGCGTGGACCCTGCGGCACCCGGCCGTGACTGCCGCAATCGTCGGCGTGCGCTCTCCCGAGCAGGTGGCCGGCATCATCGGAGCCCAGGAGTTCCGGCTCAGCGAGAAGGATCTGACGGAAATTGAAGACGTGCGGCACCGCCTCGCCGCGCGCCCGGTGTAGCGGAAAAATCGATCGCTGCGATTTTCAATCGTATCCGAATTTTCAGCCGCGCCAGCAATGGCGCCGTTCCAATAAGGAATCAATCCGAATGCCCGATCCGCCGCAACAATCCGCCGCAGGCCTGTGCACCGATTGCGAACACGTCCGCATCGTGCGCTCCGACCGGGGATCCGTCTTTTACCGCTGCGCGCTATCGGCAGTGGATCCGCGCTTTCCGAAATACCCGCGCCTGCCCGTGCTCTCGTGTTCCGGATTCCGCCGCGCCTCTGAAGTGCACACGGATACGCCATAAGTCTGCCTGTACGGCGGTGTCAAAGAACGGCCGAACAGTGTTATGGTTGACCTTTGACGTGCGATGCTGCAGTACGGCCTTTGAGCCTCACCGTCTTCTTCCCCGCTTACAACGACGCCATTTCCATCCCGAAACTCGTCCGAAAAACATTCGAGGTAGTTTCCCAACTTACCTGCGATTTCACCGTTGTCGTGGTCAACGACGGAAGCCACGATGAAACCGGTGAGGTGCTGGAACGTCTTCAGGAAGAACTGGGCCCACAGCTTCGAGTGATCACGCATCCGCAGAATCGGGGATACGGCGGAGCGCTGCGCAGCGGCTTCACCGCGGCCGATAAAGAATTCGTCTTCTATACCGATGGCGATGGCCAGTACGATGTCGCCGAGCTTCCCGGCTTGATCGAACGGATGGAGCCTGGCGTTGGGCTGGTCAATGGGTACAAGCTCGCGCGCAGCGACCCTCGGCACCGGATTTGGATTGGGAACATCTATAACCGGTTTGCGCGCTGGCTGTTTGGTATTCAGATC
>CAYMHP010000368.1:0-5150 GCA_964390225.1 uncultured Solibacteraceae bacterium
AGAATACCGCGATGACCAACGATATCGCCGGGGCGAACGAGGCCGCGAACGGTAGCGGCGTGGCCGTGGACGCGGAGGGCGGCCCCATGACTCCAACGACGAGCGAGCGGCAAGTAGTGTCCAGCGTGGTGGAGAGCGAGCGCGGGACGGGCGGCGAGGATGTGCAGGAACGGCTGCGGGTGCTGCGTGAGCGGATCGCGGCGGCGGACTACGCGTATTACGCGCTGGATAATCCGATCATCTCGGATATCGAGTACGACGACCTGATGCGCGAGCTGAAGCGGCTGGAGGAGGCGCACCCGGAGTTGGTGACGCCGGATTCGCCGACGCAGCACGTCAGCGGGGAGGCGGCGGCAGGCTTCACGAAGGTGCGGCACGCCACGCCGATGCTGAGTCTGGCGAACGTGCGCTCGCCGGAAGAGCTGCGGGCGTGGTTCCAGCGGGCGCAGAACCAGTTGCCGAACGCGCAGTTCGCGTTCGTCTGCGAGCCGAAGATTGACGGCCTAAGCATGAACCTGACGTACGAGCGCGGGCGGCTGGTGCTGGGCGCGACGCGCGGCAACGGCGAGGTTGGCGAGGATGTGACGGCGAACGTGCGGACCATCGCGGACATTCCACACCAGTTACGGCGGGGAAGCAACGACCGGGACGGTGGCGAGGAGGTGCCAATACCGGAACGGGTGGAGGTGCGCGGCGAGGTCTATATGTTGGAGGCGGACTTCGAGGCGCTGAACGAGCGGCTGGCGGACGAGGCGCAGGCGGCGGGAACGACGCCGCGACTCTTCGCGAACGCGCGCAACGCGGCGGCCGGCTCGCTGCGGCAGAAGGACTGGCACGTGACGGCGTCGCGGCGGCTGTCGTTCCTGGCGTATCACCTGGGGCGGATCGAGGGTGGGCCGGAGCCGCGGACGCAGTGGGAGCTGCTGGGATGGCTGCGGGCATGGGGCTTTCCGGTGAGTGAGCGGGCGCGGAGAGTCGAGTCGCTGGAGGAGGCGCAGGCGTACTGCGAGACGACGGAGGCCGAGCGCTTTACGATTGCGTTTGTAATTGACGGCGCGGTGATCAAGATTGACGAGCGGTGGCAGCAGGAGGAGCTGGGGGTGGTGGCGCGAGACCCGCGCTGGGCCATCGCGTACAAGTTCGCGCCTATCGAGGCGCAGACGACGCTGCGCGACATTGTGGTGACGGTGGGAAGGACGGGGGCGCTGACGCCGAACGCGCGCTTCGACCCGATTCAGATCGGCGGCGTGACGGTTGCGCGGGCGCAGCTCTTCAACGAGGACGAGGTGCGGCGGAAGGACCTGCGGCTTGGCGACACGATTGTGGTGCAGCGGCACGGCGACGTGATACCGGGGGTGGTGAAGTCGCTGCCGGAGCTGCGCGCCGGGACGGAGCAGCCGTGGGAGTTCCCGAAAGTGTGCCCGGTCTGTGGGACGCCGGTGGTGCGCAACGAGGGCGAGAAGGTGACGTACTGCCCGAACCTGAACTGTGCGGGACGGATTCTGGAGGCGCTACAGTTCTTCGTCGGTCGTGAGGCGATGGACATTCGCGGGTTGGGCGAGGAGATCGTGGCGAAGCTGGTGGAGACCGGGCTGGTCCACGATGCGGCGGATATTTATCATGTGACGCTGGACGACCTGTTGAAGCTGCCAGGGTTCAAGCAGAAGAGCGCGACCAATTTGATGAACGCCATCGAGGCGAGCAAGGCGCGGCCGTTCGCGCGGGTGCTGTTCGCGCTGGGGATACGGTACGTGGGGCAGAAGGCGGCGGAGATTTTGGCGGAGGGTCTGCGGACGATGGACGCGATTCTGGCCGCGCCGGTGGAGGAGATTCACGCGCTGGCGGGAATCGGGCCGACCATCGCGGAGAGTGTGCATGCGTGGGCAGAGGAGGAGCGGAATCGGGCGCTGGTGGAGCGGTTGCGGGCGGTGGGCTTGCAGCTCAGTGTGCCGGAGCCGGACGGCGCGGAGGCGGCGGCACGCGACGGACTGCCGTTCAACGGGGAGACGTTCCTGCTGACGGGGTCGCTGGAGCGGCTAACGCGCGGGCAGGCGGAGCAGGCAATCGTGGCGCTGGGGGGAAAGATCGCGCAGAGTGTGTCGAAGTCGCTGAGCCACCTGGTCGTGGGGGCGGCGCCGGGCAGCAAGCTGGCGAAGGCGGAGAAGCTGGGCGTGCCGGTGCATGACGAGGCGTGGCTGGTGGAGCGGCTGCAGGAGCATGGCGCGATGCCGGAGGAGCGGCGGCGGCTGGTGTAGTTGGCGTGTGTGCCTGGCTACTCAGGCTCTTCGGGCTCCTCCACCCGGAACACCGCGATGCGAATGGGCACTATTTGCGTTGGAGAGCGAGACGGCTGCGCCGGGCCGCCAGTGATGTCGCCGGCGCTGGCGGCGATGTACGGAACGGGGCTGGCCAGCGCGAGCTGCGGAGCATCTGGGGGCGCGCCGCCGAAAAGGAGGAGCACGGCCAGCGCGCCCTGCGCCAGAGTCGCAGCCACACGCCGCCGCTGTGCCCGTCGCGGGAGGAGAGCTGGCACCGGTACGGATACAGGTGTCTCCGGCAAGCCTCGCGCGCTCCTTGGTAGACGCACGCGCTGGCGGGCCGCGCAGGCCAGCGCCACCAGTTCCTGGGGTGAGGCCACGAAGGGCAGCGCTCCCAGCGCCTCAAACAGGAGCGGCGTGTGGGCGTTGCCCACGGTCGGCTCGTATCGCCGCCGTGCCCGCTCGTCCATCCAGACGCAGACGGGCTGCACGTCGAGAATGTCGCAGGGCGAGGAGGTGTGCAGATGTCCCTGGAACAGGGACAGCCCACCGAGCGGCATGGGGTCGTCGCGTGAGCCGACATAGAGCAGGTAGTCCAGGCAGAGATGCGCCCGCGCCCACCCGCGGTCGCACTCGGCGACGAGCGTGGTGCGGCGGGGCTCGATCCCGGTGCCGTCCACGTCTAGCTCGACGGCGTAGACGCGCACGTCGTCGTCTCCGGTACGTGAGCGGATTTCAAGCATGTGCCAGAGTACGGTGCTCATTCCGACCCGTCCGTTGCCTCTTCGCTGTGTTCCTCGGCGACCCGGGTGACGCCAACCTGCCAGTTGCCTGAGAAGCGCGGCGGTTTCGCGGTTTCAAGATACAACAAACCAAGCATAATTGGTAGTAATACAAACTCCCCACGTACTCGCGGCACTGGTGGGCACCCTGCCGGCGCACAGGGCGGGTCCGGGCTGAAGCCCTGAGATTCACCAACGATAAGCGCTAGTTTGATATCAGCCGGCGGACGGCTCCGGGATGGCGAAGGTGATGAGCTGGGAGCCGCTCCAGGCGAAGACGGTGAGGGTGGTGCCAGCGGAGGAGAGCGCAAGCTCTTTCGCGCCGGTGATCGGGGCGCCATAGACATACTGGGCATTGAGGCTGAGGCCGGGACCGGTCTGATTGAGGAGGAAGCGCACGACGCGGCTGCTGGCGGGGTCTCCCAGGAGGATGCCGGCATGCTGGGCGGGGTCCACGACAAGACGCGCACCTGAGCCAAAGAGGGTGCCAGCGGCGGAAGCTCCAGCAGTGGGTGTGGCGCCGGCCGGCGGCGTCGGGACAGGGGTGGCCGCTGTGTAGCCGGTTGGGTCGGCGGAGGTGACCGGCGGGAGTACTTGCAGGGGTAGCTGCAGGTAGGTGTGGCTCGTGTCGAGCTGGCCGAGACTGCCGTCGGCGAGCAGGGCGTAGACGGTGCCGTTGGCGGCGGCGAGCGCGGTGACAGGCTGCGGCACCTGCGCGGTGAGCGACGGCGTCTTTGGCATGGCGCCGCTGAAGAGCCAAATGCCACCGGCGCCCAACGCGCCGCCTTTGTAGCCGACGTAGACGCCGGCGCCATCCGCGGCGAGGGTGGCGGGCGCCTCACTGTGCGGCGTCGGCACGGTGAAGAATTGCTGGACTTTGAGCTTCGCGGAGCCGTCGGCGTTCGCGCCGTTGGGGTCTAGTGTGAAGACGGCGTAGGCGTTGCCGCCGAGCTGGGCGAGCGCGTAGAGGCGCTGGCCGGAGGCGGCGAGGGCGAGCGTGGTGGAGACGCCGGGAAGGGCAACCGCAGCGCAGCCGGATGGCGAGGTCGCGGGGAGGCCGTTGGCGTCGAGGGGGACGGTGATTTGGTAGAGGCTGCCGCCGCTGAGGGCGTAGACGGTTTCCGCTGGCGGCGGAGTGGGTCCACTTGTGGGGGCGACGGCGGCGACGGCGGCGACGGCGGCGAGGGCGTCAACCGTGGCGAGGGCGGTCGGCGCAGAGGCACCGGGCGTCGCGCAGGAGACGGAGTAGGGCACGGCGGTGCTCAACGAGACCGGCGCGATGAGGGCGGCGGCGTTGTAGCGCTGCGTAGCGGAGCGGACGGCGGGCGCGAGCTGTGTGTCCAGCACATTCTGCGCGTCGGCACGCGATTGGGCATCTAGCCGGGAGCTTTGCAGATCGCCGACGATGCTCTGGCGGGCGGACGCGAGGCTGGCTAGCGCCAGCGCGGGGTCCTGCGAGGGAGCGTTGGCCACGGCGGTCTGTGCGTGCGAGACGTCCGCCTGGAGCTGGGACGCGGCGGCGTGGGTCATCGCATAGGGTCCGAAGGCGAAATCCCAGACGCCGGCGGCGAGGACGAGCAGAGCAGCGACGGCGAGTAGGCGCAGCGCGAGCACGGCGGCGCGGCGCGGGCCAGTGCGCTTGCGGATAGGGGCGGACGCGAGAACGGCGGCGGGGCGGCCGGCGCGACGTGCCTTTGTGGCTTTGCCGGTTGTGGTGGCCCTGCCGGCGACGACGGGAATGGGCTGCGTGGCGACTTCTTCATCAGTCGCGGGGCGGCCGCCGGGGAGCATGATCTCGCCGGTGGCGGCGGGCACTTCGAGCATGTGGACGACCAACGCGGTGATGTTATCGGGGCCACCATTGTCGTTGGCCATGTCAATCAGGCGATGCGTGGCAAGCTCAGGGTCGTCTTCCTCGACGATTTCGCGCTCGATCTCCGACTCGTCTACGTAGCCGTGGAGGCCATCGCTACAGAGGAGGATGCGGTCGCCGTCGTGGAGCGTCTCGATGAAGAGGTCGGCGCTGACCGTCGGCTGCGTGCCGAGGCTGCGGGTGATGACGTTGCGATGGGCGTGGCTGCGGGCCTGCTCTTCGGTCAGGAGGCCAGCG
>CAYMHP010000369.1:0-5143 GCA_964390225.1 uncultured Solibacteraceae bacterium
CGGCGAGCTTATGGCGGGCCGCCACGCGCTTGAGCATGTCCATGACCAGCTGATTGTGGTCGATGGCGACGTTGGCTTCCTCGAAGACGGGGGCGCACTCGAACTGGTTGGGCGCGACCTCGTTGTGGCGAGTCTTCAGGGGAACGCCGAGCTTGTAGAGCTCGCTCTCCATGTCCGTCATGAAGGCGAAGATGCGGTCCTTGATCGAGCCGAAGTAGTGGTCCTCGAGCTGCTGGCCCTTGGGCGAGGGCGCGCCGAAGAGCGTGCGCTCCGCGAGTACCAGGTCCGGCCGTTCCTTGTAATATTCGGCGTCGATGAGGAAATACTCCTGCTCGGCGCCCAGGGTGGAGAAGACCTTGGTGGCGTCGCTCTTGAAATACTTCAGGATCTCGAGAGCGGCCTTGTTGAGGGCCTCGATCGAGCGCAGGAGCGGGGTCTTAGTGTCGAGCGACTCTCCAGTATAAGAGACGAAGATCGTCGGGATGCAGAGCGTCGCGCCCCCCGGCGTATCCAATATGAAGGCCGGCGACGTCGGGTCCCAGGCCGTGTAGCCGCGGGCCTCGAAGGTGGCGCGCAGGCCGCCCGACGGGAACGACGAAGCGTCGGGCTCGGCCTGGACGAGCTGCTTGCCCGAGAAGACCTCGAGCACGTTGCCCTCGCCGATGGGCTCCATGAAGGAGTCGTGCTTCTCGGCGGTGGCGCCCGTCATGGGCTGGAACCAGTGGCAGTAGTGCGTCGCGCCCTTGGAGATCGCCCAAGTCTTCATCGCGGAAGCCACGGTGTTGGCGACTTCAAGGTCGAAGCGTTTGTTGTTGTTGATGCAGTCCTGCACCTTGCGATAGGTGTCCTTGGGCAGGAGGAGCTTCATCGTCTCGGGACCGAAAACATTGCAGCCGAAATAATCGGAAACCTTGGGGATCGAGGGGGACGCCTGATGCCCGTCGTGCTGATTCTTGCTAGGCATAGGATGAATTCCCGCTTCGCGCGTGTAGGCCATTTTGTCTCTCCATGAGCGACCAGTGGAATAATTGTCGACGGGGAAGCCCCGTTTTGCTCAGGAAATAAGCATAACAATTTTAGGGGCGCCTCGTCATGCCTTGCCGATCTTTGGGCCTAATTTGAGGTCGGCTCCAAACGGAACATTGATATATCCCCATAACCGCGCTATAATAGGAAAGAGGCCGCTTCCCGACGAGGAAATACCATGCTAACGCTCACTCCCAAAGCCGCCGAAAAGATCCAGTCGTTCCTGCAGACCGAGGAGACCGCCAAGGGCAAGTCCCTGCGGATCATGCTCAAGCCCTCGGGCTGCGCCGGGTTCGAGTACGCCCTCGGCTTCGACGAAAAGCGCGACAACGACGAAGTTCTGCCTCAGGGCCCGTTCGACGTCCTCATCGACAAGAACAGCCTTCAATTCCTCGAGAACGCCACGATCGACTACAGCGAGGATGACATGAGCGCGGGCTTCAAGATCAAGAACCCCCTGGAAAAAGGATCCTGCGGCTGCGGCAAGTCGAAAAAGTTCTGACCGGGAGGCCGCCATGGTCACCCTGACGCCCAAGGCCGCCGAGAAGATCAAGTCGCTTGCCGAAAAACAAGGCAAGCCGCCCGTCCTGCGCGTCAAGGTGGGCGCCGGCGGCTGCTCCGGAATGAGCTACTCCTTCGAGATCGCCGGAGAGCTCAAGACCGACGACATCGTCTTCGAGGCCCACGGCGCCAAGGCCGTCGTCGACCCCCGCTCCGACTTCTTCATCGGCGGCTCCGAGGTCGACTATTACGAGACGCTGATGGAGTCGCGCTTCCTCGTCAACAACCCGCAAGCCAAGAGCACCTGCTCTTGCGGCACGTCCTTCAGCACCTGACAGTCGCGCCTACCACTTCTTTTCCGGCTGCTTGGACTTCCAGCGGAAATACTCGTAGAGGTCGTCCAAGTCGGCGTCCGTCAAGTCCAAGTGATCGGGCATCTCCGTGTAGCGGTATTTCGAGGGCTGCCTGATCCAGCTCTTGATCCATTTCTTGGAGCGGTATTGCACGATGCTCTGCGGGGCGTTCAAGTCGGGGCCGATTTTTCCGCCCTGCTGGTTGATGGCGTGGCAGCGCAGGCAGCGGTTTTGGAAGATCGTGAAGCCGCGCATGGCCGCAGAGCCCGCCGGCGCTCCCGACGGCACGACCTCGGGGTAAGCCTCCTCGAAGCGGATCAGGTCGATCGAAGCCAGCTGCCAGGGCCACGGGTAGCCGTTCTGCGTCGACTGCTCCTCGCCCGTCCAGAACAGATAGAACGGCGCGGGGCTGGCCTGCTTGCGGCCGACGGGCTCCCAGCCGGCGACGTCGAGATCCTCGAAGGCCAGACAGCCGCCGTCCTCTCCTAATTTGGCGGCATCCGTCTGGGAAACGTAGCCGTCCAGCGCCCCGAGTGCCGCGCGCGTGTGGACGCCGTCTTGCCAGTCCTTGCCGTAAACGGCCCGCATGAGCGGGGCGATCGGCCAGCAGCGGAAGGTCTTGCGCTTGCCGTAGTGCGGATCTTCCTCGGAAATCATTTTCGGCGGCGCCAGAGTCGAGACCTCGGAAGCGCTCAAGCGCTTGATCTCTCTTCCCGAGAGCCGGAAGGACAACGAGGCCTCGGCCGCCCAGACCGGCGCGCAGGCCAGCAGAAGGCTAAAGGCGAAAAAGCATCTCATAGATCACGACGCCCGTCACCGAGACATAGATCCAGAGCGGCAGCGTGCGCCGCGCCCACCAGGCGTGGCCGTCGAAGCGCTCGCCCCAAGCCAGCGCCAAAGTGCGCAAGGACAGCGGGACGATCGCCACGGCAAGCAGGGTGTGGCTGATCAGTATGGAGAAATAAGCGGCGCGCGCCAGGCCCGCGCCTTGGAAGCGCACCACCCCCGCGTGGGCGTGGTAATAAAGGTAGCAGCCCAGGAAGACCGCGGAGCTGGCGAAGGCCGCGAGCATGCAGGCCTTGTGGGCGGCGACGTTCTTTCGCCGGATGAAGAACCAGCCCGCCGAGAGCAGGACGGCCGAGGCGCCGTTGAGCGAGGCGTTGACGGCCGGGAAGAAGGACAACGGCGGCAATGCCTTAATCGACCTCTTCGACGGACACGGCGGCGTACTTGCCCGAGGAAGGGATCTGCGCGGAATTGAAGCGCGGCTTGTGCTTGCCGGCCAACGCCCCGGCGATGTCCTTGAGGTCGTCGACGGACTCGATGTCGGCGTCGGCGACGTAATCAAAATAGACGTCCTTGGCGGCGCCGAAGAGCTGCGCGGCCGTCGGCTCGAGCTGGCCCATGAGATGCTTGCTCAAGGAATCGAAGACGCTCGAGGGCGGCAGGGCCAAGCCCACGTAGAGAACGTTCGCGTTGCCGGCGGCGTCGAAGGTGACGAACTCGTAGACGCCTGGCTTGGGCGGAGCGTGGGACGGCAAGGCGTCTGGCTTGAAACGGAAGCAGCGCTCCGACATCTTGACCTTGAAAGTCCGCTGGCCGCTCACGCGTCCCTCCGCGGCGACTGCCAGACGGCGCGGCCGACGAAGAACGGGCCCATCTTCTCGATGTAGGTCGACGTCTGCTTGGTCGGCCGCATCGCCTCGACCAGGGCGGAGAGCGGGAACAGCTCCTTGCCCACCAAGCCTATGACGAAATCGTTGTCGGCCTTGTCGAGCCCCGCGCAGGCCAGCCGGATGTCCCGCCCGAGATTCGCGTCGCCGAAGCGGCGGCCCAGGACGCCGTGCTCCTTGAGGATCTGCCCCTGCTCGGGGCGAGGCAGCTGGGAAAAGGCGCCCGTGCGCCGCAGCGGATACCAGACCGCCCACGGCCATTCGGGATCGAGCGCCGTGCGCCGCGGCTTCTTGAGCAGCCAGTCCTCGAGGTCCGGCTCGTAGCCCAGGGCGTAGGTTCGGCCGAACAACGCGAATTCGGGCTTAAAGGTCAAAGAGGCGAAAGGCGGCTTGTTGAGCAGCGGACGGACGACGTTGAGGAAATACGCGGGGTCCTCGCTCATCGTCAAGAGCGCCACGCCGCGCGGGTCGTTGACGTCCTCGTAGAGGACGCCCTCGACGCCCGCCGCCGACAACGCCTTGACGAGCTCTTCGGCGTGCCCGCAGCCGCCGAAAGCCGATAGCTGCATGAAGAGCCGCTTGTCGAGGAGCTGGGGCTGGCCGTTCTTCGGCCCCCCTTTCTCGCGCAGATCAAGGGGCTCCTGGGCGGGCGGCTGGGAATGGGACGGCGTCGCGGGCTTGGCGTCGATCATGATCGGATTTTATTATTTTTGGCCCGTGCTGTCGACGGCGCCGAGAAAACCTCCGTCCAAAGACAGGCAACTTTCCTATATAGCTCGAAGCGCGGTCCGGCTGTTATGATGGGTTAAACCCTCTTAATGGAGGCCGCCATGTCCTGGATCGCTCCGATGCTCTTCGCCGCCGCCCTCGGTTCGGCTCAAACCGTTCCCGCCGCTCCCGCTTCCGACGCCCCTCGTCCGCGCTCCAGCGTCTGGGTCGTGCCTTGGGACGAGTTCCCCGTCTCGCATGGCACCTTGGATCGCTGCGTCAACCAGATCAATCCCTTCGTCTTCGCCTTCGACACGAGCAACGCCCCCGTGCTCGAGTATCCGGAGCTCTTGGCGCGCGTGGAGCAGAACCGGCCGGTGGGCACGCTCCTCGTTCCCGTCATCGTCAACGACGTCTTCGAGACCACGGGCCGCATGCACGAGGCCAAATCGATCCAGCTGCTGACCCAGCTCTTGAACTCCCCGGAGCTCGTCGACAAGCACGTGCAGGACCTCATGATAACAGCCGTGGGCGACAACGCCGACGGCCTGGAGATCGACTACGAGCGCGTGCCGCCGGCCCTCTACGACAATTTCGCGTCCTTCATCGAGAAGCTTTCGCTCGAGCTCCACAAGCGCGGCAAGATCCTCGCCGTCGATCTGGAGGTCGGCCCGCTCATAGTCAACAAAGAGCGCCCGATCGCCGAGCGGTTTTGGCCCCGCCTGGCCCAGAGCGCCGACGAGATCAAGCTGATGATGTATTACGAGCGCGGCGAGTTCTCGGACAGCGTCGGGCCCGGCAATTCCCTGGGGTGGATCGCCGACACGGGCCGCAAGGCCCTAGCGTATATCCCGGCCGAAAAGCTCTCGCTGGCGTTGTCGT
>CAYMHP010000370.1:0-5085 GCA_964390225.1 uncultured Solibacteraceae bacterium
CCCGAGAACGGTTGCGGCCTGCGAAGCGTGCTTAACCGTACGCCGGATGGATTCGTGATTATCGATTTCACCCTATGCTGAAATTCGGGACTGCACGTGACTGCCGCTTCACCATTCCCCAATACTGATCTCGTGCAAAAAACACGTCCAAAGACCGTCTACCGGCAATCCCTGGCTGGTGTCCAGGTTCCGGCCTTCACCGGGTCGTTCGTGTTGATGGTCTTCGCGGTTCTTCTAATCTCGAACTACTTCGGGAGACCTTTCGAACTGGTGTTCAAAGGCTTGCATATTCCTGGAATCCTTTGCGCCTTCGCGGCGCTCGCATCTCTGGTGTGTGGTGCGTGGACGGCGATGAAGACCAGGCCCGGACGGAGCTACGGCCTGCTCCTCGCTTGGACAGCGCTCGCGATCCCGTTCAGTTCGTGGCGGGGGGGCAGTGTTTCGTACCTGTGGTCGGACGTGTTCTACTCTTTGATTCTCCTCCTGACTGTAGGTAGTGCGCCAAGGTCTTACGCCGATATCAAAAAGATCTTTTACGCTGTACTTGCCGCGTCCCTCTTTCATATCGTTGTTGCCGGCCGAACCGGGGAAGGCGGACGTTTCGACTTGGTCGGCACATTCGGCAATGCCGATGACGTTGCGCTTCTTGCCGGCTTCATTCTCCCGTTCTGGGCGTTGTTTTCGACCGAGAGAAAGAACTCCGTACTTCGTGCCATTTTTCTTACCGGTGGGGGGCTCTACCTGCTGTATAAAGTCAGTCTCACTGGTACCAGGACGGTGATTCTCGGTTTTGGAGCCGTGCTGGCGATCTATCTTGTCCGAAGCAGCGCACCTAGACGTCTCGCGGCGCTGATCGGGTCACTTGTCGTCCTCACAATTCTTCTGGTGGCTCTGCCCAAGAACGTTCTCGAGCGCTTGGGAACAATCACGGCTTCTTTCAATGAGGAGGAACTCGAAGCCGGGGTGGGCCGAAGCGAAGCGCTGGACTCTAGTTATGAACGGCGGGAATTGGTAAAGGATGGCATTCACATGACCCTCACGCACCCCGTCTTCGGCGTGGGTCCGGGCCAGTTCGGCCAGTATCGGTGGACAAACCTGAATCGTGAAGGTACTCCATACAAGACATGGTTTCCATCTCATAATACGTATGTACAAATTGCGAGTGAATCGGGGATTCCTGCGCTGCTCTTGTATATCGCATTTCTCGTAGCAATCCATCGGACGATACGGAGCGCATTTAAGTTAAACTCCGCCGGAGCGCACGCTGGTTCCGAGTTGGGTTGTCGCATCGCCCGGTTCTTGGAGTTTGCCTGGGTTTATTTTGTCGTTTGCGCAATCTTTATGACATGCGATCAGCATCCGCATCAGTTTGTGCTCGCGGGTTTGGCGATCGCCCTGGAGAGGGTGACAAAGCTGGAGATTAGCCGGACGACGACTCCACCTCTCGGGATACCGCAATTCCAGCGGCCGGCCGATCTGGGGCGTTCACCATTGAGGCGGAGTTGGCGCCCCGTGTCACGACTTTCCAATGCGGCATCTCGCCTTTGATGGCGCGCCGCTGTTCGCCATATGAATACCGGTAAACCCCAACTCGCGAGTCTGACCGGCATGCGCTTCTTTCTGGCCCTCTGGGTGGTTGTCTATCACCAGAATGCCGGAGCAGGGCTAGCTGTCTCCTGGCTCCCCGGTGCACCCGACGCGGTCTATTCGCTCTTACGGGTCGGGTATGTCGCCGTCACAGTCTTCTTTGTCTTGTCCGGCTTTGTGCTCGCATACAACTATGATTTAGGGGCGCTTTGGCCAAGAAAACGGACGGCCTCCTTCGCCATCGCGCGGTTTGCGAGAATATACCCCGCATATTGTGTAGGTCTGTTCTTACTTGTTCCGTTCGCTGTATACCGCGTTGGCCATTCGATAGTACTTCCGGACGAGCAAGTGACCAGCGGCGTGCTCAATGCATTGCTGCTCCAAGCCTGGATTCCGCAAACCGCGCTCACCTGGAACTATCCGGGTTGGTCATTGTCGAATGAAGTGTTTTTCTATGCGTGCTTTCCATTTATCGGCCTCGGGCTATGGCGCATTTCGCGACCGCGAACGATCCTTGCAGCAGGATTGCTGATCTGGGCTGTGTCGCTGGTAGCTCCTCTTTGGGCCGTAATGAAGCCGGTACCAGGTTTCGGGAATGTTGCCGCAACCGATATGTTGGCTCCGTCGGCGCTCACTTTGGCCAATTTCATCCGATACAATCCGGTGCTACGCCTCCCGGAATTTCTCAGTGGTATTCTGCTGGCCCGCATGTATCGCTCGCTCGGCCACTCGTGGTTGTTCGGACGCGGTTATTGGCTGTACGTGCCCGCGACGGCGGCGGTGCTGGCAGTTCTTTCGCATGCCGATTCCATACCCTATCCCCTTGTCCATAATTCGCTGCTGCTCCCACTTTATGCTTGCATTGTCCTCGGGCTGGCGCTTGGAGGAGGTATACCTGCTCGGTGTTTGTCCGCCGGGTTTCTGGTGTTTTTGGGAAACGCCAGCTACGCAATGTATATAATTCACGCGCCGATCGGAGCGTGGCTGCTTGAAGCTTTGAAACATCTATTCGGGTTTCAACCTGCCGGGCCGTGGTGGGTAGCGAGCTACACCATCACTGTAATTCTGCTCTCCTCGCTTTTGTTCAAGTATTTCGAAGAACCGCTGACTGCACTAATCAAAAAGAGAGTTGGAGGACGCGCCGGCCGCAGCGTATCTCAGGGCGCGACCGTTATCGCGGCCACCCGTGCTGCGGCTGCCGCGCCTATGCTGCCGGAATAGGGTTATATGAAATCGAGAATACAACAGGCGGATAGATCCGCTTCTTCAATTAGTCGATCGGTTGCAGTAATGGGTTTGGGTTACGTCGGCTGCGTCACGGCGGCCTGCCTTGCGAAGTTGGGACATCGGGTCTGTGGCGTCGATAAGGACGAGAGTAAAACAGCGGCCGTATTGGCGTCGCACGCTCCCTTTTATGAGCCCGGTCTCGAGGAAGTCATTCAAGAGACGGTTGCCGCCGGCAGATTGTCGGCGACGACCGACCTTCAATCAGCGATCGCCGATGCCGATATTGCCTTGGTTTGCGTCGGAACTCCTTCGGCCCGCAATGGCAATCTCTCGCTGGAACAGTTGGAGCGGGTCTTCGGTGATCTCGCCCAATCTTTAGAAGGCCGCACGCGGCCCTTGACCGTTGCCGTACGAAGCACGGTGTTCCCGGGCACTTGTGAGGAATTGACACGCTTGCTGCCGCGCGACGGCACGCGTGTTTCGGTGGTCTCCAACCCCGAATTCCTGCGCGAGGGCATGGCAGTCCGGGACTTTGTAGAGCCCTCGTTGATTGTGGTGGGAGGCGATGACGCGGATGCCGTCGACAGAGTAGCCAGCCTTTATCGCAAACTCAATGTCGAGCCGTGCCTGGTTTCGCTCCGTACAGCGGAGATGATCAAGTATTGCTGCAACGCCTTCCACGCGCTAAAGATCGCCTTCGCTAACGAGGTGGGAACTCTCGCGGACCGGCTTGGCGTCTCGCCCAACGAAGTAATGGATACGGTTTGCCGCGATACGCGCCTGAATATCTCTCCCGCCTATCTCAAGCCCGGCTTTGCCTTCGGCGGTTCGTGTTTACCCAAAGATCTGCGAGCGTTGACATACCGTGCTCTGCACATGGATTTAAGTTTGCCGTTGCTGGAATCAATTCTGCCGAGCAACCACCGCCATCTCGATCGGGCGGTAGCGCGCGTCCTTGATTTTCCCGGAAATCGAATCGGAATTTTCGGCCTGGCCTTCAAGGAGAACACTGACGACTTGCGGGAAAGCCCCATCGTCGCTGCCATCGAGCAGTGGATCGGAAAGGGGAAAGAAGTTTCCGTCTACGACCCGCACATCCGCCTGGACCAGATCTATGGCAGTAACCGGAACTTTATCATGCGCGCACTCCCGCACGTCGGCAAAGTGCTGACTGCCAACCTGCAGGATGTGCTCGATTGGTGCGAGTGTATCGTTCTGGCGCAAAAGCCTGATTCGGAGGCGGCTCACAAGATTGCAGCTTCGGGGAAACCACTGATTGACTTCATCGGAGCCAAATTGACGATCGGGGCGAGACCGGCGTTCTAGGCTTTACGCCATGCCTTCCGGGGTGGTGATATGCTGAGGGAATTCTTTCGGAACCGCCTCGTACGGAACGCAATCGTCTTGCTTGGCGTTCAGGTTACGGGGTACATTCTCCCCATCGTCACTCTCCCCTATCTTACCCGGGTGCTTGGTCCGCAAAACTTTGGGTTGCTGGCGCTGGGATCGGCGGTGGCGCTCTACTTCGTCATGGTCACCGAATGGGGTTTCGCTGTAACCGGGACGCGTCGGGTAGCCATCGTACAAGACAACCCGGACCTGGTCGCCCGCGTTTACAGCACAGTCATGACTTGCAAGCTGGCGCTAATGGCGATCTGCTTTGCCGTCATGATGATTGCCGTAGGACTCGTCCCCAAGTTGCGGGTCGAGTGGAGACTGTATCTACTTAGCTATCTGCTGGTCGTCGGTTGGGGTTTGTCTCCCAATTGGTTCTTTCAGGGCATCCAGAGAATGAAGTTCGTCGCATACTCCGATTACACAGCGAAGATTGTGTCGGTCGGGCTCGTCTTTCTGCTGGTTCGCAGAAGCTCCGACTACCTCGTCGCCGCGTTTGTACAGTATGGAGCGTTCGTCATTTCCGCGGGGGTCGGCTTATGTGTAGTATTTCTCGTCGTTCGCGTACGCCTGGTTCGCCCCCGGTGGGGGGACATGGTCGACTACATGAGAGAAGGATGGCCGGTTTTCCTTTCCGTCGCGAGTATGACAATCGTGAGCTCGAGCAATTCTGTCATCCTCGGATTGCTCAGCCGCCCGGAAGAGGTGGGCTTCCTCAACGGGGCTTCGCGGCTGATCTCCGCCGCACGAGCACTTGCGAACCCGGTAGCGAACGCTGTATATCCACATATGAGCCAGCTTGCCGCCAAATCCAGGGAACGGGCGCTGGAGGGGTTTCGACGAAACCTGCTGTGGACGGCCACTCCATTCCTGTTT
>CAYMHP010000371.1:0-4556 GCA_964390225.1 uncultured Solibacteraceae bacterium
GCGCCATGATAGAGCGCAATCAGCCCCGCAAGAACGAAGATGATGGTCGGGAGGAATCGCGACCCGTAATCGGCGGGCCAGGGTGCGTCCCACCCGCCCAGGAACAGCAGCGTCGCCATCGAGCTGACCGTGACCATGTTCAGGTACTCGGCCATAAAGAACGACGCAAACTTCATGCTGCTGTATTCGGTGTGGAAGCCGGCCACCAACTCGTTTTCGGCCTCGGGCAAATCGAAGGGCACGCGGTTAGTTTCCGCGAAGGAAGCGATTAGGAAGATAATGAACGCGAAGATCTGCGGGAACGGACCGCGCAACACATTCCAATGCAGGATCCCCCCAGCCTGGGACCCAACCAGCTCGCGCAAGCTCAACGTGTTGGAGAGCAGCAGCGGTGAAACGATCGCCAGCGCCATCGGCAGCTCGTAGCTGATCATTTGGGCCGAACTGCGCAAACCGCCGAGCAGCGCGTACTTGTTGTTGGAGGCCCAGCCCGCCAGCGCAATTCCATACACACCCATTGATGAGGCAGCCAAAATAAACAGGACGCCGATATTGAGATCGGTGAGTTGCATCCATGTTCGATAGCCGGCCACTTCGATCGTCGGACCGAACGGAATCACCGCGATTGAAAGAAGCGCCATCGTCACCGCGAGAAATGGCGCCAACAGGTAGATCGGCCTGTTCGCATACGACGGCATCATGTCTTCTTTGGTGATCAGTTTGATGACGTCGGCCAATGGCTGGAGCAACCCGTGCGGGCCCACCCGATACGGGCCGGGCCGAACCTGGATGTGGGCAATCACCTTGCGCTCGACCCACTGGAGGTAAGCCACCGCGGTCAGGAGCACAAATGCAATCAGAGCGAGCTTGATCAGAGTAATGACAATGAATGCGTCCATTTAGCGGCTCAAGCGGCTTTCCACGACTGAGTTCAGTACCTTAGAATAACGCCCGAGCGTTCCCGAAGTGAACAGCCCGTTATGATCGGACCGGACAAGGTCGGGCCGGCTCTCCACGGGAATTCGGCCGTTCAGCGGCATGGATTGCGCCGCCCCGCCGGTTGCGATGACCGGAACGGGAATGGCATACCCCCGGACGCTCTTGTGGATTTCTTCGAATACAATCTCGGGCACCCACGGGCCCAGATCCTTCGCCACGCCCATATCGCGCGCGATGAAACCCATGATCTCGAGATCCGGCTTGGCGCCCATGGTGTGGATGGCGCGCTTGAGCCGCTGCACCTCGCCGGTGACGTTGGTTACGGTCCCGATCTTCTCGTACGCCGAGCCTGCCGGCAGAACCACATCCGCCTGCTGCGCGGTCTCGGTCAGGAACATATCCTGCACCACCAGGAAGCCGGCCTTGCGCGTTGCGCCGTTCTTCAGCGGGTTCGAGCCCACCACCCAGAGGACGCTGAGATCTGCGTCGAGCATCTCATCGATATGCATGCCCGCCTGCCCGGAGGGCTTGTACCCCGGCAGCAACTCGGGAGTGAGCCCCATGTCAATAGCGCCGCGGGAATTCGAATAGTCGACCAGGGCGATATATTTCACCCGGATTCCGAGGGATTCGCCGAACTGGACCAACCTGCGCACGTCGTCGGCTTTGAAGGAATCATCGAAGAGGATGACCAGTTCGGACTCGGCCTTCAGTTTGTCGCGCAACGATTCGAGCGCGCCGAAATAGTCCGCCGGCACGGCGGTGACGTTCCGCGGATGCACGAAGCCCGAAGGATCGCCCGTCGGGTTGCCCGGTCCTTCGACCGGCTCCCACCGAGGCCCCTGCCCAGCCTGTCCGATATTGGGAACGACGCCCGGACCGCCCACGGGAGCCGCGCCAGGGCCGCTGGTTACGGCGCCGGCATCGCGGCCGGGAACCACACCTAAATCGCCACCCACCTTGCGCGCGGGCCCTCCTACTCGAATGCTCGCCACTGAATACTTGTCTTCTCGTACCGGTCCGGGCGTCACGGCATAGACATGCGCCTGGTGATGGCGGTAGTTCGCGCGAATCTGGAAAGAAAGCAGCGGATGCTCCAGCGCCAAATCCGAGCCCAGCACCAGGATCGCTTTGCTCTCGTAGACGTCGGCAACGGTGGCCAGTTTGCCCGTTTTCCCGCTGAGCGAATCTAGCAGGCTAACAACATCCCCGGTTCGGTGATGGTCGATGTTGTTGGTGCCCAAGACCTGGCGGGCGAACTTCTGCAGATAGAAATTCTCTTCGTTGGTCGTGTGGTTCGAGCCGATCACGCCGAACGTCCCGCCGTCGGCGAGCGCCTGCTTGAATTTCTTCGCGACTGTATCGAGCGCCTGCGCCCACGAGACCTCTTCGAGTTTGCCGTTCTGGCGCACCAGCGGAGTCTGCAGGCGCTCCGGGTTGTCATAGAAATCGAATGCGTACCGCCCCTTGATGCACAGAAACTCGCCATTGATGCCGGAATGGTCGCGGTTGTTCCCGCGCATAATGCGATCATTGCGCGTTCCGAGAGTGGTCTTGCAGCCGTCGGCGCAATGGGTGCAGATGGTGCCGACGTGCGTCATCTCCCACGGCCGAGTCTGGTAACGGTAGATCCCGCTGGTCAAGGCCCCAACCGGGCAGATATCGATGCAGGCGCCGCACTCGTCGCACTCCAGATGGTCGCCCTTGTTCGGCGCAATTTCCGATACCACGCCGCGCGCGACGACGCCGAGCGCGCCCACGCCCATGCCTTCATTGCAAATTCGGACGCAGCGGTAACAGAGAATGCAGCGGGGAGCATCGAAGAACACCACCGGCGAGAACTGCTTCTCCGGCGTATGGACCTTCTCCTCGGTGAAGCGGCTTTCGCCGACGCCGTACCGGAACGTCATGTCCTGCAGTTCGCACTCACCGCCCTTGTCGCAAACCGGGCAATCGAGCGGGTGATTGGTGAGCAGGAACTCGAGCATGTACTTGCGGGCCGTGGCCACCTGCTCGGTATTGGCTTTCACCACCATGCCTTCGGCCACCGGAAGAGTGCACGCCGTCTGCAGCTTCGGCATCTTCTCCACTTCGACCAGGCACATGCGGCAAGCAGCCTGCAGCGTCAGGCCCTCGTAATAGCAGAACGCCGGAACCTCGATGCCCTCCCGTTTCGCGGCGTCGATCACCAGCGTTCCAGGCGCGGCCTGCACCTCGCGGCCATCAATCGTCAGTTTGACTAAATCAGCCATTCAAACCCACTTAAATTCCTTGTGCCCAGAACGTAGCGCTGACGGTCTTGCCGCCGGTGTGCGTTCTCCTCACACCGTCACCATGTGGTTTGCATGCTCGAACGGGCACGGCTTGCCATTGAGATGATCCTCGAATTCTTCCCGGAACTTCTCGACAATGGAAATCGTCGGCAGGGCCGCCGCGTCTCCCAGCGGACAGAAAGTCCGGCCCAGCATGTTTTTTGCAACATCGCCGATGAGGTCGATATCGGTTCGCGTGCCGCCGCCCGTATGGAACCGCGTGAGCAGCTTGCGCAGCCAGGCCGTGCCCTCGCGACAGGGAATGCACCAGCCGCAGCTCTCGTGCGCGTAGAAGCGCATAATCCGGAGCGCAGCCTTCACCATGCAAGTGTCCTCGTCCATGATGACCACTCCGCCGGAACCAAGCATCGATTTCCGCGATGCCATGGAATCGTAATCCATGGTCGCCCCTTCGCATTCTTCCGCCGTCAGAATCGGACACGAAGAGCCGCCGGGAATGAACGCTTTCAACTTCTTGCCGTTCCGCATTCCGCCGCCGACCTCTTCGATCATCTTCATCACCGGGAAGCCCAGTGTCAGCTCGTAAACACCTGGCTTGTTGACATGGCCCGTCAGGCAGGTCAGCTTGGTGCCGCCGGCCTTGGGCACTCCCAGATCGGCGAACGCTTTCCCGCCATTCAGAATGATCGGTGGAACGGCGCAGAACGTCTCTACGTTGTTCAGCACGGTGGGGCACTGGAACGCGCCCACCACAGCCGGAAACGGCGGCCGGATACGCGGCACTCCGCGCTTGCCTTCCAACGATTCGAGTAGCGCCGATTCCTCGCCGCATTCGTACGCGCCCGCGCCGGAGTGCGTGTACAACTCGAAATGGAACCCCGTCCCCTGGATATTCTGCCCCAGCCAGCCCTTCTGATAGGCCTCCGCAATCGCCTTATCGAGAATTTCGATGAGGTAGCGGTATTCTCCGCGCACATAGATATAGCCGGCGTGCGCATCCACCGCCAGCCCGGCAATCAACACGCCTTCAATCAGCTGGTGCGGGTCGTACTCCATGAGCAAGCGGTCTTTGCAGGTCCCCGGTTCGCTCTCATCGGCGTTGACGACGATGTATTTCGGCTTGGGCGAATTGCGCGGGACAAAGCTCCACTTCATCCCCGTGGGAAAACCCGCTCCGCCGCGGCCGCGCAGATTCGAGATTTTGACCTCGTCGATGATCTGCTCGGGCTTCATTCCGGCCGCCTTCATGAAAGCCTTATAGCCATCGGTCGCGAGATACGTATCGATGGAAGCCGAGTTGGGCATCCCAAACCGGCGCGACAGAATCCGTGTTTCGAGCGGGCT
>CAYMHP010000371.1:4566-5026 GCA_964390225.1 uncultured Solibacteraceae bacterium
GCTTCCTCAAGCCGTCCAAGAGCCGATCAAGCTGATCCGGCGTGACAAAGTGATGGAAATCGTAGTTCACCTGGATGGCCGGCGCCCAAGAGCACGCCCCGATGCACTCCACCTCTTCGAGCGAGATCTGTCCGTCGTCGGTTACCTCTTTGTGACCGATTCCCAGCTTGTGGCAGGCCTGCTCCCAAAGCTTGTCGCCGTCGTTCAGCAGGCAGCTGATATTCGTACAGATCTGGACGTGGTACTTTCCCACCGGCTTGCTATGCAGCATGGAGTAGTAGGTGAGCACCTCGTTGACCTGCAGCGGCGTCACGCCTATGCGCTTCGCGACCTCTTCGATCAACTCATCGGAAATATACCCGACCTCATCCTGGCCATAGATCAGCATCGGGATCATCGCCGAGCGCTGCCGGCCCTCGGGATAGCTCTTTAGCAGCTTTTCAAATCGGGCTTCCAGTTG
>CAYMHP010000372.1:0-5023 GCA_964390225.1 uncultured Solibacteraceae bacterium
ACGATACTGCAGGGGAAGCCCTGTGGGACAATAGGACGTTGCCGGTCTCCCCGCCCGCAGAGACGGACGTGGATGCGTAGCCCGAAGTCACTTGGCTTCGGGCTTTTTGTTTTTTGTGTCCGCCCGTTTGTGTGGTACCGTGATACTCTGAAAGAGGGACCTGGGTTTTACCCGCAACATCAGGAGGCCTTAGTTGGCGGAAACATCCACAAGTGCTCTGGCCCTGTATCCGGGCTGGGAAACCTACCAGGAATTGCTCATCAATGCGATCTCGCCCTTGACTCCGGAGCAGGTCACGCTACGTCCCGGGCCACACCTGCGCAGCATCGGCGAGAACTGCCTGCATATTATTGGCGCTCGCGTTCGCTGGTGTAACCTTGTACTGGGCATCGGCGACGAGACATTTGCCGCCTTTGGGCAATGGGATCGCCCAGGCATGCCTGAGCGCAGCGCCGCCGAGCTGGCCAGCGGCATGCGGGAATCCTGGCAGGTGCTGCGTGACGCGCTGGCGCGTATGGCGCCGGCGAATCTGGACGATACGTTTCCCAACACAGATCGCGAGCCGGGCGAGCCAGAGGTCTTCACGCGCGGATGGATCCTGTGGCACCTCATCGAGCACGACATCTTTCACGGCGGCGAGATTTCGCTGATTTTGGGCGCGAACGGACTGGCCGGCCTCGATTTGTAGACCAGCAGCCACGTTTGAAGTAAAGGTAGTGGGAGAAGATGCTGCGAGATCGGCGTATCGTCTTCGGCGTCTCGGGGGGCATCGCCGCGTACAAAGCGGCTGACGTCGTGAGCAAGCTCCAGCAGGCCGGCGCGCTCGTGGACATCGTCCTGACCAAGCGCGCCGCCGAGTTTGTGCGCCCCCTCACCTTCTCCACGCTTAGCCACCGGCCCGTCTACGCCGATCTCTGGGAGCCGACAGGCGAGGCGGCGGCGCGCCACATCGAGCTCGGGAGTCAGGCTGAGCTGCTGCTGATCGCGCCCGCCACGGCCAACACGCTGGCCCGTCTCGCGCACGGGCTCGCCGACGACATCCTTTCCGCCGTCGCGCTCGCGACCACCGCTCCGCTCCTCGTCGTCCCGGCGATGGAACACCACATGTACAACCATCCCGCGACGCAGGCTAACCTGCGGACGCTGGAAGAGCGGGGCGCGACTATCCTTCCGCCGGAGGTCGGCCATCTGGCGTCCGGCGAGGTCGGCGTCGGGCGCTTTCCTGAGACGGCGACGATTCTGGCCTACGTCCGGCGCATCCTGGGACGCGGCGGTGATCTCGCCAGGCGACGAGTCATCGTGACGGCTGGTGGCACGCAGGAGCCAATTGACCCGGTGCGCTTCGTCGGCAATCGCTCCAGCGGCCTGATGGGCTTCGCGCTCGCCGAGGAGGCCCGCGACCGTGGCGGGGAGGTTACGCTGATCGTTGGGGCGACGGCAGCGCCGCTGCCGGCCGGCATACCTGTTGTGCATGTGCGAACGGCGCTGGAGATGCGCGACGCGGTGCGCGACGCGGTGCGCGGCGCCGACGCGCTGGTGATGGCGGCGGCGGTCGCCGACTACCGGGTGGAGCGGCCCGCGGACCAGAAGATCAAGAAGGGGTCCGCCGCAGAGAACGCCGATGGCTCGCTCTCGCTGCGCCTCGTGCGCAATCCGGATATACTCGCCGACCTCGCGCGCGAGTCCGCCGCCGATGGGCTGATCCGCGTCGGGTTCGCCGCTGAAACGATTGACGTCGAGCAGAATGCGAACAAGAAGCTGGCGTCAAAGCGGCTCGATCTACTCGTCGCGAACGACGTCTCGATGCCGGGGAGCGGCTTCGGCACCGAGACCAACCAGGTTGCCATCTTCCATGCTGACGGCCGCATCGAGGAGCTAACTCTTCTGCCAAAGACGGAGGTCGCCGCCGCTATCTGGGACCGCGTCGCGCCGCTGCTGCACGATAGAGCCGGGCATTCGTAGATCGCACCTTTGGCCGCGTGACCAGCGCTGGCTCCCATCTCCGTCAATTACGTCAATTACGTCAATTCGACCGTGAGTGTGGCCCGGAACACCTCTCGCTCGTCTCTTCATGCACGTCTCCGCACTCCTGGTCAGTGCGCGGGAATAAACACGTGCTGTAGGGCAGCGAACCAGACTACGGCGAGAAAGATCGCTGGCGGAATCAGGCAGCCGAGGATGTTCCACCCGCAACCACGTCGCGGCCGCGGACTACCCTGACGGTTGCCGCGCCGCGCCAGCACATTCCAAACAGCCCAGACAGTTCCCTGATTTGGGGGAAATGGCGGCGGAGTTGTCGGAATCATCGCGCACACTCTCTCCTGTTGGCAACGACTACCAGCGGGCGACGGCGGGCGCTAGCACGCTTCACCGATGATAGACGATCGGAGAGCACGTTTGGTTGGTGAGCGAGGCGACAGCTATTCTACAGTATCTCAGTGGACGCCAGTACTCCAGTCCTATCGAACGGGCGTATCAGACCAGTTGAGCCGGTGCTTATGTTAGGCTGGCTTTATGTCGCGGTGTGGCGGATGGGCCGGCATGGGATGAACGGGGGGCACCACGTGGAGCTATCGAACGAGCAGTACACACAAATGGTCGGCTGGATGGAGCGGCAGCAGCGGCGCGTCGCGGATCTGGAACGCGAGAACCGCGAGCTGCGCCGCCAACTCGACGAGCTGCGCTGCGGCGTCGGCGTCTCGCTCGTCATACAGGGGCGAGCGCTCCCAGTCACTGTGCTTCCAGCCCCGGAGCCGACCGGTCCGGTCGCGGCCGCGCCGGCACACGCCAGAACCGGCGAGTATCCCGCATATAGCATGCGCAATTCGCCTTCCTCGGTTCCCGCCGCACCCTGGTCGTTACCGAGCTCTTCCGCGCCGCTCGCAGAGCAACCGCCGTCTCCATTCTTCCCCATAACGCCAGCGATACCTCCCGCACCCGTACCGACACCCGCACGTCCCACGCCCGCGCCGGACTCGACCTGGCTGACGGGCAGGATGCGCGCCGTTCGCGCGCCGATGACACCGGCGCGGGCCGGCGAGTTCGCGCCTCCGCGAGCGGCGATGCCCTCGCAGGACATGACCCCGGCATGGCTGCGTGAACATGATGAGGTCCGGATGCCGGAGCCGATTCTCCCACCCGTTCCCTCGTGGCCGTCCACAACTCCGGCGGCATCACAAAGGCCGCGCACTCTTGCCGCCGCGACCGGGAAACAACCGGCAGTCCGCTCGCCGCTACGCCAGGGACAGAGTAGCGCGACGGCACCCAACTTCGCGTCCCCGCGCCAGCCAATGGCGCCGCGCCTGGAGCCGGAGCCCTTGCCGACGCTCGCCGAGATGACCGGACGGCAGCCGGCCGTGCGGCTTGCCGGCAAACGGCCTGCCGAGCGCTCGCCCTTTAGCGATAGCTTTGTATTGGGCTGAGCGTACCCGGCTCCTGACGGTTTGCCCGCGCCTGGCCGAAGATATACAGGGCGCTCTCATGGAGCGGCCTAGTACGTGCGTGGATCTCCGCAACCACGGCGGACTGTGCGCGCCTCGACGCTGTGCGCTCGCCGCTTGGGCCAGCGATTTTGCGGCCCAATAGGCCTGGTGTTACAATCGGGTGGACCTGCAAAGTCTGTACATAATACAGGAGACAGCGCGCCGGATTGCCGGCGCGAGCCAAGGTTGTGCCGGAGGCAGCGCGTGCGAGACAAGCGATCCCGGCGACGGCGCGCTCTGCCGGCAGTCGCGGAATCGGGCGGCGCGACGCTCGCCGCCGGGTTCCCCGCCGTTACGCCTTCCGATTCGCCCGCTCGGATGAGCAGCAGCGGCGAGCCGGCGCCGCCCATCGCGTCGCTGGCCGCCAGCGCGAGGCGCTGGCTGGGTCGCCGCGATTGGACCCTCTGGGCGCTGGTCGCCATCACGCTCGTCTCCCTCATTCCTCGGCTCTATGGTCTGAACTGGGATGCCAATACGCACCTGCACCCCGACGAGCGCGCGATTGTCTTCAAGTCCATCTGCCTCTCCCTCCCTGGCGCGCCGCGTGGCGGCAATTGCGATCCGGCCTACACCGGGCCGGGCTGGTTCTTGTCGCCCGCCTCGCCGCTGAACCCGCACTTCTTCGCGTACGGCTCGTTCCCGATGTACCTACTGGCGGCAGTTGCCCACGGACTCGCCTGGCTCTCGAAGGTAACTGCCGGAGCGTTCCACCCGCCGGACGGCGGCGCGTGGGACGATTTCAACCACTTCACACTGGTGGGCCGCGCCATCTCGGCGCTGTTTGACGCTGGCTCCGTCTTGCTGGCGGGTTTGCTCGCTCGCCGGCTCGCCGGCCGCCGCGTTGCGCTGCTCGCCGCGGCCTTCGTCGCCGTCATCCCCTTCGAGGTCCAGGTCGCGCACTTCTACGCCGTGGACACGCTACTGCTCTTCTTCGTGCTGCTGACGCTGCTTGGATGCCTCGCTCTTGCCGGCAGACCGGCGCGGTCGCGTACTGGCGCGGATACGGCGGCGGATACGGCGGCGGATACGGCGGATACGGCGAGCGCCGATAGCGCACGGCTGCCGCGCTTCGTGTGGGGCGCCTGGGGCGCGGGCATTTTCGCGGGCGTCGCCTTCGGGCTGGCAATGGCGACCAAAGTCAGCGCGGTGCCGCTGCTCGCGCCGGTTGCCGTCGCGCTGGCGCTGCGCTGGCGGCGGCGCGGTGTTGACGAAGCGGCGCTGGCGGCGCTAGGCTTCCTCTCCGCCGCCGTGCTCGCCTTCGTCATCACGAGCCCATACGCCTTGCTGGATTGGTCGAACTTCTACGCCCAGGTCACGGAACAGACCAACCTCTCGCGCGGCCTGCTGGACTACCCCTACGTGCGCCAGTTCACTGGCACCACGCCGTACGTCTACGAGATTCAGCAGCTTCTGCTCTACGACATGGGGCTGCCGCTCGGACTGCTGGGACTAGCCGGCTTCGGCTGGGCCGTCTCGCGGGTCTGGCGCCGCCTGGACGACAACTGGACGATCCTCGTCGTCTGGCTGGTCGTGTATTTCGC
>CAYMHP010000373.1:0-5023 GCA_964390225.1 uncultured Solibacteraceae bacterium
AACAGATAGGCCAGGTTGGCCTCTTTCATCTCGCGGGCGCTGGGATTCCACAGGCGGCGCTGCGCGATAGGCGATAGGCGCTGGGCGTTAGGCGCTAGGCGTTGGGCGTTAGGCATTGGGCGTTAGGCGCTAGGCATTGGGCGATAGGCGCTAGGTGTTAGGTCCGGCGATCCCCTATCGCCTAACGCCTAGCGCCTGTCGCCTTCACTTACGGGTTATTGCCGCCGCCACTCGCGGCTTGCATCTCCTGTGCGGCAATGTCCATCGCCTTCTGAGGCGACGCTTTGCCCAGGAATACCTCGTGCAGTTGTACCTGCAGCTTGTGCGAGGCGTCGACATAGCCGTTGAAGTTGGGGCGCGCCTGCGAGTAGCCGAACTGCGCACCGTAGGTGGCAAAGGTATCCTGGCCGTCAGTCTTCTTGATCAGCGCACGCAGACTGGGATCCGAGTACATCTCGGTGAAGATGGGCAAATAGTCGAAGTCGATCGTCTGACCACGCTGTGCCTCGACGGTAAGCTGCCAGTTCAGGAAGGCCTTGGCCGCGGCCTGGTTCGGCGACGACTTCATGATCGCCCAGCCCTCGGGACCGAGACAGCTACCGCTGTGGCGGCCCTTGGAGCCGGGGATGAGCGACATGCTAATCTGCCCGAGCACGGCCTTGGAGGTTTGCGACGGATCCAGCGAGCTGCTCATCTGGCCTTCCCAGTTGGTGTACATCGCAATCTTGCCGCTCAAAGCGTCGTTCTGCACGTCGTTCTCGGTGTGCGAGAGCGAGCCGGGTGAGACGTAGCCCTTGTCGAGCATCATCTTCATCATCGTCACAGCCTGCACGCCCGCGCCCTTGTTGAACAACGGGGTCACGTTGTCCCCGGCAAAGAAGCGGCCACCCAGGGAGTCGATCATCTGCACGTAGTCGCAGGTCAGCCCCTCGGCCTGCTTCCACGACCACGACATGGGGTACTGGATGCCCAGCTTGCCCTTGTTCTTCTTGAGAATCTCGCAGTACTGTATCAGCTCGTCAAGCGTGGCCGGCGGCCGCTTCAGGCCCACCATGCTCAGCATCTTGCGGTTGTAATAGAAATGTTTCGACGAATTGTACTCGGGCACGCCGTAGTACTTGCCCTTGTAGCCAACCGAGGCCAGCGACGGAGGTGTGATTCTCTTCTTGATCGACGTGGGAATGAAGTTGGTGAGGTCGATTGTGAACCCGGCGCCGCCGAACGAGCCCGTCCAGATCGTGTCGATGGCCACCACGTCGTCGCCCTGCGTGCCGGCCTGGCCCTGCGTGGTGATCTTCTGGTACTGGTTGTTGTAGATCTGGTCGTCAAGGTTGAGCTTGATGCCGGTCTCCTTGGTAAAGGTGGCGAAGTACTTCGCCCACTTGCCCTTGCCGGGAGGCGTGTACTGGTTCATTACCGTGAGGGTGCCGCCCGAAGCCTGGCCACGCGCGGCGGCCTCGACGTAGTGCGCCAATTCGGGGCTGAGCCACAGACCGGCCATGGTCCCGCCGGCCAATACCTTGCCGGTCACACCCAGCAGCGTGCGGCGATCGATCGGCCGGCCAAACAGGGTCAACTCGTCATCAAACATCTCTGCCTACCTCCATGGCGCCTCCTGTCGCACTGACGATGTGAGAGAAGAAAAGATTCCGTTGGCGTGCGATTCGTCGGGCGCCGATGTGTTGAGTGTAGCACACGCACGGAAAGGGAGACCGCCCATCCCGTTTTGCCGGTCGCGGTATCCAGTAGCCGGGGTAATATGTGCTACAATCGTGTCCAGGCACGCGCTTGTCAGCCGCGGTATATCGTGCCTGGCCTGTATAAGGAGGAATCCGTGCGACAGCTTTGGGAAGCAGGGCGGGATCTGGTGCGGCCGGCGCTGTTCCTGTCCCTGATAGCGTTGCCCGCCGTGCCCCTGACTATCGCATCGGTCTCGCCGCGACACCAGGCCGGTGCCTCCCACGTACGCCCTCAACCGGCGCAGACCTCGCGGCAGCGTTACGCCGGTCGCCGCCAGGTCTACAGGCAGCACACCGAGCAGCCTGCACCGGCGCGGACGGCTACTCCCGTGCAGGTGCCTCCGTTCCCGACCCCACGACCACGCCTATCTCTCCTGGTCGCACAACCTGCCGTCGCCTACCAGAACGGCGGCGCCGAACCGGTGCAAGTGGTCCGGCAAACTGGGGCAGTTCCACAGGGCCACCGTCCCCATCTCATCCTCACCGGCGATCAACCCGGCCGTGCAACACCGCCGGCCGGCAAGCGCCTGCATCCGCGGGAGGCGGCTGCCGCGGCAGAACCGCGTATTGCGGTGCCCCATACCGGCAGCCTCGTCCCGGTCGCCCTGTCCAGTCCGTATGCCCCGCCGGCCCCGCCCGTGCTGGCTAGCGCGGCCTTCCTCTACGACGTGACGGCCGGGCGCGTGCTCTATGCCTATAACGCCACGGCGCACCTGCCCATGGCCAGCACAACCAAGATCATGACGGCGTGGCTGGCGCTGCGGTACGGGCACCTCGACGACTGGGTGACCGCCAGCGCCGCGGCCGCCACTATCGGCGAAAGTACCATGTACCTGCAGCAGGGGGAGCGCTTACGCCTGCGCGATCTCCTGTATGGGCTACTGCTCCCGTCCGGCAACGATGCCGCCATCGCCCTCGCCGAGCACGTCGGTGGGTCGCAGCAGCACTTCGTGGCGATGATGAACCGGGAAGCTCGCCGCCTGGGCATGATCAACACGTATTTCGTGAATCCCTACGGGCTCGATGCCCCCGGACACGGTACCGCGGCGCGCGATCTGGCCGTGCTGGCTCTCGCCGCGATGAGCTCGCCCATCTTCCGCGACATTGTGTCCACCACGTACTACACCATTCCGGTCACGGCACACAACCGTGAGCACGACCTGGTGAACATCAACCAGCCGCTCTGGTGGTATCCGGGCATCATCGGTGTGAAACCCGGCACCACCGGGGCAGCCGGCCGCTGCGCCGTGGAGTGGGCCGTGCGCGGCAAGCGCAGCCTGCTGCTGGTGCTGCTGGGCGATATCAATCTGGTCACCGACGTGCGTGACCTGCTGAACTGGGGCTTCGCCGACTTCAGCCAATGGTACAGCCCGCTGCAGGCTCCCGTCGTCTACGCCCCGGAGTATTTCGGCTGGGATAGCCCCGTGAACTGGCTGGCCACGCCCGGACACGGCCGCTACTACGTGCGCACGGGCCACACAGTGCAGGCACCCATGCTGGCGGCCTATCATCGCTCGGGCGACATAGATCGCTTTGGCCCGCCCACCAGCGAAGAGTTCACGCAGGGCGGCCTCTGGCTGCAACGTTTTGCCGGCGCCTGGCTCTCCTATAACCCGCGCACGCACGTCATAGTGACACGTGCCCAGAAGGTACAATGAGGACACTATGCGTTTGAGCGACGTCTCCTCCGGCTACGCCTTCCCGCCCAGTTCCGTCATCCTTGATGCCGCGTCCGTGCAGGCCTACCTGGCGGCGACCGAGGATGACAATGCGCTGTACTGGCACGACCCTGCGCCGCACCTGACGCCGCCAGGTGCGGCGCACCCGAGGACCTCAGCAAGGGCGCTGTACTGGCACGACGGTGCGCCGCGCCTGGTGCCCCCGCTCGGCATCGCCGCGCTGGCCTTCCACGACCTGGTTGAGCTGGTCACACGACAGCCCGGATCGCTGCACACGGGCCAGGAGTTGACCTTCCACCGTCCCGTCAGGGTCGGCGAGCGCCTGACGACGCGGGCACAGGTCGCGGCCAGCTCCAGGCGGCGCGGCTTCACGGCCCTGGTCGTGGAGATCGCCGTCGTCGACGAAGCCGATGAACCGGCCCTCTCCGGGCGCATGACGCTGATGGTGGCCGATACGGAGGAGCAGGAGAATCCACCGCCCGCTACCCGACCCGAAGAATACGCCGAGATGGCCATCGCCCCGGTGGCGTATCCCGCCATCGCCGGCGAGAAACTGGCAGCAGGACACGACCTCGGCACACTCACGCGCACGGTGACACAGGAGCACATCGATCGCTACGCCCTGGCCAGCGGCGATTTTAATCCCATTCATGTAGACCGGGCCTTCGCCGCGGTCACGCCGTTCGGCGGCACCGTGGCACATGGCATGCTCTTGCTTGCCTATATGTCGTGCCTGCTGACGCGCCGCTTCGGCAGATCCTGGCTAGCGGGTGGGTCGCTCAAAACAAAGCTGCGTAACCCGGCGCCGGCCGGCATCCAGATTACCGTACGGGGACAGATAGAACGCCTGGAAGAGACTATCGATGGTGTACAATACGCCGTATGTACCCTGCGTCTTGAGAACGGTGACGGCGAGGCGCTGATCACGGGAGAGGCCCGTGTGCCCGTTGGGCGTTAGGCGCTGGGCGCTAGGCGATAGAAGTTACAACGGCATCGGCCCCAAAAAGCTAACGCCTAGCGCCCAGCGCCTAACGCCTTTACACATGTACTGCTGAAAGCTAACTGATGAGAAGAGCTGTTGTTACAGGAGTAAGCGTCCTCAGTCCAATTGGCCTGACTGTCGGCGAGTTCTGGTCCAACTTGACGTCCGGTGTCTCCGGCATCGCCCCCATTACAGCCTTCGACGCCTCCCGCATGGGCGTCAGAATCGCCGGTGAGGTCAAGGGCTTCGACCCCAAGAACTATATGAGCCATAAAGAGGCGCGGCGCATGGATCGCTTCTCCCAGTTCGCCGTCGCCGTGAGCCGCGTGGCGCTCGACGACGCCCGCCTGGAGGTCACGCCAGCCAACGCCGATGTCGCCGGTATCGTGATGAACACCGGCGGTGGCGGCATGAATATCCAGGCGGGATCGATCTCCACCGCCGGCGCCGATGCGATCTATGCGAACGGGGCGGGCAGCGGCACGATCTCCGTCGGGGTGAGCGGCAAGCTCGCCGCCTCGGGCGCGAACGGCATCGTGGCGATCAACACGGGCGGCGCGACGAACATCACCGTCGCCTCGACCGGCAGCGTGACGGGCGCGGGCGACGCCATCCAGGTCCAG
>CAYMHP010000374.1:0-4998 GCA_964390225.1 uncultured Solibacteraceae bacterium
TCGATGAGGTAGTCGTATCCCCACACGCCGCCGCAGTCCTCGGGTGGGCAGGCCCGGTGCCCTGTGAGGCAGCGCGGATAGGCGGTTCCGGGCTCGGCGTCGCTAACCTCCTCCACGAGGATCTCGTGTTCCCAGCCGTCGCCGAAGTCGTAGGTGTACCCGAGCCGGCTGCCGACGATCGGGGCGATGTCGCCAAGACGCTTCGACGCCGCGCTGCGGATGCCCAGATCCCGGTCGGCGAGACCGTACCTCTCCCGCCCGGCCTCGAAGGCCCACATGTGGTAGTCCTCCCAGCCGAAGGCCGCCTGGACGAGGTGGTGGAGCTGCTGCAAGGTGGTATTCGAGGGCACCTGGAGCCGACGCCAGATCGGAGGCCGGGAGCCGTGGAGAGTGACCTTGATCGTGTGGACGGCTGTCGCCGGTACGGCCCGGGACCCGGAGATCGGCTTTGCGCGCCTGGTGTTCGCCATGGCGGCCATCCTGACAGCTCGTGTGATGCCCACCCCGATGTTGCCGCCCCCTGTACCCGTCAGGGTGACATTGACCAGCACGTGACGAATCCAGGGGTGGGTCATGCCGGTGCACAGCCCGTTCACGGTGGTCTGGGACAGCCAACAGAGGGGGAGATCTTACGGCAGTTGGCTTGCCGTCGACCTGGTTGTAGCCGTGGTTCTCCAGGGCCACGGCGATCACGCGGTCGGTGGTCGGCACGCCGGCGGCGTAGCGCGGGGGCCGCCGCGTCGAGACGGCGGCAAGGCCGAAGACGGATAAGAGAGCGGTCAGAGTGCGGCGGGATGCGATGGGCACTACTGTGCAGTGATCTTGGCAGACTCGTTCCTGTCAGGGGCTTCACGCATATCTGACGCCAGGTCACCATCCCGTGAACGCCGAGCGATCACGCACCGCAACCATCAGGTTGCTGGGAAGACCTCACTGAAGCCGCTCGCAACCCTCAACCGCGCCTCAGACAACCTGAACACCAATGGCCCTAAGCACTTCAGAAAGCCACACGAATCCATATCCGACGACCTTCGTTTCGTCATCAATCATCGCCTCGAGGTGACTCCATGATTCCGAAACCATGCCGATCGCAAGCTCCGGAGGATCAGAATAGACATCAGTCAACGACGCCGCCGGAATCGACCAAAAGGCATCTTCGTGGATGGCTACCTGGCCAGCTGGCAACTGGGAGGCTAGGTGACGCATCAGCACATCAAACGATTTACGCAGCCTCTCCAATGAGATTTGCGTCGAAGGCTCGTTCACCCGCATCCTCCACTAGCAAGAATCTTGTCGATGTTATTCTGGAAGGTCTGGATCTCTTGCCTAAGATGCCTGGCTCGCCCATCGATGATCCTCTGCCGCACCTCATCGTTTGGCGCGTTCTTCAGGAATCCCTTATTGTCATATGCATCTGGGTTCGCTAGGTAATCCGCCAATTTCTGCTCGTGTTCGACAATTAGTGCCTGATAGGACTGAATTGACCTGATTTGCTCAGGCGTCAGGTTGCCGTCGTCATTATGTACCAGCACTGGCGTCGTGCCAGCCAGCACATAGTACGTGTGCAGCTGCTGGACCGTGAGGTTGTACATGTCCGCAGCACCAGGGTGGGTGCGTACGGCCAGGACGCGTATGTGCCGGTTGGCAGCGGTCTCGAGGTCGTGGCCTGTCTTGAGCTTGCCAGCCGCCACCCAGGCGTGGGTTGTGTCGTCCCAGAAGGGGTGACGTGAGGTGGTGTGGATGACGTTGGACGAGTGCGGTCCGGTTTGGACGGTCAGGTCGACGAGATCGTCGTCGTGATGGACGAGGCGGGCCAAGACGGGGCGAGGCCCCTGGTGTCTACCGGTGCCTGGGTCTGCTGCCTCGACTTGGTCCCCTGGCTGGATCTCTCCGATGGGTTCAGTCCTGCCGTGCGCCATGAGTACACGCGTGGTTGGCGTGAAGCTGCACGTGCTACGGACGACGCCCGCCGCGCCGTCGCCCTCAGCAGCCCCTCCCAGATCCCCTGCGCCAGCGTCTTCAGCAGCCCCTGCAATGCCGAGCTCGGGATTTTCGAACCCGCCGGAGACTATGAATCCGGCTGCGTCACAGGCCTGCCGGTGATTGCCGCCTATCCATGTCTCGCATTGGAAGAGGTCCAAGGCTCCTTGCATCAAGCCGTCGAGGATGTCGGGACCGTGCGGCGCGCCGAGGGACTGAGCCAGAGACGGGTTCTCCAAGCACACCTTGCCGTGGCAGCCCCCTTGCCACCATCCCTGGCCCGGGTCGTGCGGCTCGTCGACGACGGATGGGGAGACGTCGGCGAGGGTCTCTGTGGTGGGCTGGGGCGGGGCCGGATCTTCGAGTGGGGTGTTGGGGTCGCCGCCAGCGCAGTAGACGGTGACACCGCAGTTGAGGCTGCTGCCTCCGGACTCCGGGCCTCCGTCGGTGGGGCAGGGGATGCCCTGGCCGTCGTCGTCACCGCAGGCGAGGTGGGTGCCGGTGGGGTCGGAGTTGCCGACGGGGTTGTCGCCCGCGTAGCTGTAGCCGTTGAGTTCCTGGGGGCTGGCGGCGTTGAAGAGCGGGTCGAGGCTGATGAAGCGGCCGGTGGTGGGGTCGTATTGGCGGGCCCCGACGATGGTGAGTTTGGTGCTGGTGTCGGTGGGGGCGTTGAGGAAGCCGCGGTTGTCGATCCATGTGGTGGCGGTGCCGCGGGGTGCGCCGTAAGGGGTGAACTGGCGCCAGGTCGGGGTTTGTGCGGTGGAGTCGAGGGTGAGGCCGGCGGTGCCGTGCTGGTCGGGGATTGCGAAGGTGTAGGTGCTGGTTCCACTGGTGGTGCTTGCGGTGCGGACGGCGGTGCCGCCGCCGGGGAGGGGGTAGTAACGGGTTCCTGCGATGGCTCCGGGGGAGGTGTTGAGGGCGAGTTGCTCGCCGGGGAGGTAGAGGGTGGTGGTGCCGGGGTCCTTCTGGAGCAGGAGTCTGCCGTCGGCGTCGTAGGTGAAGTGGCTGTCTCCTGCGGTGCCGCCGGTGATGGCGGTGAGCTGGCCGGTGTCGTTCCAGGCGAGGTTCTGGGTGCCGGAGGCCGGGGTGGTGCGGGTGGTGGTGTTGCCGTCGGCGTCGTAGGCGGCGCTGGTCGAGGCGGTGGTGCCGCCGGTGGAGGCAGTTGAGGTCAGCGTGTGGGGCTGTCCGGCGTTGTTGCCGTCGTAGGCGTAGCTGGTGGTGGTGTCGGGGCCGCCGCTGGTGGAGTGGTCGATCTGCTTCGTACGGTTGCCGAGGACGTCCAGGCTCCAGTTGGTCCAGTAGGCGGTTCCTCCGGTGAGGTTGTCGCCGACGGTTGAGGAGTTACCGCTGCTGGGGTCCGTGGCACAGGAGTCGGTGGCGGTCCAGGCCTGGGTGAGTCGGTTGAGGTTGTCGTACTGGTAGCACTGGGTCTCGGTGGCAGAGCCGGCGCCGAGGCGGGCGCTGGTCTGGTGGGTGATGTTGCCGGCCTGGTCGTAGGTGTAGGCCTGTTCGTCGACGTTGGTCGGGATGGCGGTGGAGCGGGTGACGAGCTGGTCGGTGAGCTTGCCGGTGTGGATGTCGTAGGTGTCGGTGACCCAGGCTTCGTTGGTACCGGCGCCGATGGTTTCCTGCTGGGTGCGGCCGAAGGCGTCGTAGTCGGTTGTCTGGGCGTAGCCGTTGGTGCCGCCGAGGCCGGTGGGCAGTTCTAGGCCGCTGGCGATGGCGTAGGTGTGGGTGGTGATCTCGGAGGGGAGGCCGCCGCCTGCGGGATAGGAGTCCTTCAGCGGCAGGCCGGTGATGGCGTTGTAGGTGTGCTGGAAGGTGTAGCTGGTGCCGAGGGCGGCGCCTTCGGTGGTGGAGGGGATGGTGACGGTCTCTCCGGTGGGTTCGCCGAAGGCGTTGAACCCCTTGGCCTGGTCGGTGTAGGCGGCGCCGCCGTTGTATGCGGTTTTGGTGGTGAGCTGCCCGATGGGGTCGGTCATGCCGAGGACGGCGTTGTTGGAGTTGTCGTACGCCCAGGAGGCGAGCTGGTTGGTGCTGGATTGGCCGCTGGTGGGGGCGTCGTATGCGGCGGTCTTCCGGTTCAGGGCGTCGTAGGTGTAGCTGAGGGTCTTCCCGCGGGCGTCGGTGGTCTGGGTGATGTTGCCGTCGGCGTCGTAGCCGATCGTGGAGGTACCGGCGTCGGGGTCCTGTTTGGTGGTGACCTGGCCGAGCAGGTTGTAGGTGTTCGTCCAGGTGCTGCCGCCGGCGGTGGTGGTGTTCTGGTTGCCGTGGCCGTCGAAGCCGTAGGTGGTGGCCTGGGTGGTGCCGCCGGTGATGTACCAGGTGCCGGTGAAGGTGTTGGACGGGGTGTGGACGGTGGGGGCCGCGGTATATTCGTCGAGTTCCCTGGTGCGGCCGAGCGGGTCGGTGACTGTGCTCTTGGTCACCCCGCCGGTCGGCGGGGTGACGGTGATGGTGTCGCCGTTGTAGACGGTCGTGGTAGCGGAGACCACGACGTTGTCCTTCTCGGAGCTGTCCACCACGGTGCGGCCGAGGCCGTCGTAGGTGTAGAGGTCCTGGTTGGGGACCTCGTCCTTGAGGTTGGCGGCCGAGATGAGGGTGGTGTTGGGGGTCGTGGCGGAGTCCCACCAGCCGTTGTACTTGGCCGAGACCCAGCCGCGGGTGTCGTAGAAGGTGTCGGTGACCATGCGGCCGCCCTGCGGGGTGGGCTTTTGGGTCTGGCGGGCCCGCAGGAGGGCGTCGTAGAGAGTGGTGGTGGTCGCGTATCCGGAGGCGTCGATGAGCTGGTTGGTGGTGACCGCGGTGACGCCGCTGTTGGAGACGGTGTAGGTGTAGGTGTAGTCGGCCGGGCTGGACGTGGCGCGTGAGTGCAGCCACCGGCCGGTGATGCGACCGAGTGCGTCGTACTGGTACGTGGTGACGACGCCGTTTGGATCCGTGCTCGTCAGGGGCAGGCCGCGGGCCGGGTTCAGGGTTGTGGTGGTGCTCTGGGAGAGCGGGTTGGTGACGGTCTGC
>CAYMHP010000375.1:0-4991 GCA_964390225.1 uncultured Solibacteraceae bacterium
ACGCCGGGTGGTGTGACAGGGAAAGCGGGCGACTGCCTACCTATGTCGATTTTGTGGAGATGGTTCCCGGGGGAAATCACCTGGATTAAGAGGAATCACACATTTAAGCTTGGAGAGAACTTCCGCCAGTAATATCCCTCCCGCCCGAGCTTAAGACCACGGCGGATATCACGGACGCGCAGTTTGCGGACCTGGTCGGCGTCGCGTGCTTGCCGGCGCATCCGCAGTGAGCCGGCGGCGAGGACCGCCGGCGCTACGGCTTAGGAGGACAGATTCTCGCTTCGATGCTATGCTGTAGTGCGGTAGCGAAACACTTTCATGCGCTGGGCGGCTCATCTCGGAGGAGGGCTCGCCTTCGGCTTCGTTTTGTGCGCCGTTGCTTCGGGGCAGGCGACGATCTCGGGAAGAGTGGTGGATGAAACCGGGGCCGCCGTTACGGGTGCGCGAGTCGAACTGCGGGCCGATGGAGCCGTGTCCGCTGTCGCCTCGTCGGATGCCGCGGGTAAGTTCAACCTCAACGCTTTCGCGCCGGGTGATTACCAGGTTCGGGCCGAACGGCAGGGCTTCTACGTCTTTCAAGGCAGATCGCAGCGCTTCGACGCGGGGCCGGCCCAACTCACCATCATCCTGAATCACGAGCAGGAGTTCTCCGACCGGATCGACGTGACTGCTTCCTCTCCCGCGATCGATCCGCAGCAGCCTTCCGATCATAAAGAACTCGACAACACCGAAATCGAGAGCGTCCCCTACCCGGCGCCGCAGGATTACCGGAATGCCCTTCCGTTGCTGAACGGAGTGGTGCAGGACAACGCCGGGCATGCGCACTTCGAAGGTGGCGACACCAACCAGACGAACTACACGCTCGACGGCTTCAACATCTCCGATCCGGTAACTGGCACGCTCGAGACCCGGGTGAACATTGAGACGATTCAGTCCATGGATGTGGACGCGAGCCGTTTCTCGGCGGAGAACGGGCGAGGCTCCGCCGGCGTGCTCGACTTGAAGACCAAGACGGGCGACGACCGCTGGCGATTTGGCGGAACCAATTTCATCCCGGGCGTCTCGACGGACGGAGGTCTTCACATCAATAAGTGGACCCCACGGCTCGAGTTCTCTGGGCCACTGGCGAAAGGCCGCGCATGGTTCCACACAGGGCTGGACGCGTTTTACAATCTCGACGTCGTCCATGCTTTGCCGCGCGGCCAGAACCGCACGCACGGACTGACCGCGAGCGATCTCTCGCGCTTCCAGGTGAACCTCACTCGATCGAACATTCTGACAGGCAGTTTCCTGCTGAACGTTGCCGACCTGAATCGCCAGGGGCTGACCTTTCTGAATCCGGCGGAGGCCACCACCAATCATCGGCAGAGTTTGTATATGAGCAGCCTGCGCGATCAGGCGTACTTTGCAGGCGGCGCTCTGCTGGACGTGGGCTTTGCCGATAGCCGGGGAATCCTGCGCGACATTCCCCAGGGAAACAGCCTTTTCGAGATTACGCCGTATGGCAATCGCGGCAACTACTTCGTAAATTCCGATCGCCACTTCTATCGCCAGCAATGGGTTGGCAACGTGTTTCTGCCCGCGCACCGGCTGGCGGGAACACACCAGCTCAAGTTCGGCCTCGATTTGGAACGTGAATCCTTCCATGAAACGATAGTGCGCCACGCGTACGAAGTGCTTCGGAACGACAACTCCGTGGCGCGCTATGTGCAGTTCATCGGGGCGCCGTTCCAAAACCGCAAGAACCTGGAAGCGGCGCAGTACATCCAGGACCGTTGGACGCCTCGCGAGGGTGTGTTAGTCGAGGCCGGGCTTCGGGCTGAGTGGAATGAGATTGTCCGGGACCTGGAACTGGCGCCCCGTGTTGCGGTGGCTTGGGCGCCCGGATTTTTGCGGAACACCAAATTCTCGGCCGGGTGGGGCGTCTACTACGATGCGATCAGCCTCGGTCTGGTGGCCCGGCACCAGGACCAGGTCAGTCTGTCAACTTTGTTCCTGCCGGGAGGCGCGACGCGCGGACCGCTGGAGACTTCATTTCTCGTCAACGAAAGCTCGCTCGAGGTGCCCTCGTACCAAATTTCCAGCGTCAGTGTCGAACGCAAGCTTCCGTTCGACTTCTTTGGGAAGGCCGGCTATACGCATCGCGCCGGCTCGCGCGGGTTCACATACGTGCCGACGGACGGCGCGGCTGTTTTGGCGTCAACCGATACCGTGTACCAGTTGCGCAATGCGCGCCGCGACCGTTACGACGCTTTCGACATCTCCATCCGCCGCACTTTTGCGCGCCAGTTCGAATGGTTCGCGGGCTACACGCGTTCGAGCGCGCGCTCCAACGCAGCGCTGGATTACAGCCTCGAAAACCCGATCTTCGGGTTACAGGCGCCCGGGCCGTTCCCGTGGGACGCGCCGCACCGCTTTCACATGTGGGGCTGGGCCCCGCTCCCCAACCGCCTCCTGCCGTCTTTTCTGCGCTTCGTCACCCATGAGACCACGGCCGCATACCTGGTGGAGTATCGTACCGGATTTCCCTTCAGCATTGTCGATGAAGGCGGCTTCCTGGTCGGGTCGCCTAACTCCGCCCGGCTTCCGGGATATTTCAATATCAACTTACACTTCGAACGCAAATTCCGCGCCCTAAACTATCTCTGGGCATGGCGGTTCGGATTCAATAACTTGACTAATAATGGAAATCCGAACACAGTTAATAACGTATTTGGGAGCCCAACCTTTCTAACGTATGGGAGGGGACAAGCCCGCGCGTTTAGTGTAAGATTGCGCTTCCTCGGAAGAAGGTAAGTGCCGAATTCAACAGACTTGCTCCCCCGGTTTACTCGTTTTGCTAGCCCGATCCTAGGATAATGGTACCTGGAGGGATTGGTTATGAGAACCTTCGCCATCGTAGCATCCGCAATCATTTCTTCAACGATGTTGCTTGCGGATACTGCAGCGGATAAGATTCAGGAATCAACAACAGTGTTATCCGAGATCATGGGGACCCCCGATAAGGGCATCCCGCACGATCTTTTCAATAAAGCACAGTGCGTCGTGGTCGTCCCCGGTCTGAAGAAGGCGGCATTCGTGGTGGGCGGGGAGTACGGAAGAGGCATCGCGGAATGCCGTACGGCAAATGGCGGGTGGGGCGCTCCGGCCGGCGTTCGAATGGAAGGCGGAAGCGTCGGATTTCAGATCGGCGGTTCTTCCACCGACCTGGTGATGCTGGTGATGAATAAGAACGGTATGAACAAGCTGCTGGGCGACAAGTTCACGCTGGGCGCGGACGCCTCCGTAGCCGCCGGCCCGGTAGGCCGAACGGCAGAGGCTTCCACCGACGTCAAGCTCGATGCCGAGATACTTGCGTGGTCGCGTTCGAAGGGCGCTTTTGCTGGTATCTCTCTGAATGGCGCCACGCTGCGCCCGGACGAGAAGACCAACGAGGAACTCTACGGCCACAAGATGACGAACCGGGAGGTTTTGATGGGTAACGTCGCTCCGCCAGCGGCGGCTCGGCCGTTGATTGCTGAATTGGAGAGATACTCCGGGAACGGCTCGAGCTCTGCCGATCGCGCAGTCGAGCACAGACGGTAAGCCGAGGTCGCCGGTAGTCTTCAGCCGCGTCAGTGATGGCGCGGGTCTAGCCGGTGTACGGTCCGCGAAGAAAGATGTAAGAGCGTTGCGCCTGAGGCGGTGGTGTTTTACATGAACCCCGCCGCCTTGCCGCGGCGCCCTCTCCCCGGATGTGCCACGCTAAACTAGGTACATCCGATGTCGTACCCGCCCATTCCGACGCCCCTGGACCACCTCGGATCGCGGCCCTTTTCCTTCTATCCGCCTATCCTGAACATCGATCACAATGAATGGCTGTTCCGGAAGGCTACCTGGTCGGAGATCCTGGTCGTCAACTGCAAGAGCGCCGAGGAGATCTGGATCCCGCGACGATTTGTGGGCGAGGTTTCGCAAATCGACGATCCCGTGATAATCGTCGGACTTACCAAAGACCTGGAATACAAGGCGGGCTCCGTCTGGCCGTACCAGCGCCGCGTGATTGAAATGCCCATAGCAGTCGGTGGCTCGCCCCGGCATCCCGTGGCCGAGCGTGCGGGGCCGGCGCCGGTCGTGAATATCAGCCTCTCGCCGGCCACGGACACGAGAATGATCCGAATGGTGGGAGGCACCCTTGCAGTGGTGATCCTCCTCTATGTCGGGGGTCTGACGCTGATCCGCGTGGGCGCCCTCCGGCAGCGCGCCGCGTTCACTGCCAGAGATCAGTCATACCTCGACCTCACCGGCCGGGACGACTACATGCGCGTTGTGGGGAAACTCGGAGCGCCCGCTTCGGAGCGCTGGTTGACCCGGAGCGGTGACAATCAGTATCGCGCTCTCGGTTACCCGCTCCGAAAATACACGGTGATCCTGATGGGCAGCGATCGCGAATCCGCCACCTACATCGGCACGATGGACGATAACTGGAGGCCCGTTCACTCGGTCGAGCTTCCTACGGGGGCCACTACCTCCTCGCTGCTGCGCGGGCTGCATCGGTTTTAGTAGACTCTAGGGCGTGACGCTGCTTCGCTATCTTCTCTGGGCGGCAATTGCCGCTCTGGGCGCCTTCTCTTTGGGGGGCATCGCCCTCAATCACGGCGAGCCGATCAACAGTATCTGGCTCGTGGTAGCGGCCGCCTGCACCTATGCCGTGGCATTTCGCTTTTACGCCAAGTTCATCGCCACCCGGGTGATGCTCTTGAACGACAAACGGGCCACACCGGCCGAGCGGCTGCGCGACGGGCTTGACTTTGAGCCGACCAATAAGTGGATTGTCTTTGGGCACCATTTTGCCGCGATTGCCGGCCCGGGGCCGCTCGTCGGCCCTGTGCTGGCGGCTCAGTTCGGGTTCCTGCCCGGAACGCTCTGGATCATTATTGGCGCGGTCTTGGGAGGCGCCGTCCAGGACTTCGTGGTTCTGTTTGCGTCCATGCGCCGCGATGGCAAGTCGC
>CAYMHP010000376.1:0-3400 GCA_964390225.1 uncultured Solibacteraceae bacterium
GGGCGGCGGCATGGGAGGCATCGGAGGAACCCATGGCGGCACAAGAGGGACACCACCGCCGGGCCCTTTACTGGACGCTGACGTTCCCATCTTCCCTCCGCTGTTTTATGGCCTTCTTCACCTGCGCTGATACGCCCTGCAGTTTTTCCCACTTCACGAAAATGCTGTTGGCCCAAGGCTGGTCGCCGATCTTCGGCACGATGTTCGGCTTGATCTGCGCAGCCGGAACATCGGACAGGAAAGCGGCCAATCGCTGCCCCTGTGGCGGGTCGGCCGCCGCTGCCGCGAGGCAAGCTTCGAGGATTGGCGGTACGCCCCATTCCTGTTCCTGCCGTGCTTGGTCGAGGAGTCGATCCATGATGACCGTGATTTCCGTTCGCGGAATTTTCAATAGGCGGTCCTTTAAGCTTGCCGCCATATCGGGATGCTGGAGCAAGGCAGTTAACAATTCGGCGGCTTCCGAGGAGAGCCGATCCTGCGGGCTGATCAGTGGAGCGTGTTCGCGGCTGACGTAGAGCACTCCTCGCAAGTCGTGATCTGCAATCCTTGGCGGCAGCATCAGCCATTCCTTGACGAATGGATCGTCCCAAGGCGGTGTCAGTTGCAGGTCTTGTCCGGCGTTCGCCTTCTCCTCCCACTCAGCCAAAAACGCAGGCTTACCACTAGCGCTCTCGGTGACCGCCTTTGTCAGCTCGGCATAAGCTTTCGTATCTCCGACCCGCTCAAACAGCAGCATCTTGGCAAGAACGGCCTCGTCGACACCAACGCCGTGAGCTTTCGAGATCGCCATGCGAATAGCGAGCGCGTTGAGAAAACGTTTGATCAGCCGGGGATTGCCCGCAATGCCGGATGCGGTGGTCATAAGGTGTGCGAGCCTGTCCGCAGTGTCGAACTTGGCGATAAGCTCGTTTTCGAACGGGGTGTGGAGAGATTGGATGAAGGCGCGGTCAACACGCTTCCCCTGCCAGGTCTGCCCAAGTTGACGACAGATGCCCGCTCGAATTTTTTCCTTTACGCCGCCATCGAGACCGCTGTTCTCCACATACAGCAGCATCATGTAGGCGCGAACTTCCTGCGTCCCAAGGGGAGGTACGCGAATTGGCACTTGGATGAGCTTGTCAAAATAGTTAATGACGAGATCATCCGTCACGTCTGGAAAATGGCGGCGGACAGCGTACTTGATCATTGAGTCATCTGCCGCGATGACAAAGGCAGTATTCTTCAGAAACAGGAATAGCCGGATTGCCTCTAAGGTCGAGATCGTAGTTTCAGGCAGGCAACGGTCCAGATCATCGATCAGGACGACCAGCGTCACCCCTAAAGCCTCAAGTGTCTTCTCGAAGCTCTCCCGAAGGGCATGGATTTCCTGTGGAGGAGATTTCTTTTTCTTGGGGGCGAGCAGCCCCGATGCTGTGTCCTTTACTTTGTCGGCGGCCTTTTCCGCTTCTTCAATGGTGTCTGCAGTCTCACCTCTACCAAGAAATGTCTTCCCGAGTCCGTACAGTTCGCCGATTAATCCTACCGGCGGCAGTCCAGCATGGAGAGCTACCGCAGAGCCCACGGTCACCTTCGCAAGCCTAAACCATTGAATGCGCTCAAAGAATTCCTTAGCTTTTTCAATGCCTTTCTTGCGCTTGTCGGCCTCAGCCATTAGCTTTTGGCCGATGACTTCCATCAGCGCGGCCCGCGCATCGTCATATCCCTGATAAAGCCAAGCGTTAAATTCCACGAAGATAAACGGAGGCCCGCTTTCGTATTTCTCCTTATCTCTGTCCGAGCGCTCCATCAGCGATCGGCCAACGAGCTTGATCATCGAGGATTTCCCAACGCCCCACGCTCCCGATACTCCAATCGAAATTGGTCGTCCCTGAGCCTGGACGATGATTTCGGCAACGGTATCAGCGACCCCAGTAAAATTTAGGAAATCGCGGTCTGTTTCGTTATCTGGCCACACGCTTTTCTCGTCTCCTCGCCGCTAACAGCATCTCTCAATCAGGCCTGTCGCTGGCCGAGTTTCATCTCACATGTAAAACCGATACGAAGGATTTGGTGTTTGATTCTCTGAGAGTTCGGTCATTAACATACCGACTTTTCGAGCGAAGGAAACGGTGATCGGGTATCTGCCTAGACCCTCGGTAGAATTCCAATTCATTTTTGTGAGGGCCAGCAATTCACGTGCACGCTCTCGGATATCCGTGCTGCCACACGAACCAATTTCCAATGGAGCTGGAATGTGCGGTCCTGGGTATTCATCCCACCAAGCGACATAACCCATTGTGAACAAATACGATTCTTCGCCTACAGTGCAAAGTGTGCCCCGCCACGGCTCCTGCATGCCTTTGCGAATCAGCCGAAACGCAGTGCTTCGCATCCAGATTAGGTCACACGCAGGCACAAGAGCCTCGGCGGCGCTACGGAAGCCCTTTTCTTCCTCGGGCTGGTACGTGCTTGTCTTGTGGACGACCACTCGTGTTGGGAGCATTCCTGCCCTGTCCTTGTACTTGTCGAGCACGTCGGCCATGAGCGCCGCCGCCTGAGCCTCAGTGAGGTAAGGCTGGCGATCTCGACGCTGATCGTGTGGAACAAGGGAGCCCTTCAAAGCGAATGGCTCGACCTCGTTGGAAAATGCCTGTGCTACGCTCGCGTAAACAACATCACCTTCCCGCCGCTTCAGGTGGTGAAAAGAAATGCCGATGAAACAGGTGTTTCCTGGTAAATCGGCTGGTCGCCACGGTTCGTGGCCGGCTTTGTAATAGAGCGAGGTAGCAAGATTCCAGGCGCGCGTCGCGATACTTTGACCTTCGTCATCGGGCCGGATAAAGGTGTCACGACGGATCACTTGTACAGGAACAGGGTTTTGGTGTGTCATGATCCGCGCCTTCAGCGCACGGTAAAATGTTCGGAACAGTAAGTCCTCTGCTGTTGTGCGTAGTGCTTCGGCAGCCTTCAGCTCCTCGGGAGTCGGCTGAAAAAGAGACATCTGCTCTTGTTCCTCCTCCCTCTGCAAGCGTTCCAGCGTCTCTCGCTCTTTGGCCGACAATCGCGGGTTGCTGATCCGCATGTCTGCCAGGTCCTCCGACAAACAAACGAAAAAGCAATCGGGTCGCGCATCCCCGAAAAGTCCTTGAATTTTCGCGTCGAATAACTCCAGGAGCTCGTCAAACCGCTCGGAAGGCGAAGACCGCTGAAATGCGAGATTGAGCCGTTCATCGTCAACAGGCCGAACAAACCGCTCATCAATGATGAACTTGGCGCCAAGTGCTTGTTGCGCTCCCGGCCAGTCTCGATACCGCCGTGCACTTTTTTCGCGCGCTATTGCAACAGCATTCAGGCGTGGCAGCCAACGTCGCGCTAACTGCACATCTGGCGGCGGTCCAACAATGCCGAGACGAAGCTCTTT
>CAYMHP010000376.1:3410-4979 GCA_964390225.1 uncultured Solibacteraceae bacterium
GCGGCTCGACGCCCATTGCATTGCAGCCGAACGAGAGCGTTGGCTCAGGCAGACACTCGATTCTTAAGCTCAGACTCATTGGTCAATCCAATCTCGGGCACTTCAACCGTCAAATAGCTCGTGTCAATTAACAGATCATCAACGTGTAAGTCGCCTACGTTCATGGTTTCTGCCCCCCGGCCAAGGAATGTGGCCCAAAACGCTAGATCAGCCTCGACATTCTTGTTGCGGTCAAATTTGATCCTTCTTGTTGCCTTTGCTGTACGGGTGAAAGCAGGGAGTGGTGTCTCTGCATCCCGTCCCGTAAACATGTAGAAAGGCTTAATACGAAGACACCAAGATCCGCCGATATTCACGATGTCGTACCCAAAACCCTCGTTCTCGAACCACGCACGCGAATCGTCTCCTCGCCTCTTTACTACTTCTCGACGAATACCGCGGCGTTGTGCGCTGTTCCACACAACGGTGCGCTCGCCCTTGTTCTTTCCCGCAAAATAGGCGCGATGTTTCCTTCCGTATTCGAGCACCAATCCATCATCCTCGAAACTGAGGAAGTGGTACTCAACATGTTTCCTTAACAGCCAAGACAAAACACGCTTCGAATCGGCGTTTGCCTCAATTTGCGTCCGCAACACACTCCGGCTGTCGGCCTTGGCTGCGATTGGATCGAATAGGGCAGCGAGGATCGGCAACGGAACGAAACTCCACAACTCCCCATTGTGTTCAACGAAGGTTCCACAGTCAGACAAGCGGATACCCTGCGGGCGTTCTCGAAGCGAGCGGGTCAATTTAAGGACCGAGACCTTGTCAGGAACAACCGTGAACGGGAGGACGTTCAACATGTACAGACCAGTTGGCACAGTAGAGCGAGCGACCAGGCGCGATCCCGCCGAGGCTTGCGGCTGGGCCACAACCGCCCTAAAACGCGATTCAACAGAGCTGTGGTAAAAGGCCGACGCCCCTCCACTTGCCTGCATGAGCTGGCCGACATCGATCAAACCAGTACCGGCTCGCTCCATAGCACTTATGCCGAAGAAGATGTCACACAGGGATGGATTGCGCTGATCGGTTAACCCTTCGGAGAGGATAATGCGCCCATCCAGTTCGACGGTCACCTTCCCTTCGAGTTTCCTTGTTAATCCACCGGGGTTGCTGAAGATGATTTCCGATCCGGGATGGATCTCAATAGTGGCTTTCTCGGGAATTTCATAATCGCGATGCACAAGCATGTTGACGAGCAGCTCGACAAGGACTCTTGGCGGATACGCAGTTTCGTCGCTATGCTGTCGGCGTTTCTTAACCTTCAGCGGTGGGTTAACGTCCGCACTTTCGAGCCGCTGAAGTAGGTGCCGGTGCTGACCAATCAGATTTCCATCGTAAATCTCGCGCTTTTTCCCCTGTTCCGTCAGCGCCACCACCGCGTGAGGAAAGAAGTCTTGCGGCCGTTTTCCGAACAATAGCAGCGCCCCTGCTGTTACCTTGTCACCTTCGGACGCGCAAACAATCAGCCCTTGTTCGCGCATCAATGGGAGCAGCGTCTCTCGTGACAAAGGCGCTCGGCCAAGTTTC
>CAYMHP010000377.1:0-4976 GCA_964390225.1 uncultured Solibacteraceae bacterium
GACGAAGCGGCGCGCGTCTGGGAGGAGATTCGTTCTTCAGGCGGAACGGTGTCCGGCTTCGCGCAGGTTTGCGGCGCCTAGCGAATCGCGAAGATCGCCGCGGCGGCTCAGGCGTCCCGAGCCGCGCTGCAGGCTCATTACCAGCAAAAACAGGGCACTCGCGAGCATGCTTCCATCGCGCAGCAGGGTCACCCAGGAGATCTGCTCACCGGGGCCGAAGCACCCGCAATCGATGGTCTCGCCCCGGAGGTAGGCGCGCACCATCAAGCCGAAAAAGACGGCAAGGAGCGCCGAGGCGGCAAGGCTGGAAGTCCGGCGGAACATTCCGGTGATCAGAACGACGCCGAGCAGGAGCTCGAACCAGGGCAGCCCACGCGCCACCGCGATCACGGCCCATTGCGGCAGCACGTGGTAGGCGTCCACCGACATGGCGAAGAGCATCCACGGCTCGCGAAGCTTGATCCAGGCGGCGTAGATGAATATGGCGCCGAGCGCGAGCCGCAGCGCCAGCAGGAACAAACGAAGCGGCTTACTTGGAGATGAGGTCATCGAGGAAGCGCCGCAACAGGCTGTAATTGATGTTGCCGGCGACGGGGTACTTTTTGCCCCGGCGTTCGATCAGCATCGTGGGAGTCTGGTTGACTCGTTCCAACTGGCCCTGCTGGACCTCCTGCTGAACCTCGTTCAGCACCCCGGGATCCTTGGCCAGCGCCTCGACTTTCTTTTGTTCCGCGGGTGTCAATACTGCGGCCACGGTCTCGAAGACCTTACCGTTGGCGGCCCAGGTTGGCTGGTTCCGGAAAAGGGCGTCGGAAACCGCTTCATACTTGCCGACGCGAGCGGCTGCACAGGCGTACGCAGACGCTTCCCGGGAATGGTTGTGCATGGGAAGCGGGAATTCGCGGAAAACGATGTAAGCTTTCCCAGGCAGGACGTAATCCCGCATCAGGTCCGGCAGCGTGGTCATGTGCAATTCGCGGCAGGACGGGCACTGAAAGTCGCTAAAAACCTCTATCGTCAAGGGCGCCGTGGGAACACCGAAAGCTTTCCCATTATCCACGCCAGGGGCAGCCAGGCAGGGCAGCAGCACGAACAGAAAAACCGCAGACAGCTTCATGAGAATATTGTACTCGCGCCCGAGTGGGCTTACAGGAACGCCTGGATCAGCCGCTTCTGGACGGTTTTCAGGCTGGTGTGGGCCGAATCCAACTCTTCCACTTTTTCGCGCAGATCCCGGAACAGACGCGCACGTTCAGCGCCGCTTTGGACCACCAGCAGCAACTGCGCATTATCCCAAGGCTTCTCCAGATACTGGAAAAGAGCGACCTGGTTGATCGCCTGAATGGCGCTCTGCTTGTCGGCGTGCCCCGTGAGCAGCACGCGGCTGGCTTCGGGCTGCAGCTCTTTCATGCGCCCGAGAAGCTGGATGCCGTTCATTTTCGGCATCAGATAATCCGAGACCGCGACATCCACGGAGGTGCTCGCGGCAAACCGCGTGGCTTCCTCGGCATCGGTGAATCCATGCACGGCGAAATCGGTTTCCAGCTGCAGGAATGCCTTAATACTGGTGATCACCATTTCCTCGTCGTCGACGAGGAGGACCGAGGGCCTCTGCCCATTCTGGTTCACAGCGTCTTGCTCCTTGCCACGGGGATCCGGATGTGAAATGTGGTGCCCACGCCCGGCTCGCTCACGAAATCGATAGAACCCCCGTGCTTCTCTTCGATGATTTCCTTTGAAATGGAAAGGCCCAAACCGGTGCCCTCTCCGAGAGCCTTGGTGGTGAAGCCGGCATGGAAGCATTTCTCCTGCTGTGCCGGAGTCATGCCGCGGCCGTTATCGCCGATGGAGATGTGCACCTGCTCACCTTCAAGCCGGGTTCGTACCGTGATCTTCCCTTCTCCGTCGATAGCTTGGCCCGCGTTCACCAGCAGGTTCAAAAAAACCTGGTTCAGCATCTGGGGGTAGCACTCCACCTCCGGTATTTCTCCCAGATCTGCTTCCACCGTAATGCGGCGGCGAAACTCCGCCTGAGTCAGCTTGAGGGTGTCCCGCAGTTGCTGGTTCAAGTCGACCTTCCGCAACTCGCTTCCGTCCAGTCGCGAGAAGCTCTTGAGCCCGCGGATGACCGAGCGGATGCGCTCGCACGCGATCTTGTCTACGGCGGCAAGGTTCTGGCATGTGTCCACAACCCGTCTTGCCTTGTCCAGCGACTCCGGCCGCGGATCGTCTAATAAGTCCTTCAGCAGGCTCAGCGACCGTAGCATCACCTCGTTATTGGAAAAGATACTTCCGATAGGGGTGTTGATTTCGTGCACGATGCCGGTCAGCAGCCGCCCGATAGAAGCCATCTGGTGCAGTTCGGTAGCGGGCGAACTCATTGCTCTACCAGTTTGCGGAATCGTTTCACCAATGTCGAGAACATCGCCGACGTGATTTCGCTGTTATCGGCCAGCAGATCGTAAAAATCATCCCGGCCGATGCGGAGCAGGCGCGTGTCGGCCAGGGTCGTGGCAGTTACCGGCATGGGATCATTCTCGTCGAACAGCGCCCATGCTCCCAAGACCTCATTTTGTTGCGCTGTCGCGAGGACGTCTCCATTGCGGCTCAACTCCACCGCGCCATCGATAATGACGTAAAGGGCGTCGACGGGTTTAGAGGCTTCGAAGATGACCTTACCTGGAGCGAACCTTACCTCGTGCGCGATACTCGCGATACGCGCCAGTTGCTCCGGCGTGAGATTTCGGATGAGCTCGACGCCCTCGAGCGCGATCACTTTTTCTACAATGTTGAGCTCAGCCATAGAGGTTATGCCGCCAACGCCGCTTCCGCCGACCGCGCCACTTCGGAAATCTCATCGGCCGCTTCCTCGGCGGCCTGCGCGATTTCAGGGGCAAGGCTGCGCATCCGCAATTCGGCAGCCGCGGACATGGCGCAGGCGACCAGCCAGGGATCCTGAGAACGGATCAGTTCGCGGACGGCATCCTCCGCGGTCCGCAACTCCACGCCAAACAGGTCACGCCCGTGTTCCAGCAGGTGTTCGGGCGCGTCGAGCAGGGGGAGCAGGATCCGTTTCAAGTTCCTGTCGAGAACGCTGTCCAGAAATTCAAGCGCGGCGACGGCATCACCGGCGTGCGGCCGCGAGACGGCAAGATATGCGGAGTAGATTTCTCTTGGTGGATAGCGCAGCCCGAGCAGCCGGAAAAGCCGCGCCAGCGTTTCCTTGAGCCGCTCCTCCATCGTTCGGGCCAGTAGTTTGGCCGCGCGATGGTCTCCACCCTCGTATGCGCGGAAAGGCTCCAGCGCGGCGCTTAGCTCGTAATAGTACCGCGCCTCTGCAAGGATCTGCTCGGTGACAAAAACGTTTTCGAAATTCAGCTGCGGCGCCTGCTCGCGCAACCGGTTCAGCGCTTTCAGCACCGCCGCCCGGATCGAAAGGTCCGAATGCCCGATTGCGGATAGGAGCAGGTCCACAGAGCGTTGGTGAGGAATTTTCTTCAGCACGCGTGGCAGCTGCCGGCGCAGCCGTACCGGCACAGTCTCGTCGAGCAACAGATCGGAGAGAGTGCCGCAGACGGAGGGACCAAACGCGGCCAGCGCATCAATCGCATCGCCGCGCACCCTGGCATTCCCGAGAGCCCGGATAAGCGCGAAAAGATATGCCCGGTTTCGCAGGTCGCCTGCGGCGCGGCAGGCAGCCCTGAGAACGGCGCAATCGGAGTCCTCCAGCAACCGGTGTAGCACCTCGGTTCCCTGATCGCCGCGTACGCCGACGGCCATTGCGGCAAGCGCACGTTGTCTCGGGTCGTTGGATCGCGCCATGCGGTCCAGCCATTCCCTCGTGATGAGGTCCTGAGCAAGATCGCGGTCTCCACTAAGTGCCCCGAGCGCACCGCGGACCAACAATGGGTTTGAATCGTTCAACAGTTCCGCCGCGAGACGTGCCCGGTCGGGAGCGACAGTCAACGCGTAGCTGGCCGCCGCCGGGGCGAACTCCTCACCAGCCTGCCCCTTACGCAGCTCGTTGACTGCCTTTTCCAGAACGATGTCGGACCGCATTTGGTCGGCGATCTCGTACACTTTTTCGCGGACCTCACGGGCGGGGCTGGAGGCCAGCTTTTGGAGGAGGGGCCGCACATCGTACTGCGGGGCTTCGGCGAGGAGCCCCAACGCGTAAGCCGCCTGGCGCGGATTGCCGTCCGAGGCCGTCTGTTCTAGAAGGCGGATCGTGCCCGAATCAGTTACGGTAATGCGCGCCATCTGTAAATCCAGCCTCCGCGATTCCAGCCGCTTGCGAATGGAAGCGACGTACTCGCGCCGCGCCAGGTGAGAGAACACGATCCACGGGATACAGAGTCCGACGACCACAAACGAGATACCCTTGACGCCCATGTGCAGTGATGTGGTGGTGAGCAACAGCAGAAGCACGCCGCCAATGCCACGCGACAGGCGGTCGACACATATGTCGATAAAAGCCTTGATGCGGTTGCGCAGTTCCAGGGGCAACGGCATGTACAGCAGTTCCATGCCGGTCTTATTTAGGGTGTAGCGCGTGGAAGCTTCCGTCAGTCGTACGGCACTGGCCGATGCTACACCGGGCGCGAGAATGGTGGCCGCAGACGACAGAATGATCGCAACGGGGGAGATGTGCAGCGTGCCTCCCACTCCGAACCAATGGACCACCGCGGCCGTTAAGAATAGCTGGAACAGGAACTCGACGCCGTTCAGCCAAATGCCGTAGAATTGGCCGAAAAACGCCGTGAGCTGGTCGCCACGGTAAGTGGTGCGCGCCATTGCCTGGAACTGATACTCCACCAGCGTATCCACCAGGTACATCACCACCATCATCCCTACGATGATCTGCAGATGCCGGCGGCGCCCGATGTCTCGAAAGATCTGGATGAACGAAAAGTTCGTCTCCTCCTCGTGCGCGGCCTTGGCTTCTTCGACAGAGGTTCCCGATTTCCAGACCGCTA
>CAYMHP010000378.1:0-4959 GCA_964390225.1 uncultured Solibacteraceae bacterium
TCGTGAAGACTTACGGCAAGGGCGTGGGCGAATTGAAAAAAGGCAGCAGCAAAGGCCAGGAGTTTCCCCGCTTCGAAACGTACCGGGAGCAGATCGACGGCAAATATTGGTTCCCGACGTATACGCGGGCGGATGACACCCTGCACTTCCAGACTGGTCCGCAGCGCATCCGGATGGTTGTCACGTACAAGGATTACAAGCGGTACGAAGGACGGTCCACGATCAAGTTCGGCGAAGTCATCGACGATAAGAATCCGAAGAATCCGCCGACGAAGCCGGACCAGAATCCGCAGCCGCCGAAGTAGCGCCGTCGCGGGGCCATTGAAGGAAGGCCTGAACGCGTCGCGATTGCCCGGGGCGAAGATCGACGGCGGTACCTTTAGCGCGTGTTACCATCCGAAGGATGCCATCGAAGATCACTTGTCTGAGTAACGGCCCTATACGCATTGAGGGGGAATTTGAGATTCTGGATCCGGCGGGAAACGCGTTCGGGTTGGCGGGACGGACGGTGATCTCGTTATGCCGGTGCGGCCACTCTGCAAACAAGCCGTTTTGCGACGGCAGCCACAATCGCATCGGCTTTTCCGACCCTGTAGTGGCGCGCGATCTTCCAGCTCCTAAGCCGAAGATTTAGAAACATTTGACGCCTGCTGCCTCTTTAGAGCCATTGAAGCGCTAGGATAGTAACATTAGCATATCCGGAAGCGCCGTTTCTTTTTAGCCATATGTCTACCCTTGTGCCTCGTCCTGGTGTGTACCGGGCTCGTTTTCGAACACTCTGCTTGGTGGCTGCCGTGACCGGGAGCGCCGTACTGCTCGGTTGCTCCAGTAACGGAGTGTCGGCCGGGGGCCCCGGCGGTCCGGGCGGTGGGAAGGGCGGGAAGAAGGGTTTCGGCGGCGGCGACGTTCCCGTCACAGTGGCCCTGGTTGGCCAGAAAGATGTGCCGGTGGAAGTCCAGGTCATCGGGAACGTGGAAGCCTATTCGACGATTTCGGTGAAGGCCCAGGTCGGCGGAGAACTGACGAGGGTTTATTTCCACGAAGGCGATTACGTCAAGAAGGGCGATCTGCTCTTCACGATCGACCCCCGTCCTTACGACGCCGCTTTGAATCAGGCAACGGCGAACCTCGCTCGCGACGAGGCCTCGCTCAGCCAGGCGCAAGCGCAACTAGCGCGGGACTCCGCGAACCTCCGGTACCAGCAGGCTCAGGCCAGCCGCTACGTGGAACTGTTCAAGGGCGGGATCATCTCCAAGGATCAGTCGGAGCAGTTGACTGCAACCGCCGATGCAACCTCACAGGCGGTAGCTGCGGATAAAGCAGCCATCGAAAGCGCGCAGGCGCAACTGTCGGCGGCAAAGGCCGCGATCGACCAGGCGCGCGTGCAGTTGAGCTACACCAGCATCCGCTCTCCGATCGACGGGCGCACCGGTAATCTCAACGTGAAGCAGGGGAATGTCATTTCGCCCAACACGGTCGAATTGATGACCATTACTGAAATCGAACCGATTTACGTCACGTTTTCCGTTCCTGAAGCCAATCTGGGAGAGATCAAGCGCTACATGGCGGAGCGGAAGCTGCAAGTCCGCGCCCGCACGCAGGACGATGCATCGGTCGAAGAAACGGGCGTGCTCACGTTCGTAGATAACTCCGTCGACACCACCACGGGAACGATCAAGCTGAAGGGAACCTTCAACAACAGCGACCGCAAGTTATGGCCGGGACAGTTCGTTCGCGTGACTCTGCGGCTGTCCACGCGGCCCCGCGCCATCGTGGTGCCGAACCAGGCAATCCAGACCGGCCAGAACGGAACCTTCGTTTACGTTGTGAAACCGAATCGCAGCGTCGAGGTGCGGCCGGTAACGGCGAGCCTCCGCGTGGACCAGGACATGGTGGTCGATTCGGGACTCGAGGCGGGTGAAACCGTAGTCACGGAAGGGCAACTGCGTCTCGCGCCCGACAGCCACGTGGTGATTCGCGATGGCCGGGGCGGGCCGGGCGGCCGGGGCGGAGCCGGGGGCGGTTTTGGCGGTAAGGGCGGTCCGGGGAAAAAGGGCCGCGGCGCTCCTGACGAGAAGGGCGATGCGCCTTCAGGCGGCGGTCCCCAGGTCTAGTTCATCGCCCGCTGGCCGGGCAGCACGTGCTGCATTCGGGGCGGGAGGCTGATCGATGAATATCTCCCAAACTTTTATCGAGCGTCCCATCGCGACCAGCCTGCTGATGGGCGCGATCGCGCTATTCGGAGCGGTGGCCTACCGCAGCCTGCCGGTCAGCGATCTTCCGAACGTCGACTTCCCAACCCTGCTGGTGACGGCCAACCTGCCGGGAGCAAGCCCGGAAACGATGGCCTCCGCGGTAGCGACTCCCCTGGAAAACCAGTTTTCGCTGATCGCGGGCTTGACGTCGATGTCGTCCACCAATTCGCAGGGTTCGACACAGATCACCCTGGAGTTCGACTTAAGCCGGAAGCTGGACGGCGCCGCGGTGGACGTGCAGGCGGCCATCACCCAGGGTGCGCGCCTGCTGCCGCCAAACATGCCGACGCCGCCGACATTCACGAAGGTGAATCCGGCCGATCAGCCGATTCTGTACCTGGCGCTCACTTCCGACACCCTGCCCTTATGGACGCTGGACGAGTACGCGGAGACGCGCATCGCCCAGCGCATATCGACGATCACGGGTGTGGCGCAGGTGCAGGTGCTGGGCGCGCAAAAATACGCCGTCCACGTGCAGATGGATCCGCACGCGCTGGCGGCGCACCAGGTGGGCCTCAACGAAATCGAGAACGCGCTGAAGAACTGGAACGTAAACCTGCCGACCGGGTCGATCATCGGACCGCAGCGCGCGTTTACCTTGATGGCGAGCGGGCAGTTGATGAATGCGGCCCAATACCGGCCGGTAGTGGTCGCCTATCGCGGCGGAACGCCGGTGCGGCTGGAAGAACTCGGGACGGTGATCGACAGCGTCGAAGACGACAAGACCGCGTCCTGGTTCTACAATCACGGCGAGGGGAACCGCGCCATCATTCTGGCGATCCAGCGCCAGCCCGGCACAAATACCATTTCCGTCACCGACGGCGTGAAATCGCTGCTGCCGGTGTTCAAGAACGAGCTGCCGCCTTCGGTCCACATGGATATCCTGTACGACCGTTCGGATACCATCCGCGAGTCGTACAAAGATGTGCAGTTCACCATGCTGCTGACCTTGGGGCTGGTGGTGATGGTGATCTTCCTGTTCCTGCGCAACCTCTCTGCCACCATCATTCCGAGTCTGGCGCTGCCGTTTTCCATCATCGGCACGTTCGCGGCGATGTACATGCTCGATTACAGCCTCGACAATCTGTCGATGATGGCCCTGATCCTGTCGATCGGGTTCGTGGTGGACGATGCCATCGTCATGCTGGAGAACATCGTCCGGCATATCGAGATGGGCGAGCGGCCGCTGATTGCATCGCTGCGCGGATCGGCGGAAATCGGCTTCACCATCGTGTCGATGACGCTCTCTCTGGCGGCTGTATTCATTCCCGTGCTGTTCATGGGAGGGATTCTCGGACGACTGTTCAAAGAGTTCTCGGTTACGATCTGTGTGGCGATTCTGATTTCCGGCGTGGTTTCGGTGACGCTCACGCCGATGTTGTGCAGCCGGTTCCTGCGCACCGTGCACACGGGGAAGCGGGGATGGTTCTATAACACGACCGAAAAATTCTTCGAGGGCATGCTGCGCGCTTACGACTGGTCGCTGCAGTGGGCGCTGCGGTTCCGCCCGGTGGTGATGGCGACTTTCGTCGTGGTGCTCGGAGCCACCCTTTACATGTTCGTGAACATCCCGAAGGGCTTCATTCCGGATCAGGATACCGATCAGTTGCAGGTCTATACAGAAGCGGCCCAGGGCACTTCGTACTACCAGATGCTTGATTACGAAAAGAAGATCGCGGACATGGTGGCGAAGGACCCGAACGTGGACGCCCTGATGGCGAGCATCGGGGGAACGACTGCGACCAACCTCGGCGGACCGAATTACGGCTCCCTGGTGGTGCACCTGAAGCCGCGGAGCCAACGGCCGCTGGGCGTCAACGACCTGATGAAGAAATTGCGGCCGGTGCTGGCCGGCTACCCGGGAATGCGGGCGTACCTGCAGAACCCGCCGACGATCCAGATCGGCGGCAAGGTGACCAAGAGCGTCTACCAGTTCTCGATGCAGACGCCGGATAAAGACGAGTTATATGCGGCGGCCACGAAGCTGGCCGAATCGATGCAGCAGATTCCCGGGATCGACGACGTTACCACGGATGTGGCTGTAACCACGCCGCAGGTAAACGTCACTATTGACCGCGACAAAGCGGCGGCCATGGCAGTAAACGCCAACCAGATCGAGAACACGCTCTATGACGCATACGGGCAGCGCTGGGTCTCGACCATCTACGGTTCAGCGAACGAATACAAAGTGCTGTTGGAGCTTCTGCCGCGATACCAGGCCGATCCGCGGGCGCTCTCGATGCTGTATTTCAAAAACCCGAATGGCCGGCTGATTCCACTCGACACGGTCGCGCAGATTGTCACCGAGACCGGACCGCAGACGATCAACCATTATGGGGAACTGCCCGCGGCCACCGTTTCGTTCAACCTGCAGCCGGGCGCGGCTCTGGGAACAGTGGTTTCCCAGATTCAGGACATGGCGACGAAGGAACTGCCGGCGACCATCAGCACGCAGTTTCAGGGCGCGGCCAAGTCATTCCAAAGCTCGCTCGGCAATTTGTGGGTGCTGCTGATCATCGCAGTGATGGTGGTGTACATCGTGTTGGGCATCCTGTACGAGAGCTATATCCATCCGCTGACGATTCTCTCGGGGCTGCCTTCGGCCGGCTTTGGCGCTCTGCTGACGCTGGTGCTGTTCGGCATCGACCTGAACATTTACGCATTCGTCGGGTTGATCATGCTGATCGGCATCGTCGAGAAGAAC
>CAYMHP010000379.1:0-4882 GCA_964390225.1 uncultured Solibacteraceae bacterium
GCCTCCGCCACCTGCTCGCCCGCACTGTCGAAATCCGAACGCGCCGCCGACACCCCCGCCTTCGATGCCTGATACCGCCGGATCGAGCTGAAATCGAAAACGCTCTGCGATCCCGTCAGCCGCGCATCCATGGTATTGAACGGGCCTACAAACGTCGGAAATTGGAACCCCGGTATCGACGGGAACCCCACGCCTACTCCTATGGCCTTGAGGTACGCCGTTCGGTTCTGATAAGCGACGGAAGAATCCACGTTCGGCAGCAAAGCGGCTCGCGCTTCCAGCGACCGCATTTCGGCCTGCTTCAGAGCTTCACCGGAAAGCTGCACCGTCGTGCTTCCCTCCGGCGAGATCGCGATCTCGACCGCCCGCTTGAGGCTGAGTTGCAATGCCGGCCGGCCTTGCGCGCTCGCCACGCAACTTAAGATGAGCAAAGCCAATGCGAGCTTCAATGGTTCACCTCTTCCGATGCGGGCGCTCGAAATCCCGCGCTGAGAAAGACGGTCAGGCGGCGGAGGGTCCGGCCGAAATCCGGCCTGTCGCCGTTGGATGGCGCCGCAGTGACGATCACCGGGTTTCCGAGCAGCGCGTGACTCATGGCCCCGACCATGAACTGTAACCGCGCCGCTAGCTCCCCTTCCGGCAGCGTCGGTAACGCCCGACGTAATGTTTTTACAAATCGTGCGATTGTTGGAAAAAAGTGCTTCCCAATAATCGTGGGTAAAAGCCCTTCCGAGTAGATGCGTCCCATCACTTTGACGAAGTCCGGGCTCTCGGCGCACGTCTCGACCATGGGATCGAAGAAGGCAGCAAGGATTTTCTCCACCTCCACAGGCCCACCACCCGCCTCCGCCTCGTAGCGGTCTAGCAACGCGAGGCGCTTGGCATTGACGGGGTCGGCCTTCCGGGAGATCAACTCGTCCAGCAGATCTTCTTTAGAACCAAAATGGTAGTGAACGGCCGCGAGATTTACCCCGGCCGCCGAAATGATCTGCCGCAAAGAGGTCCCGGCGTAACCTTGCTGGCCGATCAGCCGTTCCGCTGTGTCCAGAATCCGCTGCTTCGTGTCGATTGGCACTCTATCACTCGATTCAATTATACGTTTGATTCACTGACAGTCAAGGGGAAATGCCCTGTCATCCAAGGGATGCGTCGGGAACGTAAATTGCTTTAAAGCGGTTGAGCCGTCACTTCGAGCTTTTACGCGTTGGCGATTGAGGGGAGAGATATGCTAAAGCGGATTTCCGAGTTCTGGTGCAAGACGATGCATGGGCGGGCGATGTGGCCCATTCACGGAAAATATATCTGCCCGACCTGTTTGCGTGAATATGCAGTCGCGTGGGAAGGCCCCGCGCGGCACGCCGAGTATGCGGACCCATCGTTGAGGACCGCTGTCGACATGCGCTCGACGGTTTCGGTCGCTCAATAAACGTCCACATCGTGGTAGACAGTTGTAAATGACGGGAGTTCTACCGTCGATTCTAACGGCCGCTGAGTAGGGGTCCCTCTGCGGCTCGGCATCCACACGTTCACTTCCGGCTCGCTGGAAAAGGCCGCCTTGAACGCGGCCAGCTTGGGCGCCAACACCTTTCAGATTTTTTCCGCGAGTCCGCGGATGTGGCGCGCTCGCCTGCCCGATCCGGCACAGGTGAAACTGCTCAAGGCCGCCCGCGAGCGCCATGATCTTCACCCGCTGGCCATCCACGTGAATTATCTGATCAACCTGGCCTCCGCCGATCCGGTGATTCGCGCGAAGTCGATCGAGGCGTTCCGGGGCGAATTGAACCGCGCCGCGATCATCGGCGCGGACTACCTGGTGCTGCATCCCGGCAGCTATCGCGGACGCTCGGTCGAAGAGGGCATCGCCTCGTTTGCGCTTGCATTGAAGGAAGCCTCAACCGGGTTTCATGCGCCCGGCTTCACCGTCCTGCTCGAGAATACGGTTGGCGCCGGCTCCCACATCGGCAGCCGATTTGAGGAGTTGCAGTCGATCCGCGAGCTCGCTCGGGACCTCACCGACCTGCCCATCGGATACTGCCTCGACACGTGCCACCTCCTGGCTGCGGGTTTCAACATCGTTACGGCGAGCGGCCTGCGGCAAACGCTTCGCAGTGTCGAAGAAACACTCGGGCTGTCGAACGTGCACCTTATACATACTAATGACTCAAAAGGGCCACTCGGCTCGCGCGTCGATCGCCACGCCCACATCGGTAAGGGACACATTGGGTTAGCCGCATTCGCAAGAATCCTTACGCATCCGAAGCTGCGGCGCAAACCCTTCATCCTTGAAACTCCCGTCGAGAAGGAAGGCGACGATCGTCGCAATCTAGACACTCTCAAAGCCCTGCTGAATCCAGCCCCACAAAGGCACGGCGCGTGATGAAGCGATAGCAGCGCCCGGCGCCACTGAAAACGCTACACGCCCCGCCAGCGTGGAACAAAAACAACAGGTTCACTGGTTATGCGCAGGATTTTTGTGCCTTTTTATTTACTCATGATGCTTCTCCCGGCAGGCGCCGCGCCCAACGACGATTCGAGCGGACCGCTGTTGCTGAATGGAAAATTGCCCGCACAGCCCGCGGCCGCGAAGTCTTCGATTCGCGTGGATGTGAACATGACCCTGGTCCCGGTCACCGTCATGGATGCGTTTGGGCGTAACGTGCGCGGTCTTGACCGGCAGAATTTCCGGGTTTTCGACGGACCCGAGCAGCGTCCCATTGTCGCTTTCAGCCAGCAGGATGCGCCCGTCTCCGTCGGGCTCATCTTCGATTGCAGCCGCAGCATGACGGATAAATTCAAAACGGCGCGCGATGCTGCGTCCGAGTTCTTCAAGCAGCTTAATCCCGAAGACGAAAGTTTCCTGGTCACGGTCTCGGATCGCGCCGAACTTCGTCAGGGCTTCACGTCGAACTTCTCCGACATTGGGAATGCGTTGGTCTTCGTACAGCCGAACGGCACCACTTCGCTGATCGACGGCGTGTATCTGGCGCTCACCGAGATGAAGAAGGCGCACAATCCCCGCAAGGCCCTGATCATTGTCTCGGATGGCGGCGAAAACAACAGCCGCTATACGATGCGCGAGCTGATCAACATGGCAGTCGAGGCCAACACCATGATCTACACCATCGGCATCTTCCAAAATCCCCAAAGTCAGGAAGAGCTGACGGGGCCCGAAACGCTTACCAGACTCAGCCAGAACACTGGCGGTCTCGCTTCTGTCGTGCAGAGCGCCACCGACCTGCGCAATACGATGACGCAGATCGGAGTCACGTTGCATAATCAGTACGTGCTCGGATATTACCCGCCCGAAACCGCGCAGAGCGGCAAGTACCGCAAGATCAAGGTGCAGCTTCTGGTTCCCGAAGGTACCCCGCGCCTCCAGATCTACGCCCGGACAGGCTACTACGTTCCGGAGCGATAACCCGAGCGCCGGCGGTCGCCGCACAGGGCTTGAGCGCCGCCCCGCGACCTGATGGGACACGGCTGAAATCCTGTTCAGCCGAGCCTCGTGTTTCAGCCCCGCCGGTGACGGCAAGGGTGTAATGTCGTTCGGCCGGCCATTTTCCCCATCCTGCTAGGATGGAGTTCTGTACCTGGCCGCCCTATGCCGGAAAAGCCTTACGACCATAGTCAGATCGAGTTGAAGTGGCACGAACGCTGGCAAAACGCCGATTTCTATAAAGCCGAAGAGAACTCCAGCAAGCCCAAGTTCTACGTGCTCGAGATGCTGCCGTATCCCAGCGGCACCCTCCATATCGGCCACATCCGCAACTACTCGATCGGCGACGCGCTTGCCCGGTATAAGTGGATGCGCGGCTACAACGTCCTGCATCCGATGGGCTGGGACGCCTTCGGCCTGCCTGCCGAGAACGCAGCCATTGCGAACAATGTTCCGCCCCGGCAGTGGACGCTGCAGAATATCGCGTCCATGAAGAAGACGCACCGCCGGTTTGCATTCAGCTACGACTGGGATCGCGAAGTCTCCACCTGCGAACCCGAATACTATCGCTGGAACCAGTGGTTCTTTTTGAAAATGTTCGAGCGCGGCCTCGCCTACCGCAAAAACGCGCTGGTCAACTGGTGTCCGAAGTGCGCTACCGTGCTCGCCAATGAGCAGGTTGTCGAAGGCTGCTGCTGGCGTCACGAAGATACGCCCGTCGAACAGCGCGCCCTTGAGCAATGGTTCCTGAAAATCACCGATTACGCCGACCAATTGCTGGAAGACATTGCCAAGCTGGAAGGCGGCTGGCCGGAGCGCGTGCTCACCATGCAGCGGAACTGGATCGGGCGTTCTGAAGGCACCGAGGTCGATTTCTTGCTATCTGGGCAAAATCCGCCGATCCCGATCCGCGTCTTCACCACCCGTGTCGACACGATCTACGGCGCCACGTGCGTGATCCTCGCCCCCGAGCATCCCCTGAACGAAAAGTTACTCGACCCCGGCGCCCGCGCTCACGCCAAGGAGATGGTCGACGCGCGCGCCAACCGCGACCCCGGCGACATTGAAAAAGAAGGCTTCTTCACCGGGTACTTTGCGGTCAACCCTTATAGCGGTGAACAGGTGCCCATCTGGGTCGGCAACTTCGTCCTGATGGGATACGGCACAGGCGCCATTATGGCCGTGCCGGCGCATGACGAGCGTGATTTCGAATTCTGCACCAAGTACGGAATCCCGATTCGTCCCGTCATCCGGCCGTTCGATGGTCCGCTTGAAACCAATCCCAAGCACGCCTTCACCGAAGACGGCGTAGTCGAGAACTCGGGACCCTGGTCCGGGCATGCCAGTGCCGAAGCGCGCCGGATCATGAGCGCCTACGCCGAACAAAAAGGCTTCGGCAAAGCCGCCATTACCTACCGCATCAAGGATTGGGGCATTTCGCGCCAG
>CAYMHP010000380.1:0-4862 GCA_964390225.1 uncultured Solibacteraceae bacterium
TTCGGCCGCTTCGACGAGACCGGGTAACGGGCCGATATCGCCGTCCATCGAAAACACTCCGTCGCTGATCAGCAGTTTCCGCCCGGGTGTGCCGGTCAATTCAGCCAGGATCTTCTCCGCAGCGGGAACGTCCTTATGAGGAAACACGTGGATCTTGGCCTTGGAAAGCCGGCAGCCGTCGATGATGCTTGCGTGGTTCAATTCGTCGGAGATGATGTGATCTTCCGGGCCCAGAATGGCGGACACGGTTCCGGCATTGGCGGCGAAGCCCGATTGGAAAACCACGCACGCCTCTACGTTTTTGAATGCCGCGATGCGCTCCTCCAGTTGCATGTGCAGGGTCATCGTCCCGGAGATGGTGCGCACTGCCCCCGACCCAACACCGAACCTGCGCGCGGCGTCGATGGCGGCTTCCCGCAGCTTTGGGTGCGTGGTCAGCCCGAGGTAATTGTTGGAGGCGAGATTGATGACCTGCTTGCCGTCAAAGCGCGACTCGGCCGCACTTTCCGACTCCAGCACGCGCAATCGCTGATAGGTTCCTTCACGGCGCCAGTGATCGAGCTGTTCGCTGAGGTAGGAGAGAGGATTGTCCACGCATTCAGTCTAGCGCCAGAATGGGGCAGGGCCTCGGCTGGGTCGCTGACCTGCCCCGCGGAAATCAGTGCATGTGCTTGCTATCGCGCGGCGATCCCCTGAATGCTCAACGAAAGACCGGATACGGACGCGACTTGGCTCAGACTTCCGTTTTCCAGCCGGAAACCCAGGAGCATTCCGTTGCTGGTGCTGAGCACGTAGAGAAATCCTCCGTCGCGAGTCAGCGCCATGTCGATCGGGGCGGTACCCGGCCCGGTGTTTGCGGCGACCGCCGCAAGTAGCTGCAAAGTTCCTCCGGGAGACACCCTGAGCGAGGAGATCGTGCTCGTTCCCGAGTTAGCGACCAACGCCAGCCGGCCGCTGTCATCGGTGATGAGCCAGCACGCGGCCGCCCCCAAATCCGGCAGCGATTTCGTCACGCTGTCGAGTACGGGACTGTTCTCCGCGTTTCGAATCCGGTACGAGGAAATGGTGGAATTCTTGGCCTCGGAGACGACCAGTATCCGGTCGTGGCTGAAGGCGAAACCAAACGGCACCGCGCCGTTGGAAGGAACGCTGGAGGGCGTGCCCAATCTCCCGGGCTCATCGATCGGATACAGATCGATCCGGTTAGTATTCTTTTCGGTCACCACGAGCACCTCTCCGTCGGGCGTGAGCGCCACTTGAGCCGGGCCGGAGTTCGAACCGCCCGGCAGGGGCCGCGTAGAACCAGGAATCATCGCCAACTGGCCGCGGACGTCAATCCGGAATGCCGTCACATTGGGAATGCCGCCCGCGTTCAGGACATACGCGACGTCTCTGCGCACTGCCACACTGACCGGCCCCTTTCCGCCGGAAGAGGCCTTGTTGACGAACTGCAGACCAGTCGCGGTCACAGCCAATGATGAGATCTCACTGCTGCCCTGGTTTACTGCAAGCAGAAGGCGTCCTTCATCGCTCAACACCAGAGCTCCTTGTGAACCGAGCGGGTCACCGCTGCCGCCGCTTCCCTGCCCGTTCGTGGATACTTCCTGCACTTTGTTCAGTGACCCATCCGCGTTTCGATGAAAGACCATGATTTTGTTGTCGGCGGCCTGGTTCCCCATCACGTAAACAAAGCTGCCGGCTTCGCTTCTGTCTTCTTCTACAGCCGCGCGAAACGGCTGCGCCAGGGACAGCAGCGCGACCAATGAAACGAATCCGAGTGTGCGTTGTGTTTTGTTTAGAATCATCGTCTCCTCTTTGCGGCCCAATCGGCGGGCCGGTTCGTGGGAATTTGGGGAGTATACTCCTGTGCCCCAAGACTCCGTTCCGCAATTGCGCGGAGAATGTCGCGACAGCGCAGAAAATCCCCCTCCACACCTGGGGGGTTTTTCTGGGGTGTCGCGACAATAGACGGTGTATTCGTCCGCACTATGACGCAAGACCCCATTCCAGCCGTTCCGGGCGTGCACCAACGCGACAAGGAATTGGCCAATGCCGTCGCCCGTAAGGACCGCAAAGCAACTGCCGAGTTTGTCGAGCAGCACGCGGACGCCGTGTACGGGTACATCCTGGCGCGGCTGAAACCGAACACCGCCGACGTAGACGATCTGGCCCAGGACGTTTTTCTAGCGGCGTACCAAAGCATCAGAGAATACCGGGGAGCGTCGCCGCTCAAAGCGTGGTTATTCGGAATCGCTCGCCACAAAGTGGAGGATTATTACCGCGCCCGGTTGCGGGATTTCGATGTGGGCGGCGCCGACCACGTCGTTGCGGCGGATCTGCAACTCGATTCCGCGCTGGATGAACGCCGGCGGCGGGACCGCACCCTGGCGGCGATGGAACGCCTGCCGGAGCAAGTCCGGCTGTTGCTCCAGTGGAGGTATTGGGACCACAAAGCAACGGCCGAGATTGCCGAGATTCTGGGCCGCACCCCGAAAGCCGTCGAGCGGATGCTGGCGCGCGCCCGCGAGCACTTTCGCCGCGAATGGGAGGCCAGAGTATGAATGAAAATATGAGTATCGAAGAGTTGATCTCGTCGGTGGCGCCCTCAGCCGAAACAGCGGCCGGAGCCCCACGCGCTTCGTCGCGCTTGAAGTCCCGCCTTTACTCGCGCCTTGTCCAGGAGCAGGCCGCCAGCGGTCCCCTTTTGAGCCTCTCGGAGACACATGCTTCCGGAAGAGGCCTCTGCGCCTTCGAGGAACTGGTTCGCATCGCCCCGATCGGCGAAGCCGCCAAGAGAAAAAACTGCTGTCGTGTCTGCCATGCCCGGGTGTTGGGCGAACGCATCGAGGGGGCCCCGATTTTCTGGCCACATTGCCCCTACGTTCTGTTTCAGGGTCGCTAGGAGGGGGCCGCTAGAAGTACTTGACGAAACCGGCAAGGTTCTGAAAATTCGCGAGTCTTCTGGAACCGGGAGGGTCGAGGGTCGCGCTGAACGGGTTCGCGCTCATGGTCTCGCTGAAACTGTATCGAACGCCCCAGCCGCGGCGTACCAGCAGGTCGATTCCGACGGCCACCCGCAACGGCAACTTCACGGCGTCGATTTCCGGCGGGGCAGGAGCGAGCGTTCCGTGCACCGGCCCCGCCGCCGTGCTGGCAAGCCGCAGGTATCCCGTCCCGATCGAAAGATACGGACGAATCCGGCTGCGGCGAGCGCGGAAATACACCAACAGGTCGGCCACCGCGGCGTGTTGGGAACTGCGCCGGTCTTGCTCGAGGCTCGCAGGGCCGGCGACCTCCGTGACAGCAAGATCGTTCCGGTTCCACATGTAGTTCGCCTGCAGGCTGAACCAGTCGCCCAAGTGGACTCCGCCGGCAATATTGAATGCCGGGCCGTTTTCAGGCTTGTAGAGAGACACGGCAGTGACTGCATCTGCCCGCGTGATCGCGTCCGCGGAAAGGGTGGAGACACCCCCGATTGCCGTGACGAAGTAGCGCTGGGCCCAAGCCGGGGTCAATACGATCAGCAGCAACGGAAGCATCCGGGCTGCGTGACCCGAACCTGCGTGCGTGGATCTTCCGGTTCGGCGATCCGCCACCGTTCACTCCACCGCCAGCTTGCGGTACCGGCTCGCGTAGTAGATGAGCGGCTCGCCTTCGGCAACCTCCGTGCGCACAACCTCACCGACGAGAATGTCATGATCGCCGGAGACGATGCGCTGATAGGACGCGCACTCGAGGGTCGCGAGAGCGTTCGCCAGCAGAGGAACGCCGGTTTCTCCGCGAACCCACTCGACGGCATCGAACCTGTCCAGACCCTTGGTCGCGAAGCGCCGCGAAACAGCCACCGCATCCTCGCGCAGAAAACTCAGCCCGAAGTAGCGTGCCTGACGAAAGACCTCGATCATCGTGACTTCGTGGCCGAGGCAGATCAGGATGAGCGGTGGCTCCAGCGATACAGACGTGAAAGAACTTACGGTCAGCCCGTGAGCCGTACCCTGCGCATCTACGGCGCCGGCTATGGAGATTCCCGTGGCGAAACGCCCGCAGGCGCGCCGGAACTCATCGCCCGAAACCGGTGCCCGCAGCCCCTGGGGCCCTTGGCTTGACATTCAAATAAATTCAATCCTATCATGTAGTTGTCGTCAACGGGGGCCAGCTCGCCCCGTGCTGCTATAGGAGGCTTGTTTTGATCAAGCTGGACATTATCAACGAAGTCGTCAACCGGACCGGGATTACTAAAACCAAGGCAGAGATGGCGGTGGAGACCGTCTTCGAATCCATGAAGAAGGCCCTGGAGCAGGGGGATCGGATCGAGCTGCGCGGCTTCGGAGTCTTCAATGTAAAACCCCGGAAGACCGGAATCGGGCGCAATCCGCGCACCGGCGCCGAAGTCTCCATTCCGCCGGGAAAGGCGGTGCGGTTCAAGCCCGGCAAGGAGTTGCAGACGCTGCAGTAACCGCGCAGTCAGTCCCATCATCGTGTCATCCCAGGATTTTTCTCCGGCCCGCCCGCCGTTCCTGACCGAACCGGGGGCACGGGCCGAGTTTCTTACGTCCCACATTCGCGTGCGCGATCGCTATTGGCTGCACGCCGTCCTTTTCGTGCTGACGATGTTGACCACGACCGTCGTCGGCGCCGCCATGCAGTATGATTTCGACCGCAACCTGCCGTTCGAAATCGAGCACACCATCGATAGCTACATGCGCGTCTGGCGTCATCCGGTACAATTGCTCGCGGGCCTGCCCTTCTCGCTAACGCTCGCGACCATCCTGCTGGCGCACGAATTCGGCCACTACCTGGCATGTGTGTACTACCGCGTGGAAGCCAGCCTGCCCTACTTTCTGCCCGCTCCTTCGCTAATA
>CAYMHP010000381.1:0-4849 GCA_964390225.1 uncultured Solibacteraceae bacterium
GAAGGCAACATCAGTGCCGGTGCGCTGCTTAACGAGCCACTGGTAGGCGAGGGTCGGGAAGTCCATGTCGGCCATGAGGACGCGGTTGCGGTCGCCGAGGTCGAGCCCGGTGGAGATTTCGCTGAGGGCGCTGGAGACGTTCGGGGCAAGGGCGATTTCGTTGGGCTTGGCGCCGATGAGCCGGGCGAACTTCTCGCGGGCGGCCTGGAGCTCGCCCATCCAGATGGTGTACCACGCCTGGGCGCCGTGCTCGTTCCAGAGCTCCTGGAAGCGGGTCAAGGCGTCCATGGAGCGGCGGGAGAGGGCGCCGAGGGAGCAACTATTGAGATAGACCTTGCGGCTGAGGATGGGGAACTCGTCGCGATACTGAAGCAGATCGGTATGCGGCTCGTCCGCGGCCGGCATCGTTGCCGGGGCGGCTACGTCCTGCTGCACAATTGTCCTCCGTTCGGCTGGCTGATGAAGAGGTGTAGATCTCGTTGTTGGCGGTTACTCTATCGGCGAATTGTACCATGCGGCTGCGGCGCGGTCGGGATTGGGACGACGGATTCACCACAGAGAGCACAGAGGACACAGAGGACACAGAGGGAACAAGAGAGAACAAGGGTTTCAACACGAAGGGAACGAAGGACTGTACAACGTCTAGACGCCGGTGTCGTATGGGCGGGACGCGGGCTGAAGACCCGCGGGTAATCCGGCACAGTGCCCGATTCAGATGGTGAAACCCATATCAAACTCGCATTGAACGCTTCTTGCCGACCTTTGCGCGAGGCGAGCGTCGGTGGAACCGCCGGCCGCTCGGTGTCCGCAGGGTGTGTCCGTTTTGTCCGCTTTTTTGATTTTTTGCGAGTTTTTCTTCTGATTTCAAGGGGGTTAGCGGGCTTTGAAGCGCGAAAACAGGGGCGCATCAGTGGTGGACCTAACCCCCTACCCCTTTCCCTGGCAGGGAAGGGGGCGCAAAGTGGGGTCACAGGCATCCGGCGAGACGAGATGTACTTGACTGCTGTACTCCTGCCCAGAGAGGGAAGGAAGCGGGAGAAGCTGTGACACACTATTCGGTTGGAAAGGTGCGGCCGCAACGGGTATGGGCCGGCGAGGGCACCGGCGATACACCATTCGCAGCAGTAAACTGCCGGCGCACGGGCGAGAGGCGGACTGAAGTCCGCTTTACCGTGTTCGAAACACGCAACGCTTGCCGGACATGGCGCGAAGTCGCCGTTTGATGCCTCCGGGAAAGTGTAGCATGAGGCGAGGCATGGTGGGCGCCCAAATATTCGGGCAACTACGGACAAAGACGGTCAAGTACGGACAAGTACGGACACGGATTTTTGGGGGCGCGATGAGCAGCGGGGACCAGCGGCGATGCTGCAGCGGTGGATGGTGATGCGCCTCAACACTGTTGGCGGGATGTAGGCGGCGCAGGAAGTGGGCCGGCGAATGAATTCGCGCCTGGAGGGCCGTCCCACCTGGGCCTGCCCGCTGCGGCGGGGTGAGTCCCATTACGGCCTACCCGCTGCGCTGGGTGTCCCCCGGACACCGGCCTTCATGGGAACCCTCCCCCGGATGCCGGCCCTGGTGGGAACCCTACGGCCGCGAAGTCCGCGTAGGCGGACTCGGACGAGAGTGAAGAATGAAAAGCCCTTGGGGGACTGGGGCGAGCGTGACACGCGAGCAGTCAATACGGATACAGTATGAGGGGACGGGACGGTATGGACTGGAGAGGAGGACGAGGATGGCGAGCACAGAGATCGAACTGCACGGTCACATCATCGATTCATATATTCTGCCGCGCGTGTGGGGCGCAATCGAGGACGCGGGGGCGCGCTTCAAGGTGCGGGAGATGCGGATTGGGCAGAGTGAGAGCGAAACGAGCTACGCGCGGATCGAGGTGATCGCGGAGACGGCGGAGCAGCTTGACGACTTGATGAGCGAGCTGCAACAGATTGGGGCGACTCCGGCGGGTGAGCAGGACGCACAGACGGAGCGGGTGACGCGGGCGGGGGTGCTCCCGGACGCTTTCTATTCGACAACGAATCTGCCGACGCGGGTGCGGATTGGGGGGCGGTGGCTGCCGGTGGAGCGGATCGAGATGGATGTGGCGGTGGTGGTGGACCGTGCGGCGGGTCGGGCGTTCGGCTGCCCGATGCACGAGGCGCGGGCGGGCGATGAGGTGGTGGTGGGATATGAGGGCATCCAGGTGGAGCCGCTGGAGCGGCCTCGGCAGCAGCGGGAGGCGTTCGGCTTCATGCAGAGTCCAGTGTCGTCGGAACGGGCGAAGGCGCTGGCGATTCGGGAGGTAGCGGAGGCGATGCGCGAGGCGCACGGGCACGGCGGCAAGGTGCTGTTCGTGCTGGGGCCGGCGGTGGTGCATACGGCGGCGCGGCTGCATGTCGCAGAGCTGATTCGGCGCGGGTACATCCAGGTGATCTTCGGCGGCAACGCGATTGTGGCGCATGATGTAGAGGCGGCGATGTTCGGCACGTCGCTAGGCATTGACCAGAAGACGGGGCTGCCGGTGGAGCACGGGCACCGGAACCACTTGCGGGCAATCAACGCGGTGCGGGCGGCGGGGTCGCTGGGGGCGGCGCGGGAGCGTGGGCTGCTGGGCGACGGAATCGTGGCGGCGGCGCTGGAGCATGGGGTTGAGATGGTGCTGGCAGGGTCGATCCGGGACGATGGGCCGATGCCGGGGGTGATTACGGATGCGATGGAGGCGCAGAACGCGATGCGGCGGGCAGTGCCGGGGGTAGAGGTGGCGGTGATGGCGGCTTCGATGCTGCACGCTATCGCGACGGGGAATATGCTGCCGGCGTCGGTGCGCTGCGCGGTGGTGGATATTAGTCCGGCGGTGGTGACGAAGCTGGCGGACCGGGGGACGGGGCAGGCGATGGGGCTGGTGACGGACGTTGAGTTGTTCCTGCGGGCGCTGGTGGATGAGCTGGGAGGGTGACAGGAACGGGGATGGACACGAAGGCAACGAAGGACGATTCACCACAGAGGGCACAGAGGGGCGAGGAGGATACAAGAGATTTTTACGGTAGAGCGAACGGAAGAAACGGAAGAATTCTGAGGAGTTAAAAAGTGTCCAAGTTAGGGTAAAGCCAGCAAACGCCTTGCCGGGGATACGCTGACCAAAACGTGTGTCTCACGCACCTTTCGGCGGGCATCCCGGGCAGGGCATTCCGTGTCTACTTCCTCTTTCCGAGGGAGCCTCCTGAAGCGTGTGTTTTGCAGAAAGTGTAGATGGCTCTATCAGTTCCCCCTAGCGGGCGTTGTCAGGTGAGGTTGTTCTCGTCCATGGTGATGACGACTTTGCCTTTGACGTGCCCTTCTCCAAGATAGCGAAGCGCGTCAGGCACCTCACGTAACGGATACCGTCGATCTATGAACGGCATGATTTTGCCCGCTGCACAGAGCTCCGCGATCGCGAGCAGATCGTGTTGATGGCGTTGCACTGCCAGGACGCGGATGTGCTTGCCCGCGGCTCTGCTTATCCCTGGCCCAAGGAGCAAAATCGGGAACAGGGTCGCGAGCGACCCTCCGACCATGAAGTACCTGCCATGGGGTTTGAGCGCTCGCTGGTAGTCGAACGCCGAACGATCGGCCACCACATCAAGGATCAGGTCATACTGGCGGCCAGTTTTCGTGAAGTCTTCCTGGGTGTAATCAATAACATGGTCCGCGCCCAGCGAGCGCAGAAAGTCCAGCTTACCGGTGCGATCCACCGCGGTCACTTCGGCCCCGTCTAATTTGGCCAGCTGGACGGCAAACGACCCGGCTCCCCCACCGGCGCCATTGACCAGCACCTGTTGGCCCGGCTGCACGTGTCCGCCCACACGAATCGCCTGCACAGCGATCACACCGGCTTGCGGGATGGCTGCGGCTTGCTCGAAGGTCAGACCGGGTGGTTTCAGCGCCCAGCCTTCCGCACGCGTACAGACATACTCGGCAAACCCACCATGATAGTTCCACATCTCCCCAAAGACTTCATCGCCAGGGTGAAATTGGCGATTCTTGCTGCCCGCCATGACCACGCGTCCGGCGATATCCGATCCGAGGATCGGATGACGTGGTTTGAGCAGCCCCCATATGCGGGCATAGAGCGGTTTCCCGGTGAGATGCTCCCAATCCGACCGATTGACCGAGACCGCCTGCACCTTGATCAGGACTTCATCGTCCGCGGGGGCCGGTGTGGCAACCTCGGTGAGGTGAAGCCCATCGGGCGGGCCGTATGCGCTATACACCACGGCTTTCATGCGTTTCCTCCACCTGGCTTCGAATCCGTGTGGCCGGCCAGAATCTTCGGACCACGTCTTCGCTCTGCAGGTAGTATAGCGACATGATTATGTCCCGTGTGCAAGTCGCACCACAGGTCGCTGGGATAGGGTGTCGTGCTCATGGCGAGTAGCATACGGCGTCAGTGCATCTCGCGGCTTTTGCAAGACACCCCTGAACACGACTGGGCGACTTGCTTCCCTCACCTTGCTGGGCCGCTGGCTATGCGGCTTGGCGGTCGAAGTAGAAGCCCGCCTCTAGATCGGCGATCAATCCGGGGTGAATGGGCCGCCATCCCAAGCGCTCTTGTGTCTCGGCGCTCGTCAACGGCATGTCGAGGGACGCTATGGGGCCAAGAAAGCCAAAGTGGGCGACTGCCTGATCGGGGGTAATGCTGACCGCAGGCACGTTCAGTTGGCGAGCGATGACCTCAGCGATCTGCCGAAAGGGCACGCCCTCGTCGCCGACTCCACGCCACCGCGAGGCCGCCGGAGCACTTTCCAACGCCAGCCGGAACAGGTGCGCCGCATCGAGTTCGTGTACGGCCGGCCAGCGGTTGGACCCGTCACCGACA
>CAYMHP010000382.1:0-4815 GCA_964390225.1 uncultured Solibacteraceae bacterium
GCTCCCCATTCTCTACCTCGGAAACGAGCAGCAGAAACAAAAATATCTGCCCAAGCTGGCGACCCTCGAACTGCTCGCGGCGTACGCGCTCACCGAACCGCAGGCGGGCTCCGATGCGCTCGCCGCCCGCACCCGCGCCGACCTGTCGCCCGACGGGAAGCACTACATTCTGAATGGGCAGAAGATGTGGATCACCAACGGAGGCGCGGCGGATCTGTTCACCGTCTTCGCCAAAGTCGGCAGCGAAAAATTTACGGCCTTCCTGGTGGAGCGCGGCTTCGGCGTGAAGAGCGGCGCCGAAGAGCAGAAGATGGGCATTAAGGGAAGTTCCACCACGGCCCTCTACTTCGACAACGTCCCCGTGCCGGTGGAAAACGTGTTGGGCGAGATCGGCCGCGGGCACATTATCGCTCTCAACGTACTGAACATCGGGCGCCTGAAGCTTGGGGCCGCGGCATTAGGCGGCGCGAAGAACGTGTTGGCCACCTCCCTGAAATACGCGAAAGAGCGAAAGGCCTTCGGTTCCGCGATCGCCGAGTTCGGCGCCATCCAACATAAGCTCGCCGAGATGGCAATTCGCACGTACGCCGCCGAGTCGATGGTCTGGCGGGTGGTAGGCCTAATCGAAGGCCAGCTCGAGGATTTCTCCTGGGAGCACCCCGACGCCTCGCAAACCATGCTCAAGGCCATCGAGGAATTCGCAGCGGAATGCTCGATGGTGAAGGTGTATTGCTCGGAAGTGTTGGATTACGTGGTCGACGAAGGCGTGCAGATACACGGAGGGTACGGCTACCACCAGGATTACGCGGTGGAGCGCTCCTATCGCGATTCGCGCATCAACCGCATCTTCGAAGGCACCAATGAGATCAACCGGCTCGTGACCGTAGGCATGCTGTTGAAGCGGGCGGCCCGCGGGCAACTGGCGCTCGTCGCCGCGGTGCAGAAAGTTCTGGGCGAGGTTTTGAGCGCCCCCGCCGCCTCCCAGGTGACCGACGAGGAGACGCGCCTCGTTACCTCCGCCAAGAAGATCGCGCTCATGGCGATCGGGGTGGCGTACCAGAAGTTCCTGGACGCGCTCGAAAAGCAACAGGAGGTGGTCATGGATATCGCGGATATCGTGACCGACGCTTTCGCCATGGAATCGGTGCTGCTCCGGACGCGCAAACTCGCCGGCGCTGGCAAAGCGGCGAACGCTGCCGACATGTGCGCCGTGTTTTTGCGCGACGCCCTGGCACGCGTGGAAGTCTCGGCGCGCAACGTTCTTGCCGCCTGCTCGGAAGGCGACACTCTGCGCGCGAACATGGCGGTGTTGCGCCGGCTGGCGAAATACGAGCCTGTGAATTCGGTCACGCTACGGCGTAATGTAGCTGGGCGATTGCTGGCCCGCGAGCGGTATATCGTGTGAGCGTTTGTTGACGTCTGCCGGCGAAATCAACTCCGCTCGACAATGCGCCCGTCGCGCATGTGCACGGTCTCATGCCCGTAAGCGGCGGCTTCCGGGTTGTGGGTGATCATGAGGATGGTCTGGCCCATCCGCTCATTCAGATCCCGAAGAATCTCCAGCACCGCCTTTGAATTTTCCGTATCCAGGTTACCCGTCGGCTCGTCGGCGAGCAGGATCGCCGGATGATTCACGATTGCCCGCGCGATGGCGACGCGCTGCTGCTCGCCGCCGGAGAGCGCGCTGGGCTTGTGATCGAGCCGCTGCTCGATGCCGAGCAACCGCAGCACCTCCTCGAAACCCGGGTCCGGCTTCGAGTTCATGCCCGAAATGTAGCGCGCCACGGCGATGTTGTCGCGCGCAGTCAGATTGGGCAGCAAATTGAACTTTTGAAACACAAACCCGACCGTGTGCTTGCGGAGGCGCGTGCGGCCGGCGTCGCTCATCGCCGCGAGGTCCTGCCCTGCCACGCGCACATGTCCCGCGGTCGGCGGCGTCAGGCCGCCGATGATGTGGAATAGTGTCGATTTCCCGGAGCCCGACGGACCCACAATTGAGACAAACGCACCGCGCTTCACGTCGAGATCGAGACCGCGCAGGGCTGGAACCTCCACGTTGCCGACACGATAAACCTTCCGCAGATCGCGGACCTCGATAATCGGTCCGCCGTCATTCATAGGCCAGCGCCTCGATCGGATCGTGGTGCGCGGCGCTCAACCCGGGATACAGCGCTCCCAGCGCAGTGCCAACCAGGGTGACTCCGGCCGCAATCGGCCACCAGGTGGGAACGATCTCCATGGTGATCGATGCCGGGACCAACGTCCGGATCAGCCACCACGCACCGAAGCTCATCCCGATCCCTAGCACCGTTCCACCGGCGCCCAAGGCGATCGCTTCTGTCAGGATGGTCGTCAGAATGAACCCGTTCGATCCCCCGAGCGATTTGAGAATCCCGATCTCGCGCGTCCGCTGCAGCACAGCCATGTACATGGAAAGGCACACCACGGCGAATCCGATGATCACGCCGATGGCCATGATCACCCCGATGAACGCACTCAGCGCCGGAATATTGTTGACGCTGTAAAGCGAGGTCAGCTCCTCCATGGAAAAGATGGGGTAGTCCTTCAGACCGGGATTGCTCTTCAGTTCTTCAATAACCTTCTTGGTATTCGCTGGATCGTCGAGCTTCAAGTAGAATTGGCTGACCTTGCGTGTGTTGCCGGTCAGGTCTTGCAGCACCGCCAGGGGAAGCACGATCCGCGCCAGTTTGCCGCCCTCGACGATTCCGCACACGCGCCACTCGCGGTTGAGCAGCATGATGTGATCGCCTCCGTGGACGTGCTTCTCGACTGCGTAGTAGCGGTCGATAATGACGTCGTCGGGCTGCTGAAAAGGCCCGCCTTCCACGTACCTGAATCCACCGCTCATCGCATCAAATTTTTGGAGGTCGACGCCCGTGGCGCCGAGCGTCACCCCTTGCACCGGCTGGTTGACAACTCCCAGCGCAAGCTTCACGTGAGGCTGCTTTTCGAAAAACCCTGCCAAGGCTTCCGGCAACGGCGACCCGCTGAGACTGAGAAACGAAGTTCCCGGAGGCCGGACGATCACGTCGGCTCCAATGCCCGCCATACGGTTTTTGGATTCGTCGAGCATGCCATGGCTCAGACCGACCAGGGTCAAGATCAGGGTTACCGGCACTGCGATCAGCAGAACGCTGAGCAGCGTGCGCATCGGCCTGTGCTTCAGGTTTTCCAATACGAGCTTGAAGATCACTGAACGGGTTGTTCCTTTGGCGGCTGGGTGGGCGCGCCCGGCGAACTCTGCCCGATGGTCTGCAATGTGCTTCCAGGCGGCTGATTCAATACAAATTTATCATCCGAGACGCCCTTGTTGATGTCCATCTTGACGACGTCTAGGACCACCGCGTATTCGTCCTTCGGCCGGTTAATCTCGATATGCTTCGGAAACGGCACGCCGTCATAGCGCTGCCATTGGGAATAGCGCGCATCGGTTAGGATGTTGCCCTGCGGGTCGAGAACGATCTGGCGCGCCAACCGGAGATCGATCCGGCTAAACCAGACCGTCCTCGTCAGTTCCAGTTGTGCGCCGGCGTCGCGGACCACGTGGAGAATGTAGTAGGCATTCTCCTCGTCGGTGTAATTCTCCATCACGATGCGTTCATTGGCTTCCACGGGGCGCACCAGCAGGGCCTCCAGAAAATGCTGCGGCCGAAGATTTTCCAACTTGTTCGTGGACGTCTGCTGGACCGTGTTGCTGCCCGTCAGGAAGCGGTTCTTCACCGGCACATACAATTTGAATGTGTCGCCGTTGGAAACCATGTCGAAGGCGGTATTGCGCACGACCGGGTACAGACCGATAATCCGGATCTCTGCCGGTTTTCGGAACAGGATGTAGCCCCGCACGTCCTTGTATTCGGTAACCCTGCTCTTCTCCACGGTTCCCAGCGCCGGGGTCATATCCACCGTCGCCGTAAAATCATGGATAGCGTTGAATTGGTCTGTAACCTCTTGCAGCAATTGCGCGCGATCGGCAGTTCGCAGCGCCTGTGAGGGCTTGGAGCCGCGGCGGACGATCAATCGCCGCCGCACCACACACGAGGAGAGCGTGGCCGCAATGAGACACAGGACGATGACGGAAAACGCGGCGCGCCGGAGGGGCTCGCCTCCGCGTCGAAACGACACGCCTTCATTGTAGGCAGCGCGTGAAGAGCGCTGTCAATTTATCGCTTCGGACCGTGTGATATATTTAAGAAACACATCCGTGTCTGCGGCCCGGCCGCAGCCGTCTGCTTCGCAATGGGCCTGTGGCGCAGTTGGGAGCGCGCTTCCATGGCATGGAAGAGGTCGTGAGTTCGAATCTCACCAGGTCCACCAAACTTCTTAAACTTACAAAAAAAAAACAGAACGGGCCCAACGCTTTTTTGGAGTCCGAATGACACCTGGGACGCGGATCAATCGGCCTATGAAGCCCAGCCAGCCACTGAGAAAGAATTTGCCCTGGAATAAAGAGTCACCGGGGTGGCCTCCAACTGCCGTCTTCGAATCGGAGTCGGAGTGGGCGCCTGCGACCGGCCAGGTAACGAGTTAACCCAAAGACGTCTGGTATGATCGTTTGGCCATGGGCGCTAGCGACCCCGTTCGTATCGGATACACCCCAGGACAAGATGTCACGCTGGATCATCTGCAAGATCAGATCGAGTGGTATGACCGGAAGAGCGGAAGCAATCAGAAGGCTTTCAAGTACCTGAAAATCTGTACGATCTCGGCTGCAGCAATGATCCCGTATCTGGCCAAAATCGGAGGCATGTCCACGTTCACCGCATCACAAGGCATCATCATCGTAATTCTGGAAGG
>CAYMHP010000383.1:0-4767 GCA_964390225.1 uncultured Solibacteraceae bacterium
TTGGGCCTCGGTGGCCCGCATCATCCGCGGGCAGGTGATCTCGCTACGCGAACGGGAATTCGTCGAAGCCGCCCGGTCGCTGGGCGCCAGCGACCTGCGCATCATGTTCGTCGACCTGCTGCCCAACGTGATCGCCCCCGCGATCGTCTTCTCCACCTTGCTCATTCCGGTATCCGTGGTCGCCGAGGCGTCGCTGTCGTTCCTCGGGATCGGCATCCAACCGCCGACGGCGGACTGGGGTCAGATGATCAGCAACGCCCAGCCGTACTACCAGATCGCCTGGTGGTACCTCGTCTTCCCCGGTGCCGCGCTGCTGCTGACCACGCTGGCATTCAACATCCTCGGCGACGGTGTCCGCGACGCGTTCGACCCGCGCGGCGATCGCCTCATGCTCGCCTGGAGGCGCAAGTCATGATCCGGTTCCTCATCCGGCGCATCGCGTTGGGTTTCGTGGTCATGTTCCTCGTACTCGTCGCGGTGTATGCGCTGTTCTTCGCGGGCAGTCCCATGGACATCGCCCGACGGATGGCCGGCCGTCAGGCGACTCCCGAACAGGTACAGGCGGTCTACAACAACCTCGGGCTCAACCGCCCGTTGGTGGTCCAGTTCGGACTCTTCCTGAAGCAGCTGTTCCTCCACGGGAGCCTCGGTTCGGACTACTACCACCAGGTACCGGTGACGACGATCCTCAAGCAGGACGCCCCGGTGACGGTCTCCCTCGTCCTTGGTGCGGCGGTCATCTGGTTCGTGCTCGGCGTGGCCAGCGGCGTCTACTCCAGCGTCCGGCCGCGCGGCATCGCCGACCGGGTCTTCACGGGTACCGCCCTGTTCTTCTACTCGATACCGACCTTTGTGCTCGGACTCACGCTCATCTACCTGTTCTTCTACCAGCTGACCACGCACGGCTTCGGCATCTTCCCGGCGTCCGGCTACGTCCCACTGCTCGACGACCCCGGAGAATGGGCGCGTCACCTGATCCTGCCATGGTTCACCCTCGCCCTGATCTCGGCGGCCACCTACACGCGGCTCAGCAGAACCTCGATGCTCGAGGTACTCGGCGAGGACTACGTCCGCACCGCCCGCGCCAAGGGCATTTCTGAGCGACGGGTCGTCGTGCTGCACGCCTTGCGCAGCGCGCTCACCCCGGTCGTCACGCAGTTCGGCGTCGACGTCGCGGTCGGTCTCGGCGGCGCCATCCTTACCGAGAGCGTCTTCGGCCTTCCGGGCCTGGGGCGGGAATCCGTTCAGGCGATCCAGAACCAGGACCTGCCGGTGATTCTGGGGATCGTCATCGTCGCCGCGGCCGCGGTCATCCTCGCGAACATCCTCGTCGACATCGCCTACGCGTTCCTCGACCCTCGGGTCGCGCTCCACTGACGATCCCGCGTGGACGTTGTCCATCCGGTGAGAGGGTGTGACCGACCTGTCAATCGGTCACACACCTCTCACCGGCTACGGAAGGCGGCGATTGCCTCTAGCGAACGGGGATCATTTCGGGAGTGGCGAGTCCCCCGGCCATGCCGCGCATGTCACCGGCGTTGTGCGCCTTCCCCAGGTGGATGGAGAGTCCCGCCCAGGCTCCGCTCTCCCTCGGCCATTTCATCGCGGGGTACGCGTTGCACCGCACACAGAGCCAGGTGAACTCACCCTGCGCCTGTGCGCGGAGATTCGGCGGCAGCCAGGAAGGTTGGTCACCGCGGATCTCCTCGATGTGCCTGGACGCCGATCCGCAGCCGTCCAGATCGGACTTGCCGCACACGTCACAGAGCACGACCTTCGGCTTTCGATCGAACAGGCCCACAGCTGGATCCTTTCTCAGTACCAACAATGACAGGACACTTCGCTCGGCAACCGTCACGCCATGCTGCGCACCAGCAGCGACCTGAGGTCCTCGTCCGTCCAGGCCCAGGGTTGCCCACCGAGTACTCCTTGCTCGGAAAGGGAGTCGCGGTACTGCTTTGCCAGCTGAGGCAGGCCGCGCACAAGACCGACGAGATAGTCCGGTACCTCGATGAGCAGTTCGATCGGGATCGTCATCTGGGTGAGGATCGCCCAGCCGGCTTCGGCGTCGTGGAGGAACACCGGGTAGGCGCTGTTGGATTGATTGAAGCGGTTACACGCGTCCAGCGCCGCCAGCCGGTCCTGCCGGATGCCGTTGAGGATGCCGGAGGTGAGCAGCAGCTGGCTCTCCATGCCGCCGCCCATGACCGACAGCACGAGATAGCCATGAGGTCCGAACCCCACGGCGACCCCGACCCCGAACGCCTGGCGGGGTAGGTCGGCGTACTTCAACCCTTGTTGGCGCAGAACCAACGTGACCCGGTCGAGTTGCCGCGCGGCGGCGGCGACGAGTTCGTCCACCGATTCTCCGTCCCTCCAGAACCGTCGGTCACTGGCCCACCCAGCGGTGCGACACCTCACGCACCGCACATACACTGTTGTATCGATGGCACCTCGGGGCCGGCAGGCCTTAGCAGACACATCGCGCAGCCAGCCGGCGACCGTCAGCCACCGTGCGGCCGACCGGCCGCGGTACGAACGAACCCGACACACAACGTCCGGGCGAGGCGGACCTCGACCCGGACGCGGTGGGACTGCGCGGTTAGGACAGTTGGCGTAGAGCGGGGGCCCGCGTCAGCGCCCCGCCCCGAGCAGCGCGGCGTTGCCGCGTTCGAGCGCCTTGATCGCACCGGCCGCCCAGTCCGGCGCCAGGGACGCCGACAGCTCGTCGGGGAAGATCTCCTCCTCGCCGTCGGCCACTCCGTCGAAGATGGCCCGGGCGACCGACTCCGGGGTCGCCTTGGGTATCTCAAGACCGCGCGTCATGTCCGTGTCCACCGGGCCGGTTAGGACGGCATGCACCCGGATGCCGCGGGGAGAGAGCATCGCGCGCAGCGACTGGGTGAGCGAGAACGCCGCGGCCTTCGAGATCGAGTACGCCGGCATCACGGGCAGGGAGGCGAGCGCCACGAGCGACAGCACGTTGACGACCGCGCCGCCCGACCGGGTCAGTTGCGGCAGGAAAGCCTGGGTGACCGCGTGCGTACCGAAGAGGTTGACCGCGAGGTGCCGCTCCAGTTCGGCGCGGTCGCCGAGGTCGTCGAGCAGCCCCAGACCCGCGTTGTTGACCAGGACGTCGAGCGTGGCGACGCGCTCGACCGCGGCCCGGATCTGCGCCGCGTCGGTCACATCCAGGATGAGCGGCGTGACGCGGCCGTCGGGGTGGGCCAAAGGCTTACGGGTACCGGCGTAGACGCGCTTGGCCCCGGCGCGCAGGGCCTCGTCGACCAGCGCGCGTCCGATGCCCCGGTTGGCCCCGGTCACGAGGACCGTCCGGTCCGTGACGGTGAACTCTTGCGTTGACATGGTGCCTCTCTCCGTTGTGCTGTGCCCCTTGTGGGCTTGCAGAAGGACAGACACGGCAACCGCCGGGAACTGGTCGGGCCGCGAGCGACCAGTTCCGGTGGCCGGCGGTGTCAGTACCGGGGCGGATGATGATGACGGAGGTGAGCCATGTCGGCCGAACTGCTCCACCGGGCGCGGGCCGGAGACCGCGAGGCGTTCGCGGCGCTGGTCGAGCCGCACCGTGCCGAGTTGCAGGTGCACTGTTACCGCATGCTCGGCTCGCTGCAGGACGCGGAAGACGTGGTGCAGGAGTCGTTGCTGGCGGCCTGGGTCGGCCTGGCCGGGTTCGAGGGGCGGTCGTCGATCCGCACCTGGCTCTACCGCATCGCCACCAACCGCTGCCTCAACGCACTGCGCACGTCCTCCCGGCGGCCCGTGACGGCGGCGCCGCTGCCGGGTCCGCCGCCGGAGCCCTCCCGCATGGGCGAGGTGCTGTGGCTTCAGCCGTACCCGGACCCGCTGCTCGACGGCCTGCCCGACCTGGCGCCCGGCCCCGAGGCCCGGTACGAGTCGCGCGAGGCGGTATCGCTCGCGTTCGTGCGAACCGTGCAGTTGCTGCCGCCGAACCAGCGCGCGGCGCTGTTGCTGCGCGACGTTCTCGGGTACCGGGCGAGCGAGACCGCACAGCTACTGGGGTTGACCGAGGACGCGGTCAACGGTGCCCTCAAGCGCGCCCGCGCGACCCTGGACGCGGCCCGCTCACTGGACCGTCTACCGCCGCCTCCCGCGAACGGGCCGCAGGAACGGGCGCTGGTCGACCGCTTCGTCAACGCCTTCACCGACAACGACGTGGACGCGCTCCTCGCGTTGATGGCCGACGACGCGTGGGTACGGATGCCACCGTTGCCGTTCGAGTACCGCGGGATCGAGGCCGCGCGACGGTTCTTCACCGCGATCGACGCGCACCGCAGAGGGATCGCGCGGATGGTACCGGTCCGGGCGAACGGTCAGCCCGCGTGGGGCGAGTACGTCTGCGACCCGGTCACCGGCGGCCTGCACGTCACCGGAATCCTTGTCGTGGGGCTCGCCGGCGATCGGATCTGCGAGCTGACCCATTTCGAGACGACGCTCGCGCCGTACTTCGGTCTGCCCCGCACCCTCGACTAGACCGGGTCGGGATGCGGAACCATCCGACGCAGCTCGCGGTCGACCATCGCCAGTTCGGAGGCCAACGCGTGCGCGTGTTCGATGGGGTAGGCGTAGGAGAACAGGTAGATGCGGCATTGCCCGGGCAGCACCTGGGCGTATTTATCCAGCTCGTCCTCAGGGAAATCGGTGCCGGGTGTGGGGACCGGCTGACCTGGCAGCGTGCGGACCACCCGGACCTGACCCGCTTCGGCCGACGGCCAGTCCAGCCGCACC
>CAYMHP010000384.1:0-4762 GCA_964390225.1 uncultured Solibacteraceae bacterium
GCTCCGCAGACAGTGGTCCGCTACTGAGAGAAGACAGTTCGCGTCCGGCGGAAGGTAGATGCGAGTAACGTCGGCGCTCTTGTTCAGCACCACGTCAAGAAATCCGGGGTCCTGATGCGTGAAGCCGTTGTGGTCCTGCCGCCAGACGGTGGATGTGATGAGCAAGTTCAGGGAGGCGATGTCGCGGCGCCAGGACAGATGGTTGCAGATGGACAGCCACTTCGCATGCTGGTTGAACATGGAGTCGATCACATGGACGAATGCTTCATACGAAGAAATGAAGCCGTTTCGGCCCGTCAACAGGTAGCCCTCGAGCATCCCTTCCATCGTGTGCTCGCTGAGCATCTCCACGACGCGCCCATCGGGCGCCAGTTCGCCGCCATCGTGGTCTTCGGGGAAATACTCGGCAATCCAGAATTTCTTCGCGGCCTGGTAAATGGCCTGGAGCTTGTTGGAAGTGGTTTCATCCGGCCCGAAGACGCGGAAGTTGTTCATATTCAGCTTCATAACATCTCTGAGGAAGGCACCCAACGGCGGGACGTTCTCGGCCTCAATCGCTCCGGGCCGGTCGATTTTGACGGCGTAGTCGGAGAAGGATGGCAGGCGCAGAGCCTTTTTGAGAATCCCCCCGTTCGCATGAGGATTGGCGCTCATCCGGCGCTGACCCACAGGCGCGAGTTCCTTCAGTTCGGGGATCAGCGTGCCATTCTGGTCAAACAGTTCCTCCGGTCTCTGCGCGCGCATCCAGTTCTCGAGAATCTGCAGTTGCTCGGGGTTCTTCTTGACCTCGGTCAGTGGAACCTGGTGAGCCCGCCAGAACCCTTCGACCCTGTGGCCGCCCGCCTCCAGCGGCGCGCCCCAGCCCTTCGGGGAACGCAGAACGATCATGGGCCAGCGCGGCCGGCGCGCCACTCCGGTCATTCGGCATTCAATTTGTGTGTTTCGAATCTCCTCGATGCAGTGCTCCACGGTCGCCGCCATCGCCTGGTGCATGCTCTCGGGATCGGAGCCCTCGACAAAGTAAGGCGTCCAACCGTAGCCGCGCAGAAGGTTCTCCAATTCTTCATGACTGATCCGGGCAAGAAGAGTAGGGTTATTGATCTTGTACCCGTTCAGGTGAAGTATCGGCAAAACGGCGCCATCGCGAATGGGATTGAGAAACTTGCTGATGTGCCACGATGTTGCGAGCGGACCCGTTTCCGACTCGCCATCGCCCACCACGGCGGCAACGATTAAGTCGGGGTTATCGAAAGCGGCCCCACAGGCATGCGACAGCACGTAGCCCAGTTCACCGCCTTCGTGTATCGACCCGGGTGTTTCCGGCGTGCAGTGACTGCCGATGCCTCCTGGAAACGAGAACTGCTTGAAGAATTCGCGCAATCCTCGCTCGTCCTCGCTCTTTTCCGGATAAATCTCCGAGTAGCCACCCTCGAGATAGCCAGGCGCCAAAACTCCCGGCGCGCCATGACCGGGGCCGGCCATGAAAATCATGTTGAGGTCGAACTTCTTGATCAGCCGGTTCAGATGGAGATATGTGAATGCAAGTCCGGGGCTCGAGCCCCAATGGCCCAGCAGGCGATTTTTGATGTGCTCGGGCTTCAGCGGCTCCTTCAGAAGCGGATTGTTCTGCAGATAGATCATGCCGAGCGCCAGGTAGTTGCAAGCTCGCCAGTAAGCGTCGGTCTTTTTTAACTCCGACGGACTCAGGGGTGCCCCCGAAATCGTGGACCGTGCGATCCCATAAGCACTCAATGGGTCGCTGGAGCGTTGTTCCGTTTCTACAACAGGCGTCATTCTGTGAACTCCTTCTAGTGTCAAGACCGGGTGATGAGGTTCCTTTGTGGGGCAGGATGGCATTCTGCGCGGCGGTCGCCGACCACCGCCCCGGCGGGTTGCCAACCGACCGCAGGCTGTCAGCCTGCCCCATACCTCATGCAGGACTCTGCGATGGCTTTCACACCCGAACCTGCATTCGGTTAACCATTTCCAAACGCGGCGAAAAACGTGGGTAACTGCGCTGATCTGTTGGTATTGAGAGGCTTGCGCCGCCCATCGAAGCCAGCAAGCCAGATCCGTCCCCCGGCGTCAGCAGTAGCCGATGTCTTCTGCCGAAGTTCGGCATGCACTTGCCCTTATGAAGGGTGCGGCTCCCCTAGAATGCAGCGTACGGTGTCCCGCGCAATCAGGAGTTCCTCGTTCGTAGGAATGACCCAGGCGTGTAGCCGCGATCCCTCGGTGCTGATGCGGCCGTCGCGCGCCACTGCCTGGTGGTTTTGATTTGCATCTATCGTCAGACCAGCCCATTCGAGACCCGCGCAGATGCGCGCTCGAATGTCGGGAGAATTTTCGCCAATACCGCCCGTAAACACTACCGCATCAGCCCCGCCCATTGACGCCAGAAACGCGCCGATGTACTTCCGAGCCCGATGGCAGAAGACCTCAATAGCCAGGCGCACGCGGCGATCATCGTGCTCTCCCAGTTCGTCTTGCAACGCCTTCATGTCGTTAGTCAGGCCGGAGATGCCAAGCAATCCGGACTGCGTGTTGAGAAGAGCCTCGACCTCGTGTGTGGAGAGCCCTTCCCTGGTTGCGATGAGGTTGACGATCGCGGGGTCCAGATCGCCCGAGCGCGTCCCCATCACCAGACCTTCCAGCGGGGTCATGCCCATCGAGGTGTCAACGGGGTGGCCGCCGCGAATTGCTGCGGCCGAGCATCCGTTGCCCAGGTGGAGTGTGATGACGTGCGTTTGTTCGCGGGCGAGTCCGTGCAACATGCGGTAACGAAACGCCACGTACCGGTGTGACGTTCCGTGAAACCCATAGCGCCGGATGCGGTGACGCCGGTAAAGATGGTAGGGCAGCGCATACAGGTACGCATACTCTGGAATCGAGGTGTGAAAAGCGGTATCGAAGACAGCGACCTGCGGCGTCGCCTGGCCGAAGATCTCTCGCACGGCCCGAATTCCTCTGAGGTTGATAGGGTTATGGAGTGGCGCCAGGTCGATGCAGTCCTCGATTCCTTTCAATACCTCGTCGTTGATGAGGGCTGATTCCTTGAACATCTCGCCGCCATGCACCACGCGGTGTCCCACAGCGTGAATGTCTCCCAGGCTGCGAATCTCATCGATCCCGGAGCGATCCGACGACAGCCAGCGCAGCACATAATCCAGCGCCGCAGATATGTCGCGGATCGGCGCCGTCAGTTTCTGCCGGAGACCGGTGTGGCTCTGCACGGTGATGATCGCTTCACCGCCGATATGCTCCACTTGCCCACGGCACAGGAGCTCATCGTTGTCGTTCCTGATTCGCTCAAGGTCCGTGGCAATCACCTGGAATTTCAGGCTGGAGCTCCCTGCGTTGATGACGAAGACGTTCATAGCTTCGAGACCACCCGCAACTGGTTTGCCTCCGGACTCCTCATTTTAGCGACCGTCCTACCCGCACTGCGGCCTCTCCGCTGGTGCACGTTGCCCGCCAAAGAATCCACTGAATTCGAGCTGCGCCTTCGGCTTGGCCCCAGTGCCGACAATCGGCATCTACCCGGCATACGACGACATTGGCGTCAAGGGGCCATTGATAGTAGGCATCTTCGTATGGTCATGGAATGGACAAGTGAGTGCAGAGTTAGTAACGGGAAGTAAATCATAAATGATCCGGGTTACGAAAACAGAGGAGCAGTCACACACGATTGTCACGATTGATGGAGAGCTCGCTGGCGAATCCATCGCGCTTGTGGAGACCTGCTGCAATCAAGCCAAGTCAAACGGTAAACCGGTCCGGCTGTTCCTGCGCGATGTCAGCACGGTGGACCAGGCCGGCCAAGTGCTACTGAGCCGACTGGCCGCTAAAGGCGTCGTCATGGCCGCCAGGGGCGTGTATACCTCGTATCTCATTCAAACGGTGACTTCAGCTGGCGTTGTCTCTGGTCCTCCTTCAGCCGAAAGGACAGGCCGGCTCGGCAGCCCTAGTCGCCCTCAATAGGTGGGAACGCGAGCAACTCTTTCGGCGTCCAGACTCGCCAGGGGATCGACCCAGCCATTCCCACTTGCATGTATTTACCCCTCCCAAAGACCTGTTAATGATTGCGGATTCGCTTCCCAAAGAGGCAACCCTTAAGCAGCGGAGCAGCTCTCGCGGGTCACGCGGGGACGGCTTCCTTTTGCGTCTCGAAGATTTGGACAAATTCCCGATAGCGCGCGGCAATCTCGGCCACCGCCTGGGCCCGCGTTATTTTGTTTGAACGCCACTCAACCAGCGGATCCCAAAAGCTGGTCCGCCCGACCGCGAATCCAATGAAGCCCGGAACCGCGGCGGCGGTAGTCAGCCATTCGCGAACTTTCCTATCATCTTCGCCGCGTCCCAGGATAATGCAGCCTACGGCGTCTCTCCCGCTCCGCCGGGCGGCCGCTACGATCCGCTCGCAGTCCTCGCGGCGGTCAAGGCCTTCAATTTTCCATACGTCCGGTTCGACACCTGCATGCTGAAGCTGCAAGATGGCCTGAGCCATGAGCCGGGGCCGGAGTTTCAGATCGTATTTCCTCAGATCTCCCTTTACCCGGTCGATGTGCGACTTCTCTGCCGGGACAAGCAGCTCAAACATAAACATGCTGCGGCTGCGTTCGGAATGTAAATAATCAGAGAGTCTTTTCAGGCGAGTCGCCTGACGCCGGTTGAGTTCGGCGTCACCATCGGGGTTGTATCGCACCAACACTTTACAAAAAGTTGGGCGGAAGGCATCGATGTGGTCCGCGAAGTCTTGCCC
>CAYMHP010000385.1:0-4732 GCA_964390225.1 uncultured Solibacteraceae bacterium
ACTGCACCGCGCGCCGTCCCCACTTGCGCTCGATGAAATCGTCGATCATGCCGCCCTGGATCGGCCCCGGCCGATAGAGCGCGTTAAGCGCCGTCAGGTCCTCGATCCGGCTCGGCTGATACCGCCGCAGAATATCGCGCATGCCGGGCGACTCGAACTGAAACACTCCGCTCGTATATCCCTTGCCAAAGACCTCGTAGGTTTCTTTGTCGTCGAGCCGCAGCTCTTGCGGATCGAGCTTCACTCCGTGCCGGTTTTCGATGAGTCGCAGCGCATCCTGAATCAGCGTCAGGGTTGTCAGCCCCAGAAAATCCATTTTGAGGAGCTGCAGTTTTTCCAACCCGTTCATATCGAACTGCGTGACAATTTCCTCGCGGTTGGTCTTGTAGAGCGGGACCAATTCTTTCAGCGGTTGCGGCGAAATCACCACGCCCGCCGCATGCACCGAGCAGTTCCGCGCCAGCCCCTCTAGCCGCTGCGCCACCTGCAGAACATCGGCCACCCGCGGGTCCTTCCGCGCCGCGTCGTTGAAACCGGGTTCCTGCTTGAGGGCCTCATCAAGCGAGATGTTCAGAACATTCGGCACCATCTTGGTGAGCCGCTCGACATCGGCAAAGGGCACCTCCAAAACGCGCCCGACATCTTTGATCGCCGCCCGCGCCCCCAGCGTGTTGAACGTGATGATCTGCGCTACCTGCTCGCGGCCGTATTTCTCGGTGACGTATTGAATTACTTCGCCGCGCCGGTTCATGCAGAAATCGATATCGATATCCGGCATGCTGATGCGCTCGGGGTTGAGGAAGCGCTCGAACAGGAGCCCGTACTGCAGCGGGTCGATATCGGTGATCGCCATGGCGTATCCCACCAGGCTGCCCGCCGCCGAGCCGCGCCCCGGACCCACCGGAATGCCCCGCGATTTCGCGTAGCGGATGAAATCCCAGACGATCAGGAAGTAGCCCGAGAATTTCATCTTCTGGATCATCTGGATCTCGCGATCCAGCCGCTCGGCATACTCCGCCAGGTCGTGCTTCAGCAGCCCCTGCGCGCGCAGCGCTTCCAGCCGCGGGCGGCGCTGCTCAAAGCCCTGCCGCGCGACGTATTCAAAATAGGTATCGGCCGAGTGGTTTTCCGGAACATCGAAACGCGGGAAGGGCTCCTTCACTTTCTCGAGCGTGACATTGCAGCGCTGCGCGATCTCCCACGTCCGGTCGAGCGCGTCTTCCAGTTCGCCGAACAATTCCATCATCTCCGCGCGCGACTTTAGATAAAAGTCCGGCGTGCTCCAGCGCATGCGGTTCGGATCGTTCAGAAACTTGCCGGTCTGGATGCACAGAAGAATCTCGTGCGCGCGCGCATCGTCCTTGCGCAGGTAGTGCGAATCGTTCGTCGCCACCAGCGCCAATCCGGTCTCCTGCGAAAGCCGGTTCAGCTCCGGAGTCAGCCGCTTGTCCTGCTCCAGGTGGTGATCCTGGACTTCGAGGAAGAAATTGTTCTTGCCGAAAATGTCGGAATACGTGTGCGCCAGCCGCCGCGCGTCGTCGTATTTGTCGGCCAGGATGGTTTCCGGAATGTGCCCGCGCAGGCACGCCGACATGGCGATGATCCCTTTGGAATGCTGCGCGAGCAGATCGAGATCGATGCGGGGCTTGTAGTAGAACCCGTCGAGATAGCCGGTCGAGACCAGGCGAATGAGGTTGCGGTAGCCTTCCTGGTTTTCGCAGAGCAGCACCAGGTGGTTGTAGCGGTCGCTCTCGGATCGAACCTTGTGCCCCTGCTGCGCGACGTACACCTCGCAGCCGATAACCGGGTGAACGCCCTCGGCCTTCGCGGCATTATAGAACTCCACGGCTCCAAACAGATTGCCGTGGTCGGTCATCGCCACCGCCGGCATTTTCTGCTCGACTGCGATTTTCATCAACTGCTTGATGTCGCAAGCCCCATCGAGCAGCGAGTAATCCGTGTGGCAATGCAGATGAACAAACGGCGACGACATGAACGACACTTTCCGGGGAGGCGGGACACTTTTATTTTGTCACGTCTCGGACGTTCGTACATAATGGAACGCGTGTTCGCGCTTCCGGGTGGCCGCAATAGTTGTCGATGGCCCTAGCGGGACTGCTCGGGACTACTGATCCAGCTGAGACCCGCCGATAGGCTTAGCATGTTTGAGTGGAAAGACGCGTACAGCGTTCGCATTGACCAGATCGATGGCCAGCACAAGAAGCTCTTCCGGCTGGCGGCGCAACTTCACCAGGCAACGGCTGCCGGAAATTCCAAGGCAGTCCTGGCTGAATTGTTTCATGACCTTATCGAATACACCAAAGTGCACTTCGCGCACGAGGAACAACTCATGATGCGCGCTGGTTATCCCGATTTAATCCCCCACCAGGCAGAGCACGCGGCGCTGCTAAAGAAAGTGCATGACTTTCACAAGCAGTATGAAGGCGGAACCGCCCCTCTCAGCATTGACTTGTTGAATTTTCTGCAGGATTGGCTCGAAAAGCACATCCTGCATACCGATCAGGCGTATGCGCCGTATCTGAAAGCGAAGTCGGTAGCGTAGACGCCCTTTGCCATCGCGATTTGCGGGAGAGTGGTAGGCACGGGCAGATTCGAACTGCCGACCTGTCGCTTAGGAGGCGACCGCTCTATCCATCTGAGCTACGTGCCCGCGTCTTCTCATTGTACCTTTCGAGCCCCTTCCGCCCAATGTCGCGGCGGTAATGCATCCCCTCGAAGTGAATGTCGTCGACCGCGGCGTAGGCGTTGCGAATGGCCGTCGCGAGATCGGAGCCACCTGCGGTAACGCCCAATACTCGGCCTCCGGCAGTCTCTAAACCTTTGCCCGTTTCCCGAGTGCCGGCGTGAAACACCGTCGCGCCGCGAGCCTCTGCGGCTTCGATTCCCGCAATCGGCTTGCCCACCTCAAATACACCCGGGTAGCCGCCAGATGCCATCACCACGCAGACACTCGGCCCACCGCGCCATTTTAGCTTTACCGAACCAAGACCTTCTTCGGCGGCGGCCAGAAGCACCGGGGCTAGGTCCGATTCCAGCCTGTGCATGAGTGGCTGCGTCTCGGGATCGCCGAGCCGCACGTTGAACTCGAGCACCTTCGGGCCTTCATCCGTAATCATCAGCCCGGCGTATAAAAAACCCGTGAACCGCGTCGCCTCCACCGTCGGATAGATCACTCGTTCGAGGACATCGCGCGTTTGCCGGTCGTCCAGGATGGAAGCATCGCAATACGCGCCCATACCCCCGGTATTCGGCCCTTGATCCTCATCGAACACGGCTTTGTGATCCTGTGCCGGCGCGAGCGGGATCACGTTCTTGCCATCCGAGAGTGCAATGAAGCTGACTTCCCGTCCCCGCAGAAATTCTTCGATGACCAGACGTCCTGTGAGCGTCGGCAAAGCCGCCTCGGCCTCCGCGCGGTCGTGCGCAATCACCACGCCCTTGCCCGCCGCCAGGCCATCGGCCTTGAGCACTACGGGGAAGCCAAAACGGTCGAGGGCCCTGTGCGCCTCCGCCGTCGTGTTGACAGACTCGAATTCCGCGGTCGGAATTTTCCTTTGCATGAGAAAGTTCTTTGCAAAGACTTTGCTGCCTTCCAGCTGTGCCGCTTCACGGCTCGGCCCCACAATCCGCCTTCCGCGCGCACGAAACTCGTCCACCACGCCGGCTACGAGCGGGACTTCCGGCCCGACTACCGTCAGGTCCGCGCCAACGGTTTCGGCCGCGTCCATGGGAGTGCCCGCGATGCAGCGGCCAATGCGCGCGATGCCCGGATTTCCAGGAGCCGCGAATACTTCCACGCCCGGAGATTGCGCCAGTTTCCAGGCGAGCGCATGCTCCCGGCCGCCGCTGCCAATCACAAGTATTTTCATGGGCCGCTACAATGATAACAATGCACGAGAGGTACGACGTCGTCGTCATCGGCGCCGGACATGCGGGGTGCGAAGCTGCCCGCGCCTGCGCCCGCATTGGCTTGAAGACCGCTATGGTCACGATGAATCTCGATCTCATCGCGCAGATGTCCTGCAATCCCGCTATTGGCGGAATCGCCAAGGGCCACCTGGTTCGCGAGATCGATGCTCTCGGCGGAGTTATGGGCGAAGTCGCCGACGCGGTCGGCATCCAGTTCCGCCTCCTCAATACGAGCCGCGGCCCTGCCGTATGGTCGCCGCGCGCGCAGATGGATAAGAGGATGTACCGCGTGCGCATGCGCGAGGTGCTCGAGCGCGAAGCGAATCTGCGGATCAAGCAGGCCGAGGTCGCCGGTCTGTGCATCTCTGAATCGCCGCGCCGTGTGACCGGCGTCCTACTCCGTGATGGGCGTGAAATCGCCTCCGGCGCGGTCATCGTCACTACGGGGACTTTTCTGAATGGCTTGGCCCACGTTGGCGAGCTGAAATATGCCTGCGGTCGAAACGGCGAGGCGCCTTCCCAACTTCTCGGAGATCAATTGCGGAACCTCGGCTTGAGTTGGACGCGTCTGAAGACGGGCACTCCGCCCCGCCTCGATGGCCGGACGATCGACTGGGATCAGTTCGAGCGGCAGCCTGGCGATTCCGCGCCGACTCCGTTTTCGTTCCTAACAACGGCCATAGATCGCCCCCAGATCGATTGCCACATCGGCTACACAACCGAGGGAACCCGCCGCATTCTTCAAGAGGCGATTCCGCGCTCTCCTTTATATAGCGGTCAGATTGAGGGTGTCGGCCCGCGC
>CAYMHP010000386.1:0-4697 GCA_964390225.1 uncultured Solibacteraceae bacterium
GCGTCGGGCGGGTGAGCGCGGCAGGAATCATCGGCCGCACGGCATGCGAGGCGGCGGGAGAGACTGCAGGGACAGGCGCCGTCTGCCACGGCTCATCCCATAGCGGTTGGCCGCAGCGCATGCAGAACCGCGCCTCGGCAGGCGCTGCGCAGCCACAGCGCCCGCAGATGCGCGGCGCCTGCGTCGTAACCTCCGGAGGCGTCGCGTTCAGCGCCGCGCGGCAGGCGGCCAGCTCCCGTTCGAGGTCTTTGGCGCTCTGGAAGCGGTCGCTGGGATCCAGCGCCATCGCGCGCAGCACCATATCGTTGACGCGCTCGCTCAGCAGTGGATTGCGCTCGCGGGGCGTCGGCAGCGCCTGCGCGCTGATGCGAGCGGGCGCCTCCACGGGCTGATAGCCAGTCAGCAGGTAGTAGAGGGTCGCGCCGAGACCATAGACATCGGTGCGCTGATCGGTCGCGCCGACGGCCTGGTACTGTTCGGGCGGCGCATAGCCAGGCGTGAAGGCGAGCGCGGCGGCGATGGTCTGCTGCCCCGGCGCGAAGAGCTTCGCCAGGCCGAGATCGATCAAGATGGGAATATTGAGGGTCGCGCTCAACTTGATGTTGGCTGGCTTGATGTCGCGATGGATGATCGGCGCGGGCTGCGCGTGCAGCTCATGGACAGCGTCGCAGATCGGCAGCATCCAGTCGAGCGCCTGCGTTTCGATGGGAGGGCGGCGCGTGCGCTTGATCGTCTCGATGGCAAGGTCTTCCAGCGTATGGCCATCCACATAGTCCATCACAAGGTAGAAGCGGCCAGTGTCGCGAGTCGTATCGGTTCCGAAGACCGAGTAGCCGCGCACCAGATTCGGGTGGCGCGCGTTGAGCAGGAACTCGGCTTCGAGCTGGAACTGGCGCTGCGCATTCGCGTCACGCGCGAAGGCTTCTTTGATGGCGCGCACATGGCCGAGCGCGATGTCGTGCGCCCGGTAGATATGACCGAAGCCGCCACCCCCGATGTAGCCATCAATCCGGTAGCGACCCCGGAGCAAGGTCCCGGGCGCCAGAACCGGTGGCTGGGGCATGGCCGCAGATGGCTGCATCTCGTCCTGCCTCCTCTGTCGCGCGGCGAACCTTTCCACGCCCCGCAGTTTTAGCCAGGCAAGCGCTCCAGCGCCCATGTGAGTAGTCCTACCAGTATAGAGCGGCGTATCGCAGGCGGCAAGCCCTGCATGCGTCGCTCGGCAGATCGTCAGGCGATCATCGGGAGATTGTCGGGGCGCCATCAGGATGTGATTGCGTCTGGCGCCATAGTCGCGAAGTGATGTCAATTGCGGCGTCGCCCAGATGCTTGGCCCGCTGATTGGTCCAGATGTTTGGCGCGGGTTCGCGTAGGCGGAGATCAGGAATCGCCGCTTCCCAGAAGTCCCAGAAGTCCCAGTCGCGCCAGCGGCGCTACTCGTGACGCCACGGGTGAATGGGTCGCAGACGCGCGCAAAGGATTAGACGTAGGGCGCTTCGTTCTCGTTGCGGGCGGCGTACAATAGCTGAGGCAGGGATGAGCGCCGCCCACCAGTCGACCTTGAGCGAGGCTCAGCAGGATGCTCAGCAAGAAATGGAGCGCAAGGAGCATGCTCGATCAGCTACTCGCGCACAGCGGCCACACAAGCCAGGCAAGCCAGGGAGGCCTGGCGACGCCGTGGCTGTCGCTCGCGCTGGGGCTAGCCCTCGCCACGCTGCTGGCCTGGGGGCTGAGCGTGCTGGTGGCGCGTCTTGCGCGCCGCTTTGGGCTGCTCGACCGGCCTGGCGGGCGTCACCTGCACAGCGTCGCTGCGCCACGTCTCGGCGGCATCGCCATCTTCCTGGCATTTGCGCTGGTGGCGGCGCTGCTCTACCATCCCGCCACGCCCTACGAGGCGCATGTAGCGTTGGGCCTCTTCGCAGCCTCGACGCTGACCGTCATCGTGATGGCGGTCGATGACATTCGCGGGCTGAAGCCTGCGGTTCGGCTGCTGGCGCAGACGGCGGCGGCGCTGCTGGTGATCTATCCCGGCGTCCACGGCATGATCATCGAAGTGATCCACAATCCGCTCTCGTCGGGCGCGCAGGCGAATGTGCCGTTGCCCTGGTGGATTGCGCTACCGTTCACCTGGTTCTGGATCGTCGGCATGATGAACACGATCAACTGGGTGGATGGCGTGGATGGACTGGCGGGCGGGCTGGTGAGCATCGCGGCGCTCGTCATGGCCGCCATCAGCTGGATGCTGGGGCAGCAGAGCGTCGCGCTGCTCTGCGCGATTCTGGCAGGGGCCACGCTCGGCTTCCTGCTGCTCAACTGGCGACCAGGTCGGCTCTTCATGGGCGACAGTGGCGCGATGTTCCTGGGGCTGGCGCTGGCGACACTGGCGGGCGTGGGCGGCGCGAAGCTGGCGACGATGCTGCTGCTGCTCGGCTTGCCGATCCTCGACGCGGCGCGGGTCATCGTGCGGCGCGTCCGGCGCGGACATACGCCACTCCATGCGGACCGCTCGCACCTGCACCACCGTCTGCTCGCCACCGGGCTGAGCGAGCGCCAGGTCGCCCTGCTGTTCTACATTGTCACGGGAGCATTCGGCGCAGTGACCATACTCGCGGCTTACTTGCAGGCGCACGCCTGGCGATGGTCCGCCTTCTTCCATCTCACCCCCTGGCTCACTATCGCGGCCACCGAGGCGCCGACGATCATTGGGCTGGCGCTCGTCCCCGCCGTGACGATGAGCATCTGGGCGCTCGTCTCGCGCCGCCGCAAGCGCATGGGCCTGCCGCCTGACTCCTCCTCCTCCAGCCTACCCACGCCACCACGCCCGCTCGTCCTATCGAGCAGCTCAGGGCGTCATCCCCGCCCCTGACGCAGCGCTCCGTCGCTTCACCCTTGCGCTCACTGCTCATCCCGTCTCATACTTTACTTAATGAAGCGCAATGAAGTGGATGACGCCCATGACGGTCGCATGAACGAGCAGAGCAACGACGCGCGCGAAGGAAACATCAGGAGCGCAGTGACTCAACACTCCACCATCGAGAGACCGCCGGACTCGGAGCGGTCGGAACACGCTAGCGCACAGCATGAGGGCGCACAGGCAGTAGATGCGCCGCGCGAGCTCGGCCTGTCGCGCCGCTTGATGCTGGTTTTCGCCATCGCCTGTGGCCTGGTCGCGGCGAATCTCTACTATGCCCAGCCGATGCTGGAAACCATCGCGCGGCAATTTCACGCCACCAGCGCCGCTGTCGGCCAGATCGTGACCCTCACGCAGCTTGGCTTTGCGGCGGGACTGCTCTTGCTCGTGCCGCTGGGTGATCTGCTCGACCGCCGCCGCCTGATTGGGCTGACGCTAGGGGTATCGGCGCTCGCGCTGATTGCGATGGCGCTGGCGCCCACGCTCGGCGTGCTGCTGGCAGCGGGGCTGGTCGTTGGGCTAACGTCGGTGGTAGCGCAGATTCTCGTGCCATTCGCCGCTACACTGGCGGATAACCGATCGCGCGGTCGTGTGGTGGGCTTTGTGATGAGTGGGCTGCTACTGGGCATCCTGCTCTCGCGCACCATCGCCGGACTGATTAGCCAAGTGGCGGGCTGGCGCGCGGTGTATGGGATCGCCGCCTTGCTCATCAGCGCGTTGATCGTCGTTCTCTGGCGCGAGCTGCCTGACGCGGCGCGCCCGGCCCAGGGCATCGGCTACGGGCGGCTGCTGCGGTCAGTCTTCGCCATCGCGCAGGAAGAGCCGCTGCTGCGTCGTCGCGCAACCTATGGCGCGCTGGCCTTCGCGGCGTTCAGTGTGTTGTGGACGAGCATCGCCTTCCTGCTGGCGCGACCACCCTACAGCCTCAATCAGGCGATTATTGGGCTGTTCGGCCTTGTCGGCGTAGCGGGAGCGCTGGCCGCCTCGGCAGCCGGACGCTGGGCCGACCGTGGCCTCGCGAGCATGGCGACCGGAGGCTTCATCCTGGCGGCGCTGGTCGCCTGGGGGTTGATCGCGCTGGGTGGCGGTTCTCTCATCGCGCTCATCGCGGGTATTCTGCTGCTCGACCTCGGCGCGCAGGGAATCCACATCACCAATCAGAGCGAAATCTATCGCCTGCGTCCAGACGCGCGCAGCCGCCTGACCTCCGCCTACATGACCACATACTTTGTCGGTGGAGCGCTCGGCTCGGCCACCTCCGCCGCCATCTATGCCGCCGCTGGCTGGCTCGGCGTCGCGGCGCTCGGCGCGGGCTACATGGCCCTGGCGCTGCTACTCTGGCTCAGCGAGTTTCGCCCACAGCGTCAGACACAGTGATGCGCGCTACTCCGCCAGCGCGGCTAACACCTGCGCTGGCGTGAGATCCTCATTTTCACCGCGCCAGAGCTGCTTGCCGCCGGGCTCGCCGCGTGTATCCCAGTAGATCTCCAGCCCATTGCCGTCTGGGTCGTCGAAGTACATCGCCCAGCTAATGAAATGATCGACCGCGCCGACGCGCACACCCGCCTCTGTCAGCGCTTGAAACGCCTCGGCGAAGTCGCGCTTGCTGGGAACCTCGAACGCGACATGATAGAGGCCCACACCGTGCGGCTCAGGCGCGGGCGCGTCCGCCGCGACCCGTTGCAGCGCAATCTCGTGATGGAATCCGCCGCCCGTCATGAACACATAATGGTCGCCGACACGCTCAGTGACATGCAACCTCAGGAACCGCCCATAGAAGGCGACG
>CAYMHP010000387.1:0-4649 GCA_964390225.1 uncultured Solibacteraceae bacterium
CGCGCAGGATGAACTTGAAGCCGTCGGACTCGTCGATGCGCCAGACCGAGCCGCCCGCCAGGTCGAGGGGCGGCTTTACGCGCAGGCGCTCCTGGAGCTCGAACATCTCGCGCATGCGCTCGAGCTTGAAGTTCAAGCGCACGTTGTGGAACGCGCCGACTTTCTTGAACAGGCGCTCGCGGACGACGGAGAGCGGCTTGCGCTCGACGGCGACGAGCTCGAGCATCAAGAGGCAGGCGAGCAGGCCGTCCTTGTCCGGCACGTGGCCGCGGATGGTCATGCCGCCGGACTCCTCGCCGCCGATGAGGTATTGGCCCGTGCGCAGGAGCTCTCCGATGAATTTGAAGCCCACCGGCGTCTCGCGGGTGTCGAGGCCGTGCGATTTGCCCACGGCGTCGATGAAATGGGAGGTCATGACGCTGCGCGCGACCTTGCCGCGCAGGCCGCGGTTGGCGACCAGATGCTCGAGCATGAGGGCCAGGGACTCGTTGGCCGAGATCCATTGACCGCCGGCGTCGAGGATGCCGAAACGATCCGCGTCGCCGTCGCAGGCCAGGCCGAGAGACAGCTTCTTCTTGGCCATCAGCTCCTTGAGCTCGACGAGCGACTCAGGCCTCGGCTCCGGCGATATCCCGCCGAAAAGCACGTCCCGGTCCTCGTGGAGGGCGTGGACCTCGACGCCCAGGCTTTCCAGGAAAGGCCTCAAATAGTTGCGCGCCGAGCCGTGCATGACGTCAATGCCCACCTTCAGTCGGGCCTTCTTGATCGCCTTGACGTCGAGCAGCGAGGCCAGCTGCTTGAAATAAGCCGGCTTAAAATCCGCGGTCTCGATCCAATTCTCGCGCACGGACCGGTCCACCGACATGGTCTTGACGGCGTGGTGGCCGATGAGCTCGACGCGACGCTCGATGTCGTCGGTGATGTTCGGCGTGGCGGCGCCGCCCCAGAAAGGCATCCATTTGAAGCCGTTGTATTGGGCCGGGTTGTGGGAGGCGGTGATCATGACGCCCCCCACGGCCTTATGGCGGACCACCGACCAGCCGACGGCCGGGGTGGGCAGGTCGGAGTCGGCGATGATGGCCTTGACTCCGTCGAGCGCGAAAACGGCCGCGATCTCGTGGGCGAACTCCTCCGACAGGAACCGCCCGTCGAAGCCGATGACGACGAGCGGGACGGCGGGACGGCCGCCGGACCCGATAAAGGTGTTGTAGTCCACGCCGGCGACGCCGTACTCCGAGTTCTCCTTGATGTAGGCGGAGATGCTGTGGGCGACCTTGCGGACGTTCAAGAACGTGAACTCGTCGCAGACGATTCCGCGCCAGCCGGCCGTGCCAAATCTGATCATAAGTTCGTATTTAAGGAGCGCCAATATACAAAATGCCGTCGCCCGCTGCAACAGCTTCCGTTACAAAGTTTTGTAGGTCTTTAGTCCCATTGACTTATAGGCCTTTAGGCCCATGGCGGCGCCGCGGCGCGGCGTCTATACTTGCGGCAAGCCCATGCAAAAGTCGATCACCCCCCTCCTCCTCGCGCTCGCGGCCTCCTTTTGCGCCTCGCCGGCGCCGGCTTTCGATCAGATCAACCCGATGTTCGACAAACACTGGCCGGCGATCGGCTCAGTCACCGACCCCAGCGCCATCGCGACGGGAGCCAACGGCGCGATCAACGTCGCTTCCCAGCTCGGCCAGGGCTTTGATTCGGGCTATTTTCAGTCGGGAGTCAACGTCCCGACGCGCTATTGCACGGGCGCTGGCGCCTGCTACCCCGCCGGCTCGGCGCAATACAACGCCGCGGCGCAGCGCTCGCAGGCCCCGGACGCGGCCGGCGCTTCGACGACCGTCTCCCCAAAGGGTCCGGTCGCCGCCCAGACAAGGTTTTCGCCACGGCAAGGAACGCCAGGGACGAGCTCTCCCTTGAATCCCAATCTAGCCCTGCCCAGCAGGACCGCGCAAAGCGACTTTAGCCCCGCGCCGGCGCCCCCCTCCGGCGCGGGGATGAGCCCTGAAGAGATCGCCGCCGTCGTCAGTCCCTTCGTCTCGCAGATCGCCGTCAACGTCTCCGGCATCCCGACGGCGCAGTCGCTGCAGGCGTCCTCCGGCGGGCAAGGCTCTCCCCGCTCCGTGAGCTTCCAGCTGGGCGGCGGCCCGACGTTGAACACCTTGCCGCAGGGCGTCGACCGCATGAACGCCGTAGCCAACCAAGCCCTAGGCGGCCTCTCCGGCGATCAAACCGACAGCCTGAGCGTTCCTTCCAACCACTCGCCCGCCCGCGCGACCGCCAATTCGCGCTGACGCCGTAGGCCCTTTGGACTCCCCGACGCTAGGCCCAAGGACACTGCCCGCCGCGGCGGATCGCGGGTATCCTGGAAGGGATGAAGAAAACGGCGCTGTCAATGATCCTGGCGCTCCTGCCCGCCCAGGCGCTTACCGAGCCGATCGCCTCGGCGATCTCGAGCAGCATGATCGTCGGCCAAGACCCGCTTTCCGCGCAGATCCTGCGCCAACGCTCGCGGGAAGACGGCGGGGTGACGGCCGTCGCGCGCCTGGCGTCGGGACAGACGATCGAACTACAATTGAACAATCTGAATCTTCATGCGCCTCTAGTAACGGCAAATTCTGCCGATCGATTCGGGCTGAAAGCCCTCGCCGTCTTACCGGCTCTTAAACCGACAATCCGCGTCAGGCATGGGCAAATGATCCGCAAAGCTTCCCGCCAATTGCGGCGAGTGCAAAAGCGCTGGGAATCCGGCCTTTAATAACCAAGCAGCGTCCCTAACTTACCCAAAACTTCCGAAATGACTTCGGGCTCCGCTTGATCGATAAAATGCGCTTTTCTCGCCCGCCAGTCCAAACTTTTCACATGATCAGAGAGCACCACGCCCGGGATTTTTCCACTGGGTAGCCTGACTTCGAAAGGGTATCCCTTCTCGTGAGATGTCACAGGGCAAAAAAGCGCCATGCCAACCCTGGCATTGTAATCCTTAGGCGAGAGCGTGAGCGCAGGGCGACGCCCCGCTTGCTCGTGCCCTAATCTCGGATCGAAGTGGAGCCAAACTAAATCTCCTCGATCGGGAACGAACGAAGACCTCACAATTGCTCCTTCCCTGTCGTAGGACCCATGTCTATTTCCGAATGGACGTTCTCCGTAGTGACTTTGGAGAGAAGTTGTTCCAACCGAAAGCGATGTTTGCGCAATGGAATCATTATGATGCGGCCATTCTCGACCCGCAGATCAACGGCGCACCCAGCCGAGACTCCGGCATCACTAGCCACGCCTTTTGGAAGGCGCAGCCCCAGACTATTGCCCCACTTTTGGATTCTGGTGATCATATCAACCGCAAGTATATCCAAAGTATATACTGCCCTCTTAAACCTGTCAACCGCTTTGTTTGAATAGTTCTCCATTACCAAGGATACGAACGAACCAGCGATTTAGTTCCATTCGCCGTCAACCTTTCGTCGTTTTGCTAGAATGGGCCGGTGACAAGCCCCAACGTCCTGTCCCTGATCGCCGAGCCGCTCAGCTCCGCCGCGCAGCGCTTCGCCTCCCAGATCCCCCGCTTCGCGGCGGCTTTCTTCCTCTTGCTGCTCGGGATGTTCACGGCGCGCGCCCTGCGCGCGCTGACGGAGAAGATCTTGGCGAAGGCGAACCTCGACGGGCTGACGAGCCGCGTCGGAATCAACGAGGTCCTCGCCCGCCTGGGCTTCGGCAAGTCCCCCTCCTTCGCCGCGTCGTTCCTGATCTACTGGTTCGTCCTCTTCATCTTCATCGTCTCGGCCGCCAACGCCGTCGACATGGGGATCATCTCCGACCTCCTGGAGCGCTTCGTCGCCTTCCTGCCGGCCCTGACGGCCGCCTTGCTGATCTTCTTCGGAGGCCTGCTGTTCGCGCGATTCCTTTCCGAGATCGTGTCCAACGCCACGGCGGCCAACGGCATCAAGGGCGGCGCGCAGCTCTCGCAGGCGGCCTACGTCCTTTCCGTGGCCTTCTCGACCCTGAAGTCCCTCGAGCAGATGGGCGTGCGCATGGACTTCGTCTCCACGGCCGTCCAGATATTGCTCGCCTCGGCGGGGTTGGCGATCGCCATCGCCTTCGGGTTGGGCGGCAAGGACGCCGCCGCCGAGATCATCCGCGACTTCCTGGCCAAGCGCCGGCCGTAAGCCGGGCTAGCGCTGGCCCGGCGCCGGGACGGGAGCCGCGGAAGGATTGGACTCGCCCGGCTTGACGATGCGCACGGAAGGCAGCTCCGGCACGGCCCTTTCGGTGCCGCTGTCTTGGACCGGCGCGACGCTACCCCAAGGAGACGGACGCTGCCCGTCGCGCAAGCCGGAGAGACGCTTGATCCCCACGCCGAGCAGGAACAGGAAAAGCGCCAGCGCCAGGCCGAAGACCAGGTTGTCGAGGAACGGATGCCGCTCGCGCTCCCGCACGTGATCCCTAGTCCAGATAGTCCCGCAGCGACTTGCTGCGCGAGGGATGCCGCAGCTTGCGGATCGCCTTGGCCTCGATCTGCCGCACGCGCTCCCTCGTCACGCGGAAGATGCGGCCCACTTCCTCGAGCGTCCGGGGATAGCCCGAGTCGATGCCGAAGCGCAGCTTGATGATCTTGGCCTCGCGGTCGGTCAGCGTGGACAGGACCTTCTCCACCT